>NZ_JBJGZC010000015.1:0-130122 GCF_054050315.1 Geodermatophilus sp. SYSU D00867 | reverse complement strand
CGGCCGGCCAGTCCCGCGGACACGCGCGGGCCCCCGCGGCGGGCGGCCGGGCGGGGGGCTGGGCGAGGCGTCCACACCCGCGGGAGTGCACGGGTGGCTCACGCCTTGGGCTTGCGGTTCTTCGCCTTGCCGCGCTCGTTCTGGTCGAGGATGACCTTCCGCACGCGGACGGCGGCCGGCGTCACCTCGACGCACTCGTCCTCGGCACAGAACTCCAGCGCCTGCTCGAGGTTGAGGACCTTCGGCGGCACCAGGCGCTCGAGCTCCTCCGCGGTCGAGGACCGCATGTTGGTGAGCTTCTTCTCCTTGGTGATGTTGACGTCCATGTCGTCGGGCCGGGAGTTCTCCCCGACGATCATGCCCTCGTACACCTCGGTGCCCGGGGTGACCATCATCTGGCCGCGCTCCTGCAGCGAGAACATCGCGTACGACGTCGCCACGCCCTGCCGGTCGGCCACCAGCGAGCCGGTCGGGCGGGCGCGCATGTCGCCCATCCACGGCTCGTAGCCCTCGAGGTTGTGGTTGAGGACGCCGGTGCCGCGGGTCTCGGTGAGGAACTCGGTGCGGAACCCGATGAGGCCGCGCGAGGGGACGACGTACTCCATCCGCGCCCAGCCGGTGTCGTGGTGCACCAGGTTCTCCATGCGCCCGCGACGGGAGGCCAGCGCCTGGGTCAGCGTCCCGACGTACTCGCCCGGGGTGTCGATGGTGACCCGCTCGACCGGCTCGTGGAGCTTGCCGTCGATCTCCTTGGTGACCACCTGCGGGCGGCCGACGGTGAGCTCGAACTCCTCGCGGCGCAGCTGCTCGACGAGGATGGCCAGCGCCAGCTCGCCGCGGCCCTGCATCTCCCAGGTGTCGGGGCGCTCGGTGGGCAGCATGCGCACCGAGACGTTGCCGACCAGCTCCTGGTCGAGGCGGTTCTTGATCAGCCGGGCGGTGAGCTTCTTGCCGCTCCTGCCCGAGATCGGCGAGGTGTTGATGCCGATGGTGATCGAGATCGACGGCTCGTCGACGGTGAGGGGCGGCAGCGGCCGCGGGTCGTTCGGGTCGGCGAGGGTGTCGCCGATCATGACGTCCTCGATGCCGGCGATGGCGACGAGGTCGCCGGGGCCGGCGCTGTCGGCCGGGGTGCGGGTGAGGCCCTCGGTGACCAGCAGCTCGGTGATCTTGACGTTCTTGACGCTGCCGTCGGTGCGGCACCAGGCGACGGTCTGGCCGTTCTTCATCGTGCCGGAGTGGATGCGCAGCAGCGCCAGCCGGCCGAGGTAGGGCGAGGCGTCGAGGTTGGTGACCTGCGCGCGCAGCGGCTCCTCGGCGTCGTAGGTCGGCGCCGGGATGGTCTCCAGCAGCGTCGTGACCAGCGGCGCGAGGTCGGGGCTGTCGGGGCTGGTGCCGTCGGCGGGCCGGGTGAGCGACGCCCGCCCCTCCTTGCCGTTGCAGTAGACGATCGGGAACTCGAGGGCGTCGGTGTCCAGGCCGTTGTCCTCGAGCAGCTCCATGAACAGCTCGTAGGTCTCGTCGACGACCTCGGCGATGCGCGCGTCGGACCGGTCGGTCTTGTTGACCACCAGGATCACCGGCATCCCCTTGCCGAGCGCCTTGCGGAGCACGAAGCGGGTCTGCGGCAGCGGGCCCTCGGAGGAGTCCACGAGCAGCACGACGCCGTCGACCATCGACAGGCCGCGCTCGACCTCGCCGCCGAAGTCGGCGTGGCCGGGGGTGTCGACGATGTTCACCGTCACCGGGTTGCCGTTCTCGTCGGCCAGGCGGATGGCGGTGTTCTTGGCCAGGATGGTGATGCCGCGCTCGCGCTCGAGGTCCATCGAGTCCATGACGCGGTCCTGCGTCGTGTCGGCGTCGGTCCCCTCGCCCTTGGCGCGGCCGAGCGCACCGGCCTGGCGGAGGAGGGCGTCGACCAGGGTGGTCTTGCCGTGGTCGACGTGGGCGATGATCGCCACGTTGCGCAGGTCGTCGCGGGTGGGCATGCGGAAGGGCACCTCGGGGAGAGTCAGGGGGATCCCGCGGCGGCAGCGCTCGCGGTGCTCCGTACAACGGCCGCCGGGGTCGCGACCTTCCCACCCAGCTTAGGGGCTCAGCGCCCGGGGACCTCCGCCTGCGGCCGGTCCGCCACCGCGTACGTCACCCCTGCAGCGGCGATCGTGACCAGACTCACCGCCAGCCAGGCCGGCAACCCGGCGCCGAGGGCCAGCACGTGCGCCAGGACGAACGCGCCGACGTAGAGCGCGCCGAGCCCGAGGGCGACCGCCACGCCGCGGCGCTGCACCCACAGCCAGGCCGCGCCCAGCCCGCCGGCGAGGAACACCGCCCCGCCCAGCGCCCGGACGCCGGTGCCCTGCGCGACGCCGAAGCCGGCCGCCAGCCCGACGGCGACGAGGACGGCGGAGGACAGCCGGGTGCGGGCGCGGGTCAGCACGGACGTCGTCATGCCCCCAGTGTCCCCGGAGGGGCACCGCACGATCAGGTGGGCTGATCGTGCGGCGTCCTGGCCGACCGTGGGAGGTGAGCCAGGACGCGCGGAGGTGAGCCAGGACGCGCGGAGGTGGGTCCGGACGCGCGAGGGCCCCGGACGCGCGCTGCGCGTCCGGGGCCCTCGGGAGCGGATCAGGCGGTGCGGAGCACGGCCTCGATCTCGAGCTCGACGTCGATCTTGTCGCCGACGACGACGCCGCCGCCGTCCATCGGCATGTCGATGTCGACGCCGAAGGCCTTGCGGGAGATGGAGGTCTTGGCGCTGAAGCCGGCGCGGTAGCCGCCGTAGGCGTCGGGACCGAAGCCGTTGAGCTCGAGGGCCAGCGTGACCGGCTTGGTGATGCCCTTGATGGTCAGGTCGCCCTGGACGGTCCAGTCCTCGCCGTCGGCGACGACGCCGGTCGAGCGGAAGGTCATGACGGTGTGGTTGCCCACGTCGAAGAAGTCGGCGGAGCGGATGTGCGCGTCGCGCTGCTCCTGGCGGGTGTCGATCGAGTCCATGTCGATGGTGGCGGTCACCGAGGAGGCGGCCGGGTCCTCGGCGGTGACGATCTCGCCGGAGAACTCCGTGAAGTAGCCGCGGACCTTGCTCACCATCATGTGGCGGACGGAGAAGCCGACGGTGGAGTGGGTGGCGTCGATGTCCCAGGTGCCGGCGACGTAGCCGGGGATCTGGACGGCGGTGGTGCTGGTCATGGGAGGGACCTCTCAGTGGTTGAGCGTTTGAGCTTCCGCGGTCCACAGCGTAGTTGAGCGCTTGACTATTCCGCCAGTACCCTGAGGGACATGACGACGCAGGTGTCACCCGGAGCGGGGGCTGCCGCCGGCCCGCCCGCCGGGGAGCCACGCTGGCTCGACGCCGAGGAGCAGAAGGCCTGGCGGGCCTGGCTCTACAGCACCCAGCTGCTCAACGACCGGCTCGACCGCGAGCTCACGCGGGCCACCGGCATCCCGCACACCTACTACGAGATCCTCGTGCAGCTGTCGGAGACGCCCGGCCGGCAGATGCGGATGAGCGAGCTGGCCGACCGCTGCCTGTCCTCCCGCAGCCGGCTGTCGCACGCGGTGTCCCGGCTCGAGGAGCGCGGCTGGGTGCGCCGTCAGGTCTGCGCCGAGGACGGGCGCGGGCTGCTCGCCGTCCTCACCGACGAGGGCTTCGCCGCCCTGGAGGGCGCCGCGCCGATCCACGTCGAGGGCGTGCGCACCCACCTGTTCGACCAGCTCACCCCCGAGCAGGTCGCGGCGATGCGGGACATCGGCGAGACACTGCTGCGCCACCTGAACGAGGACTGAGCGCCTCCGCCCCCGGTCCGACGGGCGGGTCCTCCCCCGGGTGGACGACGGCGCGCGCCGCGCTGCCTAGATTCGGCGCGATGGACGAGCGGCCCCTCCTCGAGCGCCTGGTGGCGCGGCTGCGCGCGCACCCCTTCGAGGTCGACGCCGCGCTCGCCGCACTCGTCGGGCTGGTCACCGTCGTCGCGCCCGCGCGGGCGTACTGGCCGTCCGAGGGCGTCGCGTTCGTCCTCGGCGTGCTGCTGGTCGCCCCGCTGGCCTGGCGCCGTCGCGCCCCGGTCCCCGCGGCCGCCGCCGTCACCGCCGTGGGGCTGCTCGAGCTGGTCGCGGGCACCGACTTCCTCGCCGCCAACGTCTCCGCGCTGCTCATGGTCTACGCGCTGGCCGCCTACGCGCCGCCGTGGGCCTCGCGGGCGGGGCTGGTCCTCGGGTTCACCGGCGCCGTCCTCGTGGCGCTGCGCTGGTACTCCTCGGACCTGCCCGACTCCCTGGTGGTCAGCGCCGGCTCGGTCAGCGTGTCCGTCGTCGCGGCCTGGGCCCTGGGCCGGGTGCGCCGCTCCCGGCTCGGTGAGCTCGCCGGCCTGGCCGAGCGCGCCCGGCTGCTGGAGATCGAGCGCGACCAGGAGATGCGGCTGGCCGCCACCGCCGAGCGGGCCCGGATCGCCCGCGAGATGCACGACGTCGTCGCGCACTCCCTGTCGGTGGTCATCGCGCAGGCCGACGGCGGCCGCTACGCCGGGAGGACCGATCCGGAGGTGGCCACCGGCGCGCTGGAGGCGATCGCCGCCACCGGCCGGCAGGCGCTGACCGACATGCGCGCCCTGCTCGGCGTCCTGCGCGACGGCGCTGCCGAGCAGTACGCCCCGCAGCCCGACGTCACCGCCGTCCCGGCCCTCGTCGACGACGTCCGGGCCAGCGGGCTCGACGTCGACCTGCTGGTGGAGGGCGAGCCGCGGCCCATGGCGGCCGGCCCGCAGCTGGCCGCCTACCGGATCGTGCAGGAGTCGCTGACCAACGTGCTCAAGCACGCCGGGCCCAGCGGCCGGGCGTGGGTGCGGCTGCACTGGCGCCCGGACTCCCTCGAGCTGTCGGTGCTCGACGACGGCCGCGGCGCGGCGGCGGCCCTGGCCGAGGGGGACGGGCACGGCCAGGGGCTGCGCGGCATGCACGAGCGGGCCCAGCTGCACCGCGGGCGGCTGGAGGCCGGCCCCCGCGCGGGTGGCGGCTGGCGGGTGCACGCGGTCCTGCCGCTGGGCGGCGCGCGGTGACCGTCCGGGTGGTGCTGGTCGACGACCAGCAGATGGTCCGCGCCGGGTTCCGGATGGTCATCGACTCCCAGCCCGACCTGACCGTCGTCGGGGAGGCCGGCGACGGCGCCGCGGCCGTCGACCTGCTGCGGTCCACCCGGGCCGACGTCGTGCTGATGGACGTCCGCATGCCCGGCACCGACGGCATCGAGGCCACCCGGCAGGTGACCGCGCTGCCCGAGGCCCCGCGCGTGGTCGTGCTGACCACCTTCGACCTCGACGAGTACGTGGTGTCCGCGATCGGCGCCGGGGCCAGCGGCTTCCTGCTCAAGGACGCGCCGCCGGAGGAGATGCTCGCCGCCGTCCGCACCGTGCACGCCGGCGACTCGGTGATCGCGGCCAGCTCCACCCGCCGGCTGCTGCGGCACGTGGCGCCGATGCTGCGCGGGGCCGGGTCGGCGCCCGCGCCGGCGACCGAGCTGGCCGAGCTGACCCCGCGCGAGCGCGAGGTGCTCGTGCAGATGGCGCTCGGCGCCACCAACACCGAGATCGCGCAACGGCTGTTCGTCAGCGAGGCGACGGTGAAGACGCACGTCGGGCGGGTGCTGGCGAAGACCGGCTCGCGCGACCGCGTGCAGGCCGTCGTCCTCGCCTACCGGACCGGGCTGGTCTCCCCCGCCGACCTGCTCCGCGACGCCTGAGGCCGGGCACCTCCGCGGAACCGCACGGGGCACCTCCGCGGAGGTGCGCGTACGACCGGGGGATGACGCCGGGGTCCGCCCACGGACGCAGCGGCGCGACGGCGGGAACCGCCCTCCGCTCCGACGCGGGAGGACGGCCGCGGCCGCGAGGGTCGTCGTCGTCCCAGAAGCGATCCGCGGAGGTCTCCCGTGTCCGTCCCCGTCATGACCGTCCCCGGCGAGCCGCCGGCGTCGGTGTCGTCCGCCGCCGTGCGCGCCACCGGCCTGACCAAGGTGCACGGCACCGGCGAGACGGCCGTGCGCGCGCTGGCCGGCGTCGACGTCGCCTTCGGCCGCGGGGAGTTCACCGCGATCATGGGGCCGTCCGGGTCGGGCAAGTCCACGCTCATGCACTGCCTGGCCGGCCTGGACACCGCCACCTCGGGACGGGTCTTCCTCGGCGACACCGAGTTGACCCGGCTGCGCGACGACGAGCTGACCCGGCTGCGCCGCGAGCGGATCGGCTTCGTCTTCCAGGCGTTCAACCTGCTGCCGGTGCTCGACGCGCGCGAGAACGTCGTGCTGCCGATGCAGCTGGCCGGCCGCCGTCCCGACCCGGCCTGGTTCGACGCCGTGATCGCCCGCCTCGGCCTGCGCGAGCGGCTGCGGCACCGGCCCTCGGAGCTGTCCGGCGGCCAGCAGCAGCGGGTGGCCATCGCCCGGGCGCTGCTCCCCCGCCCCGACGTCGTGTTCGCCGACGAGCCGACCGGCAACCTCGACTCCCGCGCCGGCGCGGAGGTGCTCGACCTGCTGCGCAGCAGCGTCCGCGAGACCGGGCAGACCGTCGTCATGGTCACCCACGACCCGACCGCGGCCTCCTACGCCGACCGGGTCGTGCTGCTGGCCGACGGGCGGCTCGCCGGGGAGGTCGAGCGGCCCACCGCCGCGTCGGTGCTCGAGGCGCTGCGCGGGCTCGGGGGCTGACCGGTGCTGTCCACCACCCTCGCCGGCCTGCGCGCCCACCTGCCGCGGCTGGTCGCCTCCTGCCTGGCCGTCGTGCTCGCGGTGGCGTTCGTCGTCGCCACGCTCGTGCTCAACGAGACCACCCGCAGCACCGGGCTCACCGCCGCCGGCGCCCGCCACCTCGGCGCCGACGCCGTCGTCACCTCCGACGACGGCAGCTCCCTGCTCGACGACGTGCCCGCCGTCACCGGCCTGGACGGCGTCCTCGCCGTGGCGCCGGAGTGGGAGACCTCGGTGCAGGCGGTCACCCCCGGCCGCACCGGGGCGCAGTACCTGCTGGTCGGGACGGTCGCCGACGACCCCGCGCTGCGCTGGCAGCGGCTGGCCGACGGCGCGCTGCCCGACCGGCCGGGCGAGGTCGCGGTCAGCGAGCGCGCCGGCGCGGGCGTCGGCGACGTGCTGCAGGTGGCCGGGACCGCGCCGGACGGCACGCAGACCTCCACCCCCGTGACGGTCACCGGGGTGGTCGACCTCGGCGGCGACCCGGAGGCCGGCCTGTACGGGCGGGCCTGGGCCACCCCCGCGCAGGCGCGGGCCTGGGGCGCGGTCGACCCGGCCGAGCTGCGGGTCGCCGGCGTCCCGGGCGCCGACGAGGAGGTCCTGGCCGCCGCGGTGCGCGACGCGCTCGCCGGGCAGCCGCTGACCGTGCGCACCGGCACCGAGCAGGCCGAGCACCGCGCGGCGTCGATGCTCGGCAACGCCACCGCGCTGGCCGCCGTGCTCCTGGTGTTCGGCACCGTGGCGGTCGTCGTGGCGGGGCTGGTCATCGCCAACACCTTCGCCGTCCTGCTCGCCCAGCGGACCCGGGAGCTCGCCCTGCTGCGCTGCGTCGGCGCCACCGCCCGGCAGGTGCGCCGCGGCGTGCTGGCCGAGGCCGCGGTCACCGGGCTCGCCGCCTCGGCGGTCGGGGTCGCGGCCGGTGTCGGGCTCGCCGCCGTCGTCTCGGCGCTCGCCGGCGGCGTGGACTCCCCCGTGCCGCTGTCCGGGCTCGCGGTCCCGCTCACGGCGGTCCTCGCGGGGCCCGCCGTCGGCACGCTGACCACCCTGCTGGCCGCGCTCGCCCCGGCCCGCGCGGCGACCCGGGTGGCGCCGCTGGCCGCGCTGCGCCCGCTCGACCCCGCGCCCCTGCGCTCCCGCCCGGGCGTGCTGCGCCTGCTGCTCGGACTGTCGCTGCTCGTGCCCGGCACGGGGCTGCTCGCGCTCGGCGTGGCCGTGGCGTCGGTGTTCGTCGCGCTGCCCGGCGGCGTGGCGAGCTTCCTCGGCGTCGTCCTGCTCGCCCAGCGCGGGGTGCCGCCGGTGGTCCGCGCGGCGGGCCGCCTGGTGTCCCGCGTGGGCGGGGTGCCGGCCCGGCTGGCCGCGGGCAACGCCACCCGCAACCCCCGGCGCACCGCGGCGACGGCCACCGCGCTGCTCATCGGCGTCACGCTGACCACCGCGATGGTGGTGGGCACCGCGTCCACCCGGGCGACGGCGACCGCCGGGCTGGCCGCCGCCTATCCCGCCGACGTCGTCGTCGAGGGGCTCGGCGGGGAGCTGCCGCCGTCCCTGCTGGACCGGCTGGAGGCCCTCGACGGCGTCACCACCGGCACGGCGCTCACCCTCGCCCGGCCGGCCGGTCCCGACGGCGAGCCGTGGGAGGCCTACGGCGTGGACACCGCGACCGCCGTCCCGGCGCTGCGGTCGACGGCCGACCTGCGGCTGCCCCGGCCGGGCGAGGCGCTCGTCCCGCAGTGGCAGGCCGACTCCTGGTCGGTCGGCACGGGCGACCCGGTGGAGCTCTCCCTCGACGGGCGGACGGTGACGCTGCGCGCGGAGGTCGTGGACGGGGACGCCCCGCTGCTGCTCGCCGGCGCCGACCTCGCCGCCCTCGCCCCGGACGCCGCGGTCGGCCAGCTCTGGCTGCGGCTGGACGACGCCGACGCCGACGTGCAGTCCGCCGTCGTCGACACGGTCACCGACACCGTCGGCGCGGCCGCGACCGACGCCCAGGTGACCGGGGTGGTGAGCCTGCGCCAGCAGCTGGACGAGGTGCTCGACGTGCTGCTGCTCGTGGTCACCGGCCTGCTGGGCGTCGCGGTGGTCATCGCGCTGATCGGCGTGGGCAACACCCTGGCGCTGTCGGTGGTGGAGCGCCGGCAGGAGAACGGCCTGCTGCGGGCGATGGGGCTGACCCGCGGCCAGCTGCGCGGGCTGCTCGCCTGGGAGGCGGTGCTGGTGTCGGGGGTGGCCGCGGTGCTCGGCGTCGTCCTCGGCGGGGTCTACGGGGTGACCGGGACCGCCTCGGTGCTCGGCACGGCCGGCGAGGTCGTGGTCGACGTCCCCTGGCTGCAGGTGGGCGCGATCGTCGTCGTCGCGACCGTCGCCGGGCTGCTGTCCTCGGTGCTGCCGGCCCGCCGCGCGGCCCGCACCGCCCCCGTGGCCGCCATCGCCGCGGTGTAGCCCGCGATCACGGCGCCGTGACCGCCCGCGAGGGTGCGGAGGTGGTTCCGGCGCCGTGATCGCGGTGGAGCTCAGGGGGCGACGTCGTCCGGCGGCTGCGGCCAGGGCGGGACGCCGGCCACCGGCCCCTCCCCCAGCGGCGTGGTGAACGCCGGCGCGCGCTTGGCGAGGAAGGCGGCCACGCCCTCGGCGGCGTCGGGCCCGCGGCCGAGCTCGGCCAGCGCGCGCGACTCGACCCGGTGGGCGTCCCAGGGCGAGGGCGCCCCGAGCATCGACCACAGCATCTGCCGGGCCGCGGCGACCGCCACCCCGGAGGTGTTGTCGGCGATCTCCCGGGCCAGGTCGAGCGCGGCGGGCAGCAGGTCCGCGTCGGGGACCACCCGGCTGACGAGCCCGCCGCGCAGCGCCTCGTCGGCGCCGAACACCCGGCCGGTGGCCACCCACTCCACCGCCCGGCTGATGCCGACCACCCGCGGCAGGAACCACGTCGACGCCGCCTCCGGCGTGATGCCGCGGCGGGCGAAGACGAAGCCGAAGCGGGCCGACCCCGCCGCGATCCGCACGTCCATCGGCAGCACCATCGTCGCGCCGATGCCGACCGCCGGGCCGTTGACCGCGGCGATCACCGGCTTGCGCAGCGCGGCGAACGGCAGCGACGCGACGCCGCCCCAGTCCCGCGCGACGCCGTCGACGGTCCCCTGCACCGGCGGGTCCCCGCCGCGGTCGCGGTCGGCGAAGGTCCCCGAGCCCGCGCCCAGGTCGGCGCCGGCGCAGAAGGCCCGCCCCTCCCCGGTGACGACGACGACCCGCACCCCCTCGTCGGCGTCCGCGGCGGCCGCGGCCCGGGCCAGCTCGGCGGCCATCACCGGCGTGAAGGCGTTGAGCCGGTCGGGCCGGGACAGGGTGATCGTGGCGACGCGGCCGGCGACCTCGTACCGGAGCTGCTCGAACGTCATCCCAGGGCGCCGGCCTCGGCGAGCCGGGCGACGGTGTCCAGGTGCTCGGCGGCGTCCCCGAGCAGCAGCCGGTCCACCTTGGCGCGGCGCCAGTACAGGTGCGCGTCGTGCTCCCAGGTGAACCCGATGCCGCCGTGGACCTGGATCGCCGTCTCGGTGGCCCGCTCGGCGACCTCGGCGGCGTAGGCCTTGGCGGCGGCCGCGGCCAGCGGAAGCTCGGCCGGCGAGGAGTCGGCCGCCCACGCCGCCCACCACACCAGCGAGCGCAGCTGGTCCACGCCCACCCAGGCGTCGACCAGCATGTGCTTCACCGCCTGGTAGGAGCCGATGACCCGGCCGAACGCCTCGCGCTGGCGGGCGTACTCCACGGCCATCAGCACCGCGCGGTCGGCGGCGCCGAGGTCCTCGGCGGCCAGGACCACCGCGCCCACCTGGCGGGCCCGCGCCCACAGCTGCCCGGCGTCCTCGGCGAGCACCCGGCGGGAGGTCATCCGCACCGAGGCGAGCCCGCGGGTGGCGTCCATCGGCCGGCCGGGGGTCACCTCGCCCTCGCCGGCGACGAGCGCGCCGTCGTCGAGGCCGAGGAACAGCGTGGCGTCGGCGGCGTCCAGCGACGGCGCGGAGCCGGTGACCGGCCCGTCGAGGACGGCGAGCGCGGCCGACCCGTCGGCCAGCTGCGCGGCGAGGTCGGGCGCGGACTCCAGCAGCACCGCGGCGCGCGCGGCGGTGACCAGGGAGGGCCCGGCCAGCACGGCGCCGGCCTGCTCGGCGACGACGGCGAGGTCGAGCACGCTGCCGCCGGCGCCGCCCGCGGACTCCGGCACCGTGATGCCGAGGAAGCCGATGTCGGCCAGTGCCTTGCGCCCCGGGCCCGGGACGCCGGCGCCCTCGAGCGCCGCGCGGGCGGCGGCCGGGGTGACCGAGCCGGTGAAGAACTCGCGCGCGCCGGCAGCGGCCGCGCGCTGGTCGTCGGACAGGTCGAAGTTCACCGGGCACCTCCGGAGAACGGCGCGGTCTTGTCGGTGCGGGGTTCCGGCGGCAGGCCGAGCACCCGCTCGCCGAGGATGTTCCGCAGCACCTGGTCGGTGCCGCCGGCGATCGCGATGCCGGGCACGTAGGCCTGCGCGCGCTGCCAGGTGTCGTCGCCGTCGGCGGTGGCGCCGTACACGGCGTCGTCGCCGAGCAGCCGGACGCCGGCGTCGGCGACCAGCCGGGCCGCGGCGGTGCCGCCGAGCTTGCCGGCGCTGGCCTCCGGGCCGGGCACGCCGCCCTGGGACAGCGTGGTGAACCGCCGGTAGCCGGTGTAGCGGGCGGCCAGCGAGGCGACCAGCGCCCGCCCGACCGCCTGCCGGGCCAGCGCCTGCCGCTCCGGGTCGAGCGCGGGCAGCCGGTCGCGGGCGTGCGCGGCCAGCGACTCCGGCGCCGGGCCGATGTCGCTGCCGGCGCCGCCGATCGCGACCCGCTCGTTCATCAGCGTGGTGAGCGCGACCCGCCAGCCCTCGCCGGGCTCGCCGAGCCGCTCAGCGTCGGGGATGCGGACGTCGTCGAAGAAGACCTCGTTGAAGTCCGCGCCGCCGCTCATCTGGCGCAGCGGCCGGACGGTGACGCCCGGCGCGTGCATGTCGACGACGAACATCGTCAGCCCGGCGTGCTTGGGCCGGGCCGGGTCGGTGCGGGTGAGCAGGATGCCGTGGTCGGCGACGTGCGCGAGCGTCGTCCAGACCTTCTGGCCGTTGACGACCCAGTCCTCGCCGTCGCGGACGGCCGAGGTGCGCAGCGCGGCGAGGTCCGAGCCGGAGCCGGGCTCGCTGAACAGCTGGCACCAGACGTCGTCGGCGCGCAGCAGCCGGGCCAGGTAGCGGGAGCGCTGGTCGTCGCTGCCGTGCGCGATGACCGTGGGCCCGCACATGCCGATGCCGATGTGGTTGATCAGCGTGGGCACCCGGGCGCGGGCCAGCTCCTGGGCCACGATCGCCTGCTGCACCAGCGTGCCGCCCTGCCCGCCGTACTCCCGCGGCCACGTGACGCCGACCAGCCCCGCCTCGGCCAGCACCCGCTGGGTGGCCCGCAGCTCCGCCTCGCGGGAGCGCGCGTCGACCGGCTCCCCCGGTGAGACGTGCAGCAGCTCGGACGCGTGCTCGTCGAGCACGGTGCGGACGTGCGCCCGGTAGGACGCCTCCTCGGGGGTGTCGTCGAAGTCCACCCGGTACCTCCTCGTCGTCGAGCAGTACGCGCCGCAGCGTGACAGCGGTCACCCTCGACGGTCAACGGTGACTGTTCAGCGGCCCGCCGGGGCCCTAGCCTGCGGCGGGTGAGCGCCGACCCCCTCCCGGACGACGGCCCGCGCAGCCGGTCGACCCGCACGGCCGACAGCCGGGCGCTGATCCTCGACGCCGCCGTCGCCTGCCTGGTCGAGTCCGGGTACGCCGGCGCGTCCACACTGGCCGTGCAGGCCCGGGCCGGGGTGTCCCGCGGCCGGCTGCTGCACCACTTCCCGTCCCGCGCCGAGCTGCTGGTCGCCGCCGCCGGGCACCTGTCGAGCACCCTGCTGGCCGGGGTGGAGGAGCGCGCGGCGGCGGTCATGGCCGACGAGCCGGCCGGGCCGGAGCGGATCGACCGGGCGATCGACCTCATGTGGGCGACGTTCCAGGAGCCGCCGTTCTGGGCGGCGATGGAGCTGTGGGTGGCCGCCCGCACCGACCCGCAGCTGCGGGCGGCGCTGCGGGTCGAGGAGCGCCGGCTGCGCGCGGCGATCCGCCGGGTCGCCGACGGGATCTGGGGCCCGCGGATCGCCTCGGCCCCCCGCTACGCCGAGGTGTGCGAGCTGCTGTTCACCAGCATGCGCGGGGTGGCCTGCGTGTACGCCTTCGAGGAGCGGCCCGCCGCCACCGACCCGCACCTCCCGCTCTGGAAGGGGCTCGCCGCGCGGATGCTGACGCCGTCCGCGGAGGGCTGACGGCACGGCCGCCGCCGGGCCACCATGCGGGTGCATGACGAGCGGCACCCGCGACGGTCCCGGCACCGGCTACGTCCTCGGCGACACCGACCCCGAGCTGGCCCGGCTGGACGTGCTCGCCCGCCTCTACGGCCCGGCGACCGCCGCCTGGCTGGACAGCGCGGGCCTGGCGCCGGGCGCGTCGGTGGTCGACCTCGGCTGCGGCCCCGGCGTGGCCGCGCTGGCCGCCGCGGAGCGGGTCGGACCCACGGGCCGGGTGGTCGGCGTCGACGCCTCGGACCGCCACCTGGCGGTGGCCCGGCGGCGGGCGGCGGAGGCGGGGCACGCCCACGTCGAGTTCGTGCGGGCCGACGTCACCACGTGGTCCCCGGCCGGCCCCGTGGACGCGGTCCTCGGGCGGCTGGTGCTGCTGCACCTGCCCGACCCGGTCGCGCTGGTCGCCCGCTCGGCCGCGCTGGTGCGCCCCGGCGGGGTGGTCGCCTTCCAGGACGTCGTCCTCACCAGCCGGGCCGCGCACCCGCCGCTGCCGCTGCTGACCGCCTACGACCGGTGGCTGCGCACCGCGCTCGGCCGGCTCGGCGTCCCCCTCGACGCGGGCCTCCGGCTGACCGGCGTCTTCCGCGCCGCGGGGCTGCCCGACCCCGTGCTCACGTCCGCCCAGCCGCTGGAGCGGGGCGGCGACGCGGCCGGGTGGGCGGTCGTGGCGGGCGACGTCACCAGCCTGCTGCCGGCCTTCGAGCGCACCGGCACGGCCACCGCCGCGGAGGTCGGACCGGAGGACTTCGAGCGGCGGCTGCGCGCCGAGGCCGCCGCCGCGGACGCCGTCCTGGTCAACCCGATGCTGGTCGGCGCGGTCGCCCGGGTGCCCTGACGGTCAGGGTTGACCGCCTCCCCGCCGCCCCGACAGCATGACGCGGGTCACACCCGGTGGCGGCGCAGGAGGAACCCGTGGACGACCCGACCCCCCGGCTGCAGGGGCGCGGCATGACGACGGCCGACCAGCTCGCCCGCTGGGCCCGGCGCACCCCCGACGCGGTCGCCGTGCGCTTCTCGGGCACGGGCCGCACCTACGCCGAGCTCGACGAGCGGGTCACCCGCCTGGCGCGCGCGCTGGCCGACCGGGGCGTGACCGCGGGCGACCGGGTGGCGGTGCTGGGGCTCAACGGGATCGAGGTCTGGGAGTCCTACCTCGCCGGCGTGCGGCTGGGCGCGATCGTCGTCCCGGTCAACTTCCGGCTGGTCGCCGACGAGGTGGCCTACGTGCTCACCGACAGCGGGGCGGCCGCCCTGGTGGTCGACGCCGCGCTGGCCGGCGTCGCGGCCGAGGCGCGGGAGCAGGCGCCGGGCGTGCACACCGTCCTGACCGTCGGCCAGGACTACGAGGACGCGCTCGCGGCGGCGTCGGCCGAGCCGCTCGACGTCGAGGTCGACGAGTCGGCGCCGGCGTTCATCATGTACACGTCGGGCACCACCGGCCGGCCCAAGGGCGCCGTCCTCACCCACCACAACCTGCTGATGCACGTGTTCAGCCAGGTGGCCACCCTCGGGGTGGGCCCGGACGACCGGGTCGGCGCGCCGGGGGCGCCGCTGTTCCACATCGCCGGGCTGGCCGGCGGGCTGCCGCCGCTGCTGCTCGGCGGCACCCACGTCATCCTCGCCTCGGGCGGCTTCGACCCCGTGGCCGTGCTCGACCTCGTCGAGCGCGAGCGGATCTCCAACCTCTTCCTCGTGCCGGCGATGTGGGCGGCGGTGGTGGCGGTGCCGGGGATCGCCGAGCGCGACCTGTCCTGCCTCAAGCGGATCTCCTGGGGCGCGGCGCCGGCGTCGACCACCCTGCTGCGGGCGATGATCGACACGTTCCCGCAGGCCGAGGTGGTCACCGCGTTCGGCCAGACCGAGTGCAGCCCGGTCACCTGCCTGCTCCGCGGCGAGGACTCGATCCGCAAGATCGGCTCGGTCGGGACGCCGATGCTCAACGTCGAGGTCCGCGTCGTCGACGACGCCATGCAGGACGTGCCGCGCGGCGAGGTGGGCGAGATCGTCTACCGCAGCCCGATGGTCATGAAGGAGTACTGGGGCAAGCCGGAGGCGACGGCGGAGGCGTTCGCCGGCGGCTGGTTCCACTCCGGCGACCTGGTGCGCGAGGACGAGGACGGCTACCTCTACGTCGTCGACCGCAAGAAGGACATGATCATCACCGGCGGCGAGAACGTGTACTGCGCCGAGGTGGAGGACGCGCTCGCCGCGCACCCCGGCGTCGCCGAGGTGGCGCTCATCGGGGTGCCCGACCCGCGCTGGGGCGAGGCGCCGCTGGCGGTGATCGCGCCGCGGGACCCGGAGAACCCGCCCACGCCCGCCGAGCTGTCGGCCTGGTGCGGCGAGCGGCTGGCTCGCTACAAGCACCCGCGGGAGTACTCGGTGGTGTCCGCGCTGCCCCGCAACCCCAGCGGCAAGGTGCTCAAGACCGCGCTGCGCGAGGAGCACCGCGCCGGCTCGCTGGTCTCCGACCCGGCCGTCTAGCTCCGCGCTGTGCGGTCAGCACATCCGCGGGTGTGCACAGCGCTGCGTGACAGCGGGTGTGAGCTGTACCACGCTGACGGAGCCCTGTTCCGGACGGAAGGACACGCATGACCGCCACGCACCCTGCGCCCGCCGACGCCGCGCAGGAGCCTGCCGCCAGCTGGCCGCCGGGCCTGCCGCGCTCGCTGGAGTACCCGCTGGTGCCGGTCGGGTCGATCCTGCGCGCCGCGGTGCGCCGCTGGGGCGCGCGGACGGCGTTCGTCGACCACGACGTCGAGCTGACCTTCGAGGAGCTCGGCGCGCGGGCCGCCGCGGTCGCCAACTGGCTGGCCGACCACGGCGTGGGCCGCGGTGACGTCGTCGCGGTGCACGTCCCGAACTGCCGCCAGTACCCGGCGGTCTACTACGGCGTGGTGATGGCCGGCGCCGTCTTCTCCCCCACCAACCCGCTGCTGCCCGCGGCCGACCTCGCCGCCCAGCTCACCGACGCCGGCGCCAAGGTCCTGGTCACCTGGGACCAGGTGCTGCCCTTCGTCCGCAGCGCGCTCGAGGCCACGCCGGTGCAGACCGTCGTCGTCACCGGGGAGGCGCACACCCTCGACTTCGCCGCGCGGCTCGAGGGCCTGGAGGCGACCGACGTCGACCTGGCCGACCTGCTGGCCGCCGACCCCACCGACCGGCACCTCGACGCCGGGCTCGACCCCGCCGCCGACCTGGCGCACCTGGCCTACACCGGCGGCACGACCGGGGTCAGCAAGGGCGTCGAGCTGCCGCACCGCAACGTGGTCACCAACGTGCTGCAGTCCTCGTGCTGGACCTCGGGCTCGCTGCCGGAGCTCGACGAGGCCGGGGACGTCACGATCCGCCAGGTGCTCGGCGAGGACGAGTGCCCGACCCGGCTGGGCGAGGCCACGCTGATCAACCTCACGCCGTGGTTCCACGCCATGGGCGCGATCGGCTACCTCAACGGCATGGTCATGGGCGGCACCACCACCGTGATCCACATGCGCTTCGACCCGGTGAGGTACGTCGAGGACGCGAAGCGCCACCGGGTCACCAGCATCGGCGGCGCCCCGCCGGTGTTCGTGGCGCTGCTGCAGGTGCCCGGGTTCGCCGAGCAGGACTGGTCGCACGTCCGCGGCGTCTCCAGCGGCGCGGCGCCGCTGCCGGTGTCGCTCATCGAGCGGCTGCAGGCGCTGCTGCCCAACGCCGTCATCGGCGAGGGCTACGGGCTGACCGAGGTCACCATGATGGCCACCGGCAACCCGACGTTCCGCTCCGGCACCCGCAAGGCCGGCACGGTCGGCGTGCCGATCTTCGACACCGAGATCACCGTCCGGCCGCTCGGCGGCGGCGACCCGCTGCCCACCGGCGAGCGCGGCGAGGTGTGCATCCGCGGCCCGCAGGTCATGCGCGGCTACGCGCACCGCCCCGAGGCCACCGCGGAGGCGATCGACGCCGACGGCTGGTTCCACACCGGCGACGTCGGGATCCTCGACGAGGACGGCTACCTGTCGATCGTCGACCGCACCAAGGACATGCTGCTCTACAAGGGCTACAACGTGTTCCCGCGCGAGCTGGAGGAGATCCTCTTCGGCGTGCCGGGCGTGGCCGGCGCCGCCGTCGTCGGCCGGCCCGACGAGGCGGCCGGGGAGCTGCCGGTGGCCTACGTGGTCCGCAGGGCCGACGACGCCGGGGCGGCGCTGACCGCCGAGTCGGTGATGGCCGCGGTCAACGACCGGGTCACCCACTACAAGCGGCTGCGCGACGTCGTCTTCATCGACGCCATCCCCGTGTCGGCGGCGGGCAAGGTGCTCAAGCGGGAGCTGGCCGCCCGCGAGCGCGAGGCGGTGGCCGGCGGCTGACCCGATCGGGGCGGTGCGCGCCGGCATCCCGGTGCGCACCGCCCCCGCTCGCTATCGTCGCCGGACGTGATGGGCGGACACGGGCCGGGCGACGACCCGCACACCGGGGTGCAGATCGCGCACGTCGAGCAGTCCCCCGTGCGCCAGGTGTGGCAGCGGGTCGTCCTGGCGGCGTTCTTCCTCGCGCTGACCGTGTTCATCGTCTGGCTGGACCGCGACTCCTACCGCGACGGCGACGAGGTCGGCATCTCGCTGCTCGACGCCGTCTACTACTCCACGGTCACGCTCTCGACCACGGGCTACGGCGACATCACGCCGATCACCGAGGGCGCGCGGCTGGTGAACATCCTGTTCATCACGCCGCTGCGCGTCATGTTCCTGATCGTCCTCATCGGCACCACGCTCGAGGCGCTCACCGCGCGCTCGCGCGAGGAGTTCCGGATCCGACGCTGGAGGTCCCGCGTGCGTCAGCACGTCATCGTGTGCGGCTACGGCACCAAGGGCCGCAGCGCCGTCCGCTCGCTGCGGGCCACCGGCACTCCGCTGGAGAACATCGTCATCGTCGACGGCGACCAGCGGGCCATCGACGAGGCCAACTCGATCGGCCTCACCGGCATCGTCGGCGACGCCGGGCGCACCGACGTGCTGCGCCGCGCGCACGTCGAGCGGGCCCGTGCGGTGATCGTGGCGGCCAACCGGGACGACGCCTCGGTGCTGATCACCCTCACCGTCCGGCAGCTCAACCCGAGCGTGCCGATCACCACCTCCGTGCGCGAGGAGGAGAACGCGCAGCTGCTGCGCCAGTCCGGCGCCGACACCGTCATCACCACCTCGGCGACGTCGGGCCGGCTGCTGGGCCTGTCCACCGACAGCCCGCGGGTCGTGTCCGTCGTCGAGGACCTGCTCACCGGCGGGCAGGGGCTGGACCTCTCCCAGCGCACGGTGACCTCCGGCGAGGTCGGCCTGGGCCCGCGCGACCTGCGCGACATCGTGCTGTCGGTGACCCGCGGCGGGCGCACGCTGCGCTTCGACGACCCCCTGATCGGCACGCTGCAGAGCGAGGACGTGCTCGTCGTCGTCCGCTCGCACGGCCCCGACGGTCAGGTGTTCGCGCGGACGTAGGTGCGGGTCGGCTCGCCGCGGCCGCGCAGCTCCACCTCCGCGTCGGGCACCCAGTGGGCGGCCTCGCCGCCGCCGGCGGCCCGGACCGCGGCCTCGCTGGCCACCGCCCGCCCCGGCCGGTCCTTGGCCAGCTCGGTGAGCCGGGCGGCCTCGTTCACCGGGTCGCCGATGACCGTGTACTCCAGCCGGCTGGCGGTGCCCACCTGCCCGGCCCACGCCGGCCCGCAGGCCACGCCGACGCCGACGTCGACCTCCCCGGCGCGCGCGACGTCGTCGCAGATCCGGCGGGCGGCGCGCAGCGCGGCGCCGGAGGCGTCGGGGTGCCCGGTGGGCGCGCCGAAGACGCACAGCGCGGCGTCGCCCTCGAACTTGTCCACCAGCCCGCCCTCGGCCTCGACCGCGTCGACGACGACGGCGAAGAACCGGTTGAGCAGGCCGACCATCCCCTCCGGGCCGGTGCGCCGCACCAGCGCGGTCGACCCGACGACGTCGACGAACAGCGCCGCCACCGGCCGCAGCTCCCCGCCCAGCGAGGCGCCCTCGGCCAGCGCCCGCGCGGCGACCGTCGTCCCGACGTGCCGGCCGAACAGGTCGCGCAGCCGCTCCCGCTCGGCGAGGCCGGCGGCCATCGTGTTGACGCCCTCCTGCAGCAGGCCGATCTCGCCGGCGTCGTCGACGGTGACGCTCGCGGTGTAGTCCCCGGCGCCGACCCGCTGCACCACCTGCCGCAGGTCGCGCAGCGGCTGCCCGACCGCGCGGGCGGTGAGCAGGGTGGCCAGCCCGCCGACCAGCACGGCGACGACGGCGAGGAAGACGACGGCGGTGCGGCCGGGCCCGCCGGGGTTGCTCGGGTCGGCGAACAGCAGCACCACGCCGAGCAGCGGGACCGCGCTGGTCAGCCCCCAGGTGAGCAGCAGGCGCGGGCGGACGCCGAGGGCGAGCCGGCCGGCGGGCGGGTGCGCGGCCAGCGCGCGGGTGGTCAGCGCGCGGGCGGCGCGGGCGACGAGCAGGTACACGACACCGGCGGTGACGGCGCCGCCGAGCAGCGCGACGACGCCGACCCGCAGGCCGACCAGCGGGTCGGGGAAGGTGACCGCCGCGACGGCGCCGGCGAGGACCGCCCCCGCCAGCCACACGACGGCGGCGATGAGCGCGGCGTCCACCGGCAGCCGCAGCGCGCGGGCGGCCTCGGCCGGGGTGGGGTCGCGGCCGGCGAGCAGCCAGGCGGTGGTGGCCCGCTGCCGGCGCAGTCCGGCGAGGGTGGCCACGGGCAGCGCGACGAGCAGGTAGGCCAGCGCGGCGAGCAGGGTGGGACCGCGGCCGGCGTCGTCCCCGTCGTCGGAGACGCCGAGCAGCAGCAGGGTGACGGTGCCGACGCCGACCAGGTCGGCGACGACGACCAGCGCGACGATGAGCGGGACGGCGATCCGGCCGCTCGGGGCCCAGGCCAGCACGTCCTCGGCGCGGCGGGCGGCCGTGCGGGCGCTGTCCGGGATCACGGGAGGCTCAACGACCCCGGCGGGGCCGGGACACGGTCAGGCCGGCAGGGCGGCGAGTTCCTCGGCCAGCCGGGCGTCGGACAGCACGAGGTCGGTGGCGGTGGTGTGCCAGCCGGCCACCAGCAACAGCGGCCAGGGGCGCTCGTCGTCGGCCGAGGCGGTGGCCGCGACCAGGCCGGCCTGCGCCACGGCGCGGCACGCGATCGGGTTCACGTCCCGGTCTTCGGCACCGGCGCAGGCCGTGTGCAGCCGGGCGGCGGACCTCACCCCGGGGGATGAGACCGGGGGCCCGGCCCGGTCTGCCCCGCATGGACTCCGACGAGCTGCAGGTCCGCCGGGTGCTGGAGGCGTGGGCACGGGCCGTGCGGCGCGCCGACGTCGACGCGGTCGTGGCCGTGCACACCGGCGACGTCGTGCTGTTCGACGTCCCGCCGCCGATGGTGGTGACCGGGATCGACAGCTACCTGCGGCAGTGGCGGCTGTTCTGGGAGGCCCAGGGCGAGGGCCTGTTCGACGTCTCCGGGCTGACCGTGGTGGCCGGGAACGGCGTCGCGTTCGCGCACGGCCTGCTCCGGATCGGCGCGGCGGGCACCGAGGGCTTCGAGGTGCGGCTGACCGTGGGCCTGCGCCGGGTGGACGGGCGCTGGCTGGTCACCCATGAGCACCACTCGGTGCCCGCGGAATGACCGGGACACGCGGACACGCCCGCGGCCGCCCGGGGAGTGACCCGGGCGGCCGCGCGGCTCAGGCGCGGGCGGCGCGGACGGCGTCGGCGAGCGGGGTCACCGGCCGGCCGAGCAGGGCGGCGAGGTCGGCGTCGCCGGTGTCGAGATCGCCGTTCGCGATGGAGGTGTCGATGGCGGCGACGAACTCGGCGGTGCCGGCGTCGAGGCCGGCGCCCTGCAGGGTCGCGACGAGCTCGTCGGCCGGGAGGTCGCGGTAGCGGACCGTCGTCCCGGTGGCCTCGGTGACGGCGGCGGCGAGCTCGGCGAGGGTCACGCCGGGTCCGCCGACCTCGAGGACGACGGTGCCCTCCTCGTCGGCCAGCAGCGCGGCCGCGGCGGCGACGGCGTAGTCCGTGCGCGGGGCGATCGACACCCGGCCCTCCCCCGCGGCGCCGACGATCTCGCCGGTGGCGAGGTACCGGTCGAGCTGCGCGGTGTAGTTCTCGAGGTACCAGCTGTTGCGCAGGACGGTCGCCGGGACGTCCGCCTTGAGCAGCACCTCCTCGGTCCCGCGGTGCTCGGGGGCGAGCGGGTTGGCCGAGGTGTCGGCGTGCGCGATCGACGTGTAGACGATCCGCTGCACCCCGGCGGCCACCGCCGCCTCGACGACGGCCTCGTGCTGGGCGACCCGCTGCCCCGGCTCGCTGCCGGAGACCAGCAGCAGCCGGTCGACGCCGGCCAGGGCCGCGGGCAGGGTGTCCGGCCGCGAGTAGTCGCCGTGGCGGACCTGCACGCCGCGGCCGGCCAGCTCGGCGGCGGCCTCGGGACGGCGGACGACGGCGACGACGTCGGACGCCGGGACGCCGCGGTCGAGCAGCTCCTCGACGGCGCGGCGGCCGAGGTGGCCGGTGGCTCCGGTGACGGCGTAGGTGGTCATGCGGGCGCTCTCCTCGTGCAGGGGCCGATGTGCTTGCGGGTTCAACAACCCGGCACCCCGGTCGTGTCATCCCGCCCGGCGGCGCCGGTCCCGGATTGCGGCTCCGGCGGGGTGCACCGAGGCTGGGAGCGCGGGCCTGCGTGCTGACCGTGCGCGCACTCCTGCCCGCCGGGGACGCGGTCCCCCAGCAGTCGACCGAACGGAGGGTCGTCCGCGCGTGCGCGGACGCAGACCAGTGAGCCCCACCGCACCGCCCGGACACCCCGACGGAGGGGCGGCCGCACCGGCCGTCGCCCCGCTCCCCACCGACCCGCACCCCGCCATCGCCGAGCCGCCTCTCCCGGCGGCCGACGCGCGCGCCCGGCTCGACCGCGTCGTCTTCACCGTCGCCGCGGTGCTGGCCCTGGCGTTCGTCGCCTGGGGGTTCGTGAGCCCGAGCGGCCTGGGCTCGGCCAGCAGCAGCGCGCTGGTCTGGATCGAGTCCAACCTCGGCTGGCTGTTCGTGACGCTGGCCTCGGCGTTCGTCGTCTTCGTGCTGTGGCTGGCGGCCAGCCGGTACGGCCGCATCCCGCTCGGCCGCGACGACGAGGCGCCGGAGTTCCGCACCGTCTCGTGGGTCGCGATGATGTTCAGCGCGGGGATGGGCATCGGGCTGATGTTCTACGGCGTCGCCGAGCCGCTCGCGCACTACGTCACCCCGCCACCGCGCACGGTGGCCGGCGAGACCCCCGAGGCCGTGCAGACCGCCATGGCCACGACCCTGTTCCACTGGACCCTGCACCCCTGGGCGATCTACGCCGTGGTGGGGCTGGCCATCGCCTACGGCACGTTCCGCCGCGGCCGCCGGACGCTGGTCAGCGCGGCGTTCGAGCCGCTGTTCGGCCGGCGCCGCACCGAGGGCTGGGCGGGCCGGGTCGTGGACGTCCTGGCCATCTTCGCCACGCTGTTCGGCTCGGCGGCCTCCCTCGGCCTGGGCGCGCTGCAGATCGGCAGCGGCGTGGAGATCCTGGGCTGGGCCGGCGACGTGGGCAACGGCGTCCTGGTCGGGATCATCGCGGTGCTGACCGCGGCGTTCGTCGCGTCCGCGGTCTCCGGCGTCGCCCGGGGCATCCAGTGGCTGTCCAACGTCAACATGGTGCTCGCCGTCGTCCTGGCCCTGTTCGTCTTCGTGGCCGGACCGACCGTGCTGATCCTCAACCTGGTCCCCGGAGCGGTCGGCAGCTACGTCGCCGACCTCGCGCAGATGGCCGCCCGCACCGAGGCCAGCGGCGGCCCGGCGACGGCGGAGTGGCTGCGCGGCTGGACGGTCTTCTACTGGGCGTGGTGGATCTCGTGGACGCCGTTCGTCGGGCTGTTCCTCGCCCGGATCAGCCGCGGCCGCACCATCCGCCAGTTCGTCACCGGCGTCCTGCTGGTGCCCAGCGGCGTGAGCCTGGTGTGGTTCGCCGTCTTCGGCGGGGCCGGCATCGCCGCGCAGCGGTCCGGCGCGGACGTCGCCGGGCAGGCCACCTCGGAGGGGCAGTTGTTCGGGGTGCTGGAGCAGTACCCGCTGGCCACCGCCACGACGGTGCTGGTCGTGGTGCTGGTGGCGATCTTCTTCGTCTCCGGGGCCGACGCCGCCTCGATCGTCATGGGCTCGCTGTCCGAGCGCGGCACGCTCCGGCCCCGCCGCGGGACGGTGGTGTTCTGGGGCGTGGTCATGGGCGCCGTCGCGGCGGTGATGCTGCTGGTGGGCGGCGGCGAGGCGCTCACCGGCCTGCAGAACCTGACGATCATCGCGGCGCTGCCCTTCGCGCTGGTCATGGTCGGGTTGGCCGTCGCGCTCGCCAAGGACGTGCGCACCGACCCCATGGTGCTGCGCCGCACCTACGCCGCGGAGGCGGTCGAGCAGGCCGTCGTCGACGGCATCAGCCGGCACGGCGAGGACTTCGCGCTGGTCGTGGAGGCCGGCGGGGAGGGGGCGCCGGGAGTCCCGTCGGTGCGGGTCACCGGGAACACGGTCGAGGACACGGCCGGGCACGCGCCCGTGGGCGACACGGCCGGGCACGCACCCGCGGGCGACACGGCCGGGCACGCGCCCGCGGGCGACGGCGCCGAGCCCGCCGCCCGGGCGCGGCCGGGCGGGTAGCCGCACCGCGGTGCGGACGCCGGGGGCGGGGGCCCGGACGCGCGAGCTGCTGCGCCGGCCCTGGGTGCAGCGTGCGGTGCGGGCGGCGCTGGCCGCCGCGCTCGCCTGGCAGGTGGCGGTCCTGCTGCCGCCGCCGTTCACCCAGTACGCGTACTACGCGCCGCTCGGCGCGGTCATCGCCGTGCACCCGACGGTGGCCGACTCCGCCGCCGCGGCCTGGCGGACGGTGCTGGCCATCCTCCTGGGCTTCGGGCTCGGCGTCACGGTCCACCGGCTCACCGAGCAGGCGCTGCCCGGTGCGCTCACCATCGCGCTGATCGTCGCGCTGGCGATCGGCGTCGAGCAGTGGCGGGTGCTGCAGGAGCACGCGAGCTGGGTGAGCTTCGCCGCCGTCCTCATGCTCACCGTCGGGACGGCGGCCGACCCCGCGCGCTACGCCGCCGCCTACGCCGGGCTGACCCTGCTCGGGGCGGCGATCGGCGTCATGGTCACCACCGTGCTGTTCCCGCCGATGCAGCTCACCGCGGCCGTCCGGGCGATCGCGACCACGCGGGCGCTGCTGGCCCGGCACCTGCACGGCATCGCCGGCGGGCTGCGGGGCGGCGCGCTCCCGGCGCCGGGCGAGTGGGTGCGGCCCCGGCGGGACCTGGACGCCGCGCTGGACCGGATGCGCGCGGCCGAGGCCGTGGTCGAGCGCGCCCGGCTGGCCAACCCGCGGGCGCGGCGCTGGGGCGGCACCGCCGCGCGGGTCCGGCAGGAGTCGCGGGCGCTCGACCGGGTCGCCGTCCTCGTCGACGACCTGACCACGCTCGTGGCCCACCTCCCCCCGGACCGCCGCGGCATCGACCGCGTCGACGGCGGCACCGGCTGGCTGCTCGCCGACGCGCTCGACGGCCTCGCCCGGGTGCTGCGCGCCGCCGGGTCCACCGACGGCCGGGACGACGCGGTCCGCGAGGCCGGTGCCGCGCTGCGGCGGCTCACCGCGCTGCTCCGCGAGTCGGCGGTGGCCGACGACGAGGGGTTCGTCGCGCTCGGCGCGGTCGCCGTCGGCATGTACCGGTCGCTGGACACGCTGCGCGGCCGGTCGCCCACCGTCGACGCCTGAGCCCGCCGGGCGTGGCGCTCGCGGCGCGTGCCGCCACGCCGCGGAGCCGGAACCGGGGCGGCTCGGGGGCTGGACCGCCGCCGCGTCGTCCCCCTGGGATGAGCCGCGCCGGACTCCCGAGACCGCGGAGGACGCCGTGCGCCCGACCCCGCTGCCCCGCCGCCGCACGCTGGTCGGCACCGTCCTCGCCTCCGGCCTGGCGGCGCTGCTGCCCGCGTCCCCCGCCTCCGCCGCCGCGACGGGACCGACGCCCCCGGCGGCCGCGCCACCGGCGGTCGAGGCGCCGGCCCCCTACGTCGCCCAGGCGGTCTGCGACCCCGCGCCCAAGCCGGGCGCGCGCGACCTGGCCGACGCGCTGCTGGCCCACTACGGCACCGGCAGCGTCGGCATCTCCCGCGAGTGCGCCGTCGGTGGGCCGAGCGAGCACAAGGAGGGCCGCGCGCTCGACTGGATGCTCGACGCGGGCGTGCCGGCGCAGCGGGCGGTCGCCGAGGAGTTCCTGGCGTGGCTGACCGCGCCCGGACCGTCCGGCGAGTCCGCGTGGGCGGCGCGGCGGCTCGGCGTCATGTACGTCATCTGGGACCGCGAGATCTGGTCGCCGGCCCGGGGGTGGCAGCCGTACGACGGGGCCAGCCCGCACACCGACCACGTGCACGTCTCCCTGTCGTGGGCCGGCGCGATGGGCACCACCTCGTGGTGGACCGGCGTCGCCGCCCGCGTCGACACCGGCCCGTGCACGCCCCACCCGGCGCCCGGCGACCTGCCGCCGTGCGCGGCCGGCGCGGAGCAGCCCGCGCCGAGCACCGCCGCGGCCGCCGAGCCGCGGGAGGACGCCGGGGAGCCCGACGCCGAGGCCCGCGCGCTGGCCGAGCTCGCGGCGCTGCGCGAGGAGTCGCTGGCCCGGGTCCCGCTGGACGGCCGGTGGGTCGCCCAGCTCGCGTCCAAGGACGTCGGCATCACCGACCCGCTGCAGACCGCGCAGGACGGCTCGCACACCTTCTCCGCCGTCGACGTCCTCGCCGAGAGCCGGGCGGGGCTCGCGACGGTGACCGACCCGTCGGCGCTGTACGTGCTGCAGGGCACCGACTTCGGCCGGCGCTCCACCGCACCCGACGGCGACCCGTACTGGATCACCGTGGTCGACGCCGCGTTCGGCGGCCGGGCCGACGTCGAGGCCTGGTGCGCGGCCACCTACCCCCAGCTGCACGGCGCGGGGCTGACCAACGCCTGCCTGCCGCGCCGGCTCACCCCGCCGCACGGGTGACCCGGGCCGGTCCCGGGTCCCTCGACCCTGGGCCGGGTGGTGCCGGCTCCCTACGCTGCGCGCGCATGAGCGGTCCGGTGCTGATCGCCGTCGACGACGACCCGGCCCTGCTGGAGGCCGTCGAGCGGGAACTGCGCAGCCGGTACGAGCGGGACTACCGCGTGCAGTGCCGGGGGTCGGCGGACGAGGCGCTCGCCCTGCTGGACGAGCTCGCGGGGGCCGGCGAGGAGGTCGCCCTGGTGCTCGCGGGCGAGACGGTGTCCGGTGCCCCGGGAACGGAGCTGCTGGCGGAGGTGCGCGGCCGGTTCCCGCACGCCGAGCGGGCCCTGCTCGTCCCGTGGGCGCACGTCGGGACCCCGGGCACCGGGGACGCGGTCCTCGAGGCGATCGCCCGCGGCCGCATCGACCACTACCTGGTGCGCCCCGCGCCGCCGCCGGACGAGCAGTTCCACCAGGCCGTGTCGGGCTTCCTGCTGGCGTGGGCGCAGACGCGGCGCCGCGCGCCGCACACGATCGACGTCGTCGGCGAGACCTGGAGCGGCCGGGCCTACGAGCTGCGGGAGGTGCTCGGCCGCTGCGCGATGCCGCACCGCTTCTGCCTGGCCGACTCCGCCGAGGGCCGCGCCCTGCTGGCCAACCGGGAGCGGCGGAGGCTGCCGCTGCTGGTCATGCCCGACGGGACGGTGCTCGAGGACCCCACCGACCTCGACATCGCGCGGTCGGCGGGGACGGCGATCGACCCGTCCGGTGACCGCTACGACCTGGTCATCGTCGGGTGCGGGCCGGCCGGCCTGTCCGCCGGCGTCTACGGCGCCTCCGAGGGGTTGCGCACGATCGTCGTCGACTCCGGCAGCATCGGCGGCCAGGCGACCTCCAGCTCGGCGATCCGCAACTACCTGGGCTTCCCCCGCGGCGTGACCGGCGGGGAGCTGGCGCGCCGCGCCTACGAGCAGGCGTGGCTGTTCGGCGCCCGGTTCGCCTTCATGCAGGAGGTCACCGACCTCGCGCACGAGCCCGACGGCATCGTCGTCTCGCTCGACACCGGCGGGGTCGTGGTGGCCCGCGCGGTGGTCCTCGCGCCCGGCGCCAGCTACCGGCGCCTCGGGGTGGAGTCGCTGGAGGCGCTGCGCGGGGCCGGTGTCTCCTACGGCGCCGCGGCGTCGGAGGCCCCGCTGGTGGCGGGCGAGGAGGTCTACGTCGTCGGGGGCGCCAACTCCGCCGGGCAGGCGGCGCTGCACCTGGCCCGCTTCGCGGAGCGGGTCACGCTCGTGGTGCGGGCCGCGTCGCTCGACGCCGGGATGTCGCACTACCTCGCGCGCCAGGTCGAGGGGACGCCCGGCGTCGAGGTGCGGACCGGCACCGAGGTCGTCGGCGGGGGCGGCGACGGCCGGCTCGACCACCTCGTGCTGCGGGACCGCGCGAGCGGCGCGGAGGAGACGGTGAGCGCCCAGGCGCTCTTCCTCATGATCGGCGCCCGGCCGCACACCGAGTGGCTGCCCCCGGCCGTCGAGCGCGATCCCGCGGGCTTCGTCGTGACCGGGCCGGACGTGAGCGCCGGCGCCGTCCGCGCCCTCGGCCGTCCCCCGCTGCCGCTGGAGACCAGCCTCCCGGGCGTCCTCGCGGCCGGCGACGCCCGGCACGGGTCGGTCAAGCGCGTGGCCTCCGCCGTCGGCGAGGGCTCGATCGCGATCCGGCTGGTCCACCAGCTCCTCGCCGTCTGAGCCGCCGCGCGCCCGTCAGGACGGGGAGCTGCGCCAGCCCCGCGCGCGCAGCCGCTCGGCGCCGTCGAGCAGCAGGTCGAGGGCGAAGGCGAACTCGAAGTCCTCGTCGCAGCCCTGCCCGACCGCGGACAGGTCGCCACCGGTGGCCGCCGTGGCGATCTCCAGCACGTGCGGGAACCGCCGCGCGAACTCCGCGGCCACCGCCTGCCGCTCCTCCGGCGTGGGCTCGGGCGCGTCGTCGTCGCGCGGCTCCTCGAACAGCTCGGGACTGAAGCCCCAGATGCGGTTGCCGAGGGCGTGCATGAGGTGGTGGGTGAGGTCGACGGAGAACCCGCCGGCCCGGAAGGTGCCGGCGACGGCGTCCATGTGGCCGAGGACGGCGGGCGTCCGGTGGGTGCGCGACTCGATCGCCTTCCGCGCCCAGGCGTGCCGCAGCACCGCCCGGCGGGCGGAGAGCAGCCGCTGCCGGACCGCGGCGCGCCAGTCCGCCCCGGGGGCGGGCTCCTCGAACTCCCCGATGACGACGTCGACCATCCCGTCGAGCAGCTCGTCCTTGTCGGCGACGTGCTTGTACAGCGCCATGGGGACGACGCCGAGCTCCTGGGCCAGCCGCCGCATGCTCACCGCACCCAGGCCCGCCTCGTCGGCGAGCGCCACCGCGGCCGCGAGGACCCGCGCCCGGTTCAGGGGCTCCCGTGCCATCCGACCCCTCCCTGCTTGACGGGTGTACGGCGTACACCTTAACGTCCGCGCCGTCGGTGTACGCCGTACACCACCATCTCGGAGGAGACAGAGTCATGAGGGAGTCCCGCGGAGCCGCCGTCGTCACGGGCGTGTTCTTCCTGGTCGCCGCGGTCAGCGCGGTCGCGGCGCTGGCGCTGTACCAGCCGCTGCTCGGCGACCCGGCCTACGTGCTGGGTGAGGGCGCGGACACGCAGGTGCGCTGGGGCGCGCTGCTGGAGGTCGTGCTGGCCGCGGCCTGCATCGGCACCGCGGTCGCGGCGTACCCGGTCGTCGAGCGGCACGGCCGGGCCCTGGCCCTCGGCTACGTGTGCGGGCGGCTGCTCGAGGCGGCGGTGATCGTCGTGGGGATCGTCAGCGTGCTCGCGGTGGTCGCGCTCCGGTCGGCCGGGGACGACGCGTCGTCCGTCGCCGTCGCCCGCGGGCTGGTGGCCCTGCACGACGCGACGTTCCTCGTCGGCCCCGGCCTGGTCATCGGCGTCAACACGCTGCTGCTGGCCGCGCTGGTGCACCGGGGCCGCCTGGCGCCCCGGTGGATCGCGGTGACCGGCCTGGTCGGCGGGCCGCTGGTGTTCCTCTCGTCCACCGCCGTGCTGTTCGGCGTCTACGAGCAGGTCTCGGTGTGGGGCTTCCTCTGCGCCGTCCCGGTCACCGTGTGGGAGATGGGCCTGGCGGTCTACCTCATCGCCCGCGGCTTCCGCACGGCCCCGGCGCAGGCGCCCGGGCGGCGTGACCTGGTCACCGCCTGAGGTGTCACCGGGGGTCCCGCGGCCGCGGGTCCCCCGGGGGTGCCGCTACGGGCTCCGGACGGTCTCGCCCGCCGGTGAGCTCGGTCGTCGCGGCGCCGGCGGGGTCACGCCCGGCGCCGGCGGGCCGGCCACCGTCGGGGTCGCGGGGACCTGCTCGCCGGCGCGCTGCATCTCCGCCATGGCCTTGATCATGTCGGCGAACTGCTCGGAGTCCGGTGGCACGAACCTCTCGGCGGTGGGGACCTGCGCCAGCACACGGAGGAACTCCTCCAACTCCGTCCCGCTCGCGACGGGGAGGTGCGAGGAGAAGATCCGCCGGGGCTGGATCTGCCGGACGCGGTCGAGGACCCGGCCGAACTGGACCTCGTCCGTGAGGTGCACCCAGGGCGAGTCCGACGTGGCCCAGCCGATCATGCCGCCGGCGAGGGCCTCCGGGGACACGTCCGACGCGTCCTGCGTGGGCTCCGGGAGCAGCGCCCCGAAGGCGTCGACGGTGAACAGCGCCCCGGTGGACCGGTCCAGGACGCCGAGGGACATCGGGTTGTCGAACAGCGGCGGGGCGACCGCGGTGAGCGTGCGGTCCCCCACGTGGATCTCGTCACCGGCCCGGATGGCGTGCACCCGCTCCATGGGGACCGGCCACCACGTCGACATGCGCAGGGCGGCGAACCCGTGCGTGACCAGCCGGGCGTTCGGCGCCGCCTCCATGATCCGCTGGATGTTGCCGGTGTGGTCGGCGTCGTCGTGGGTGAGCCACACCCACTTCAGGGTCCGCAGGTCGATGATCGAGCCGACCGCGTCGAGGAACTGGTCCGCGTCGACGGCGATGCCGCTGTCGATGAGGACCGGCTCCTCGGACGTGATCAGGTAGGCGTTGATCGGGAGGACGCCGACCCCCGGCAGGGAGATGTTGGTGGGCAGGACGTGGACGTCGTCCTGACCTCGGTAGGGGCTGTCCACGGGACGCCTCCGGTGGTCGCGCTCGGTGGCCGCCTCCTCGGCCGCCTCGAACGTAGGGCGGCTCCCCGGCACCCACCAGGGCCCCTCGTCCTCGGAGCGCCGCCGGCCGGCCCCGTGGTGGTCCGGCAGCAGCCCGCACCGCCGGCACCGCCCGTCGGGCGGGACGCCGTACCGGAGGCGGTCGCCGGCCGCGCCGAGCCGGGTCGGGGGGACGTCCCGCAGGAACGACGACCCGTCGCCGTCGACGGCGTGGACCGCGCCCGGGTCCCGGGCCCTCCCGCGTGCGGTGCCGGGGCGCAGGACCGGCCCGCCGTCGGTTCCCTGCGCGGGGTCCGGGCAGGGCGCAGCCGGACGGCGCAGGGTCGAGGCACCCGTGGGCCGTCGTGTCCTGCTCGGCCACCAGGAGCTGGCAGCGGACATCTGCTGAGCGCCACGTCCCGGAGGGGAGGACCCGGCGCTACGCTCCCGCGCACCGGAGACGACGAGGTGAGCCATGCGGGAGTTCAGCACCGTCCTGGAAGGTCTGTCCTACCTGGAGTGCCCGCGCTGGCACGAGGGACGGATCTGGGTGTCGGACTTCTACACCCACCAGGTGCTCTCGGCCCGTGAGGACGGCAGCGACCTCCGGGTCGAGGCGGAGGTGCCGGGCCAGCCGTCCGGACTCGGGTGGCTGCCCGACGGCCGCCTGCTGGTCGTCTCCCAGCACGACGCCCGGCTGCTGCGCCGTGAGCCCGACGGATCACTGGTGACACACGCGGACCTGTCCCCACACGTCACCGGCGAGCCCAACGACATGGTGGTCGACGGGCAGGGGCGTGCCTTCGTCGGCAACTTCGGCTTCGACCTGATGGCCGGCGCACCGGTCGCACCGGCCGTCCTGCTGCGCGTCGACCCCGACGGGGCGGTGACCCAGGTGGCCGACGACGTGTGGTTCCCCAACGGCAGCGTGATCACCGACGACGGCGTCCTGCTGGTGGACGAGACGTTCGGCAACCGGATCACCGCGTTCGACATCGGCGCCGACGGTGCACTGGCGAACCGGCGGGTGTGGGCGTCCTTCGGGGCGCTGCCGACGGACCGCGACCTGCAGGCCGCACTCGGACAGCTGGCGGTCGCGCCGGACGGTTGCGGTCTGGACGCCGAGGGAGCGCTGTGGGTCGCCGACGCGCTCGCCGGCCGGGTGCTCCGCATCCGGCAGGGCGGCGAGGTCGTGGAGGAACTGCCCGTCGGCACCGGCGTGTTCGCCTGCATGCTCGGCGGTGACGACGGCCGCACGCTGTTCCTCTGCACCGCGCCGGACTTCGACCGCACCGCGCGGAGTGCCGCACGCGAGGCGCAGCTGCGCTCCTGCCGGGTCGAGGTGCCGCACGGCGGCCGCCCGTAGCCGGAGGGCGCTCCCCAGACCTCAGAGGTCCGCGACACAGACGTCGACGTCAGCAGAGGGGAAGAGCATGGAGGTCTCGGTCGCCTTTCCGACCGCGTTGGACTCGCACGAGAACATCGCGCTCGCGGAGGAGCTCGGCTATGCGCGGGCATGGCTCTACGACACCCCGCAGAACAGTCCCGACGTGTGGATGTGCCTGGCTCTCGCCGCGGAGCGCACCACCCGGATCGGCCTCGGGCCCGGCGTCCTGGTCCCCTCGCTGCGGCACCCCATGGTCAACGCCGCCGCGACGGCGATGCTGACGGCGCTGGCGCCCGGCCGGGTGGAGGTGGCCTTCGGGACCGGGTTCTCCGGGCGCAGGGCCATGGGCTACGGGGCCATCAAGTGGTCGTTCATGGCGGAGTACATCCGGGCTTACCGGGGGCTGTTGCGAGGCGAGGTCGTCGAGTGGGAGGGCGCCAGGATGCAGATGCTCCACCCTGCCGGTCACGCGCCTCCCCGACCGATCGACGTACCCATCCTGATCAGCGCCCTCGGGCCGAAGGGCGCCGAGGTCGCGCGGGAACTGGCTGACGGCCTGTACGCGACCCTGCAGCTCCCCGACTTCGCCGCTGAGTTCCGGAGGGTCTCGTACCTGGCCTGGGGCACCGTCCTGGACGAAGGGGAGGACCCGACCTCCGAACGGGTCCGCCTCGCGGGCGGTCCCGGCACCGCGCTCGCGTGGCACGGCGCGTACGAGTTCGGTGGGCAGGCAGCCGTGGCCGGGCTGACAGGTGGAGAGGCCTGGAACGAGGTGGTGGACCGAACTCCGGAGGAGCTCAGGCACATCGCCGTGCACACGGGTCACTGCGTCGAACTCAACGAGGCCGACGAGGCGGCCTGGGATGCGGGGGGCTCCTCGTTGCTCGCATCCACCACGCTCAGCGGGACGCGGGAGGAGGTCCGCGACAAGCTCCGCGAGCTCGCCGACAGCGGTGTCACCGAGATCGTCTTCCAGCCGTGCGGACCGGACGTCCGCCGTGAGCTCGAGACGTTCCTCGAGGTCGCCGGTCGCTCGACGACTGCCGTCAGCGGCTGACCGACCGGTGCGGACAGCGGAGCTGCGCGAGCGTTTCGCCTCCGCCGCCGTCGCTCGCCTGGCCACCGTCCGCCCGGACGGCGCTCCGCACCTCGTCCCGGTCGTGTTCGCGGCGTCCGCCGACACCGTCTGGCTGGCCGTCGACGCCAAACCCAAGCGGACGACACAGCTGCAGCGGTTGACCGACCTGCGCCACGAGCCCCGGTGTGCCCTGCTGGTCGACCACTACGAGGAGGACTGGAGCCGGCTCTGGTGGGTGCGCGCCGACGGCATCGGCGTCGTCATCGACGATCCGGGCACCGGCCACCCGGGCCTGGCCGCGCTCGTCGATCGGCATCCCCAGTACCGCGACCAGCCGCCGTGCGGGCCGCTGGTCGTCGTCAGCGTCGAACGCTGGAGCGGGTGGTCGAGTACGTGAGTGCAGGCGAAGAGGCCGGGGCCACCGCCGTGGCGGTGGCCCCCGCCACGTAGCCCAGCGGGTCCCGGCTCTTAGCCAGGGCCTCGGGGTGGGTGGAGGTGGCGGGAATCGAACCCGCGTCCTGCGACGCATCACCAGGGCTTCTCCGAGCGCAGTCCGCTCTGCCTCTGCTCGACCCTCCCGATCGCACGAACACGTCGGGATGACGGGCCCAGTCGCTGTGAGGTGTCCCGTGCACGCCCGCGACCGGCACGCACGGTGAGTCATCTAGCTGATGCCAGACTCCGGGCCGATGACGGAACCCGGGCTGACAGCGTCACCTTCGCTGATCAGGCAGCGAGGGCGTACGCGCGCTGACTCTTGTCGGCGCTTGTGTTGTTTCCGACGCGTGGTTAACGAGCTCATCGTCGGCTTCCTCGGCTCGCTTCCCCTGGTCACCCGACCGCAGTCGAGACCATTCACCCCCTGTGTAGTTGTGCACCCATCGTAACCGGGTCGGCCACCGGGTTGTTCCCTCGGCGTCCCGGCGCGTTGATCATCGGATGACTGCCGCCCGACACGCCGGGCGACGGCGTGTCGTCGTGCACGCGGCCGATGATCAACAGGCGGTGACGGTCGTCAGATCCAGTCGCGGCGCTTGAACACGGCGTACAGCGTCAGGCTCACGCCCAGCATCAGCACCAGCGCGAACGGGTAGCCGAGGTGCCACGACAGCTCGGGCATGTCGTCGAAGTTCATCCCGTAGACCGTGCCCACCAGCGTCGGGGCGAACAGGATGGCCGCCCAGGCGGAGATCTTCTTGACCTCCTCGCCCTGCGCGATCGAGGCCTCGGTCAGCTCGCGGATCTCATCGTTCTGCCGCTGCGCCACCAGGGTCGCGTTCACCGTGAGGATGTCGCGCAGCTGCAGCCGGAAGGCCTCGATGCGCTCGTTGACCTGGGTGACGTGGTCGGCGACGTCCCGCAGGTAGCTGCGCAGCTCCTCGTCGACGCCGTACTTGTCGAACCCCGCGGTGATGGCGGCGAGGATCCCGGTCAGCGGCTGGGCGGCCCGCTGGAACTCCAGGACCTCCTGCGACAGCTCGTAGATGCGCCGCGAGACGCCGGGGTCCCCGCGGAAGACCTCGGTCTCGATCTCGTCGATGTCGTTGGCCAGGCCCGCGACCACCGGCGAGTACCCGTCGACGACGGCGTCGAGGATCGCGTACAGCACCGCCTCGCTGCCCTTGGCCAGCAGCGCCGGCTCGCTCTCCAGCCGCCGCCGCACGCGGGCCAGGTCCGGCGACTCGGCGTGCCGGACGGTGATCGCGAACTGCCGGCCGAGGAACAGGTGCAGCTCGCCGAACTCGACCTCCTCGGCCGCGTCCAGGTAGCGCGCGGCCTTGAGGACGACGAACAGCGTGTCGCCGTAGCGCTCGAACTTGGGCCGCTGGTGGGCCTGGATCGCGTCCTCGACGGCGAGGTCGGGCAGGTCGTACTGCTCGGCCAGTTCCCCCAGCTCCGCGGGCTCGGGCCGGTAGAGGCCCAGCCACACCAGCCGGTCGTCGAAGCCCTCGGTCAGCCAGTCGTGACTCTCCTCCGCCGACGGCGGGGTGGCGATGCGCCGGCCGCTCGCGTAGACGGCGTTGTCGACCAGGCGCGACTGGCGCTCGGGCTGCGGCGGCGCCGGCTGCGGGGGCGGCACCGGCCGCAGGACCTGCGGCCGCGGGCGGCGGCCGAGGGTGGAGAGGGCGGTGAGGGGCGCGAGGCGACGGTCGGCCATGACGGGCTCCCGGGGGACGCTGGGTGGCGGGACTCAGCGGAGGCCCTCCACGCGAGCGCTGCCCCGGCGCGCGTGGCGCGACCGGGACCTAGGCGGGGAGGGCCTCGGGACTGGGACTGGGGGGCTCGCTGCGCATGGCTCGCCCTCCTCCCCGTCGACCGGCGCCCGGCATCCCGCGGGCCGTCGTCCATCGTGACACGTCCCCGCGCGGGAGGGCTCCCCGGAGAGGGAGAGTTCCCTCTCCGTTCACTCGTCAGACCGAGAGCACCAGGTCCACCATCACCGGCAGCAGGACCACGATCAGCAGTGCGCCCAGGACGTCGAAGGAGATCCCCGAGCGGATCATCTTGGTGATCGGCACGACGCCGGAGCCGTAGACGATCGCGTTCTGCGGCGTCGACACCGGCAGCATGAACCCGAAGGACGCCGCGAAGGTCGCCGCCAGGGCGGGCACGAACGGGTTGATGCTCGCGGCCACGGCCACCGGGATGATGATCGGCACGACGACCGCGGCGGAGGCGGTGTTCGACGTCGTCTCGCTGATGATGATCGCCAGGATCACCGCGAAGACCGTGATCGCGAAGGTGCTGGTCAGGCCGAGCCAGTCGGCGGAGCTGTTGCCGATCGTCTCGGCCAGGCCGGTGTCGGCCAGCAGCGAGCCGAAGATGATCCCGGTGCCGAACAGCAGGATCGTGCCCCAGTCGATCTTGGCGGCGTCGGACCAGTTGAGGGTGAACTCCCGCCGCTTCCAGTCGGTGGGCAGCAGGAACAGCAGCGACGCCCCGAGGACGGCGATGATGCCCTCGTCCATGCGGTCGCTGATCGTCGTGTAGACGTCGGAGTCGGTGCCCGCGACGAGCGCGATGACGCCGGGGAAGATCCAGCACGCGACGGTGATGCCGAAGGCGATCAGCGTGTTCTTCTCCGCCCGCGAGACGGGACCGAGCTGGGCGCGCTCCTGCCGCACGTACTCGTGGACGCCCTCGATCCGCTTGATCTCCGGCCGGTTGAGCAGCAGCAGGACCGCGGCCAGCGCCACGAACATCAGCGCGCAGATCGGCAGCGCCATGAGCATCCAGTCGAGGAACCCGATCCGCTCCCCCGTCGCCTCCTCGATCAGCCCGCGGCCGATCAGGTTCGGCGGCGTGCCGACGGGGGTGATCAGCCCGCCGACGCTCGCGCCGTAGGCCAGCATCAGCATCAGCGCGACGCCGACCCGCAGCCGCAACGGATCGAAGTCCGGCCGGACCAGCTCCTTGTCCTGCATCAGCTTGGCGATCACCGAGAGGATGCCGATCGCCGTGGGCAGCAGCATCGCCACGGTGGCGGTGTTGGAGACGAACGCCGACAGCACCGCCGTGATCAGCCCGAACGCGATGACGACCCGCGCCGTCGACGCGCCGACCCACTGCATCGACAGGATCGCCATCGCGAACCGCCGCGCGACACCGTGCTTGAGCATGGCCGCGGCCAGGATGAACGCGCCGATGAAGGTGAACACCGTCGTCGAGCCGAGCGGCCCCACCGCGTCGTCCGCCGGCACCACCCCGAGGACGACGATCGCGCCCACGCCGATGAGGCCGCCCACCGGGATCGGCACCGGCTCGGTGATCCACAGGACGATGACGCCCAGCAGGACCGCGGCGAGCAGGTGCTGGTCACGGGGCAGGTCCAGCGGGAGCAGCGCGAAGACGATCGTCACGACCGGGGCGAGGAACAGCCCGACGGTCCGGCGGCCCTTCTCGAAGCGCTCCTCGGCGGGGCTGAGCTGCTGCTCCCCCAGGCTCCGGTAGGTGGCCGAGCCGCGGAAGGCGGCGTCGACGTCGGTGCGCTGCGGAGGACGGTCGGTCGTGGTCATGGCAGCTCCCCGGGTGTGACCTGCAGCACACGATAGGGAGAACCGGGTCAGCCCGGAACCTCTCCCTCCGGCGGGGGGACCTCCAGAGCCACGAGGAACCGGGCGACCATCGCGTAGCCGCCCACGAGCACGGCGAGCTCGACGACCCCACGGTCGTCGAGGTGCTCACGCACCGCGGCGAACACCGGGTCGGGGACGGTGACAGCGCCGGCCGAGGCGTCGGTGAACGCCAGCACGGCGGCCTGCGCCGGCGTCCACACCGGCTCGGCGGTGGCGTCGTCGGCGCGCAGCACGCGCAGGTGCAGGTCGGTGAGCCCGGCGCGGCGGGCGATCGGCTCGTGCGCGGCCCACTCGAACTCCGCGCCGGCGAGGACGGCGACCCGCAGGACGACCAGCTCCCGCAGGTCGGCGGGGAGCGTGGTGCCGCCGCGCAGCGCGCCGAGCAGCGCGTTCCAGCCCTCGGCCACCGGCGGGCTGTGCAGCAGCAGCCGGTCGAGGGTGGAGAGGACGCCGCCGCGCCGGGCGCGCAGCAGGTCCGCCGTCGGCCCCTCGCCGGGCGCCTCGGGCAGCCGCGGGGTCACCGGCCGGCGAAGACGCCGGAGGGGTAGGCGCCGTTGGCGACGAGCGTGGCCGACATCCGCTTGCCCAGCTCGACCACCCGGGCGGTGCGCTCCGGGCCCAGGTGCGCCCACGGCGTGGTCCCCAGGGCGTCGGTCTCGGCCTCGAGGTCGGCGCGCAGCCGCTGACCGGCCTCGGTGAGCCGGTCGCCGTCGAGCAGGCCGCGGTCGGCCAGGCGCGCGGCGGCGGCAGCCCAGTCCTCGTCGCTCCAGCCGCGGGTGGCCTTCGCCGACGCGGGCAGGAACCCGCGGCCGGTGGCGGTGTGGGTGACCAGTGCCTCCAGGCCCGACAGGCCGTGGTGGACCAGGACGGCGACGTGCCCGTCGCCGCGCCACTCGCGCAGTAGCGTCGCGGCGTGCCAGAGCCGGGTGACCGGGTCCTCCGGCCAGGGCAGGTCGGCGTGGCCGGCGTACAGCGGACGTCCCTCGGCGGGGAGCACCGAGCACGCGTCGGCGAGCAGGTCGCCGAGCTCGGTGACCTCCGGTGCGGCGGCGGCCTCCTCACCGCCGAGCAGCCGGGTCAGCGAGGCGCGGGCGGAGGCGGAGCGCGCCTCCACGACCTGCGCGGGCGAGGCCAGCGTCCACGCCCGCGGGACGTGCCGCACCACGAGCTTCGGGGAGAAGTTGGAGAAGGTCGCCGTCACCACGCCCGGGCCGACCGCGCCCATCGGGGCCGCGCGGCCGGCGAAGTAGACCATCCGCCCGGGCCGCAGGCCGATCGCCGTCAGGTGCTGATCGGTCTCCGGCACGAAGTACACGTGGTTGTGCAGCGGCTCGACGGCGCGGTGCGCGCGGCCGACGAGGGCGGGGTCGAGGACGGGCTGATCGGCGGTGACCATGCCGGCGACCCTAGCGAGCGGCCCGGGCCACCCGGCGGTACAGCAGGTACTCGCCGTCCTCCCCCGCCGGCACGAAACCCGCGGTCTCGTAGAGGGCGCGGGCCGGGTTGTCCCGGTGCACGCCGAGCCGGACCTCGGCGTGGCCGGCGGCCGCGGCGTCGGCGGCGCACGCCTCGAGCAGCCGCCGCCCGTGGCCCCGCCGGCGGTACGGCGGCAGCACCTGCACGGTCACCACCAGCGCGGCCCCGTCGTCGGGCGTCCACATCACGAACCCGGCGGGGTCCCCGTCCACCTCGAGCACGGTGGTGCGGGCCAGGTCGTCCCGCCACAGCGCCCGGTTGCGGTCCAGCGCCGCGGTCCAGGCCGCCTCCTGCGCGGGCTCGACGTCCCGGACGTAGGCCCGCTCGGCCGCCTCGACCAGCGGCAGGTCCGCCTCCCGCGCCGGGCGCATCAGCCGGCGACCGGCGGGACCGGGAACGCCCAGGCGTGGTGGGTGCGGGCGACCCGGAAGCCGACGCGCTCGTAGAGGGCGAACGCGCCGGTGGTGTTCTCGGTGTCGACGTCGAGGCGGGCCGCGCGGCACCCGTCGGCCGCGGCGCGGGCCAGCGCGGCGGCGATGGCCGTGCCCGCCACGCCGCGCCCGCGGGAGCCGGGCAGCACGCCGATCTGGCCGAAGTGGACGGTGGGGATCCCGGTGGCGCGGGTGTCGGCCTCGTACACGTAGGCGAGGACGTACCCGGCGACGGCACCGTCACCGTCCAGCGCCAGCACCGACAGGTCAGGCCGGAACGCCCGCACGCCGGTGAACCAGGTGCGCCAGGCGGTCCCGTCGCGCTCGGTGGAGCCGTGGTGCTCGGTGAACGCGGCGTTGTGCGCGCGGCGCACCTCGTCGTCGCGGTCCCAGGTGAAGGGCGCCAGCTCGATCCCGGCGGGCACGACGACGGCGGGCAGCTCGTCCAGCGGGCGCTCCATCGCGGCGAACAGCCGCTCGACCGCGAAGCCCCGGCGCCGCAGCAGCCGCTCCAGCGAGGTCATCGCGGGCCAGGCGCTGGCGACGAGCCGGCCGGGCAGCCCGGGCGGGGCGAACGCCGCGTGCTGCGCGGTGCCGCGGCGCACCTGCCAGTCGACCAGCGCCCGGCCGATGCCGCGCCCGCGCCAGTCCGGGTGCACCCGGCCCTCGGCCCAGACGCGCAGCGCCTCGCGGCCGCCGCGCTGGGAGATCGACGTCGCCCAGGCCACCAGCCGCCCGTCCCCGGTCACCACGGCCCGGCCGTCGGACGGCAGGTCGACCAGCTCGCGGCCCCACCACTCGGCCAGGTCGCCGGCGTCCTCGTGCTCGCCGGTGTCGTCGACGGCCTCGGCGGCCGCGAGCAGGTCGGCTGCGGCGGGGGCGTCGTCGAGGGTGAGCGGGCGGGCGGTCAGCCCGGAGGGCAGGCCGGTCACGTCGGCGGGGAGCACGTCGGTCACGGGCGGTCAGGCTAGGCGGGCTCCGCGGGCGCGGGCGACCGGTTTCAGACCCGCACGAACAGGCAGAACGGGTGGCCGGCGGGGTCGGCGTAGATCCGCACGAGCTCGTGCGGGTCGTCGTAGCCGCCGATCCGCCGGGCGCCGGCCTCCTCGGCGAGCGCGCAGGCCGCGTCGAGGTCGTCGACCTCCAGGTCGAGGTGGACCTGCACCTGCTGGGTGCCCGGCTCCGGCGGCCACACCGGCGGCACGTGGTCGCGCTCGAGCTGGAAGGACAGGCCGGTGCCGCCGTCGTCGGGGCGCAGCGTGGCCCACTCGGGCCCGTCGTCGCGGACCGGCCAGCCGAGCAGCCGCTGGTAGAAGCGGGCCAGCCCGCGCGGGTCCGGCGTGCCGAGGACGGGGGCGGTCAGCCGGATCACCGGGCACCGATCCCGAACAGCCGGGCGCCGTTGTCGTGCAGCACCGCGCGCAGCCAGTCGTCGCCGAGGTCGAGGCGGGACAGCGCGGCCAGCTGCTCGGCGTAGGGGTACGGGATGGACGGGAAGTCGCTGCCGAGCAGCACCTTCTCCCGCAGCGCGGCCAGCCGCGGCAGGTCGGCGCGGTCGAAGGGCATGAGCCGCTCGGTGAAGTCGGTGGCGAACATCGTGGTGTCCAGGTGCACCCGCTCGTACCGCTCGGCGAGGTCGAGGAAGTCCCGGTACTCGGGCATGCCCAGGTGCGCGATCACCAGCTGCAGCCGCGGGTGCCGCTCGAGCAGGCCGGCGGCGGGCCCGGGGCCGGTGTGCTCGCCGCGCAGCGGGCCGGAGCCGCAGTGGACGACGACCGGGGTGCCGGTCTCCTCCAGCCGGGCCCACACCGGGTCCAGCAGCGGGTCGCGCGGGTCGAAGGCGCCCACCTGCACGTGCACCTTGAACACCCGCACCCCGCGGTCGAGCGCCTCGGCGACGTAGTGCGGCGCCTCCGGCTCCGGGAAGAACGTGGCCGACCGCAGCACCTGCGGGTGCGCGTCGGCGAACCCCGACGACCAGTCGTTGAGCCAGGCGGCCATCCCCGGCTTGTGCGGGTAGGGCAGGGTCGGGAAGGCACGGACGCCGAGCCGGTCGAGGACGGCGAGCCGCTCGTCCTCGGGCAGCGCGTAGTGCACCGGCCACCCGGTGCCGTAGTGCGTCTCCGCCGCCTCGAAGTACGACCACACCTTCGCCTGCACCCGCGGCGGCAGGAAGTGCACGTGCACGTCGACCAGGCCGGGCAGGCCCAGCTCGCGCCAGAACCGCGGGACGTCGTCGTCGTCGACCGGTGGATCGCAGCTCACCCGAGCGAACGTAGCGCCGGCCCGGGGACCGGGCTCACCGGTGTCCGGCGACGGCCGCGCAGGTGGCCAGCTCGAACACGGCGCGCAGCCGCGGGAACAGCTCCGGCGCGCTGCCCGGCGTGAGCTGCCCGGTGACCGAGACGGTGACCGTCCTCGCGCCGTCGGCGGTCGCGGCGGCGAACTGGGTGTAACCCGCGGTGTTGCCGGTGTGCCCGAAGACGGTGCCGCAGCGGGTGTCGTACCGGAACACCCCGAGGCCGGCGGAGTTCTCCCCCGGGCCGGGCGGCTCCGACGACCCCGGCCGGAAGGTGGACTGCTCGGTCCGGGTCGCCGGGTCGGTGAGGTCGCCGCGGACGTGGACGCCGACGAACCGGGCGAGGTCGGCCGGGGTGGACACGACCCCGCCCGAGGCCCACGACCAGCCGGCGGCGATCGCCGTGCTCACGTCCTCGGGCGGCTGCTCGGAGACGTCGTAGCCGTGCAGGTACGGGGTCGGGAGGTCCGGCCCCGCGGGGAGGCCCGTGGCGGTCAGGCCGGCGGGCCGCAGCACCAGCGCGGCCAGCACCTCGGCATAGGGACGGCCGGTGACCGCCTCGACCACCAGGCCGGCCACCACGTTGTCGGAGTTGGAGTACCGGTACTCCGAGCCCGGCGCGAACAGCAGGGGCTCGTCCTCGGCGTAGGACAGCAGCTCCCGCGGCGGCGGCGGGTCCTGCAGCGACGACAGCAGCGCGTCCGCGAAGGCCTCGCTCCGGCTGAAGTCGGGGATGCCGCTGGTGTGGCCGAGCAGCTGGCGCAGGGTGACCGGCTGCCAGGCCGGCGGCAGGTCCGGCCGCCAGGTGCCGACGGGCTCGTCCAGGGAGAGGACGCCGCGGGACACCAGGGCCAGCACCGTGGCGGCGTTGAACGCCTTGGCCACGCTGGCGACCCGCACGGCGTCCCCGGCCGCGGGCGGGCGCCCGGTGGCGAGGTCGGCCACGCCGGCGGGGAGGACGTCGAGGTCCCCGTCGCGCCCCAGCGTCACCACCGCCCCGGGCGGGCCGCCGGGCTGCCGGACGAGGTCGGTCAGCGCGGCCTGCAGCGCCGCGGTGTCCCGCGCCGGCGCGGTGTCGGCGACCGCCGTCGCCGGGACACCGGCCAGCGCCACCGCCGTGACCAGCGGGACCAGCAGGGACAGCGCACGCCGTGGCCCGGGCATGCGGGCAGGCTGCTCCGCGCCCGCGCACCCCGGAAGGCCGCGACCCGGAGCGCCGGCCGCCACGCCGGGTGCGCTCAGCGGAGCGTGACGACGACCTTCCCGCGCACGTGCCCGCCGGCCACCAGGTCGTGGGCCTCGGCGGTGCGCTCGAGCGGGAACGCCCGGGCGATGGAGACCCGGAGCTGGCCGGCGTCGGCCATCCGGCCGAGCTCCTCGAGGTCGTGCCGCTCGGGCCGCACGAACACGTACCGCCCGCCCATCTCGTTGACCGCGGGGTCGACGACGCTGGTGACCCGGGCGACACCCCCTGGGCTGTCGCGCACCTGCTTCGGGGCGTCGGTGAGCGCGTCGCCGCCGTTGAGGTCGAGGACGGCGTCGACCGGCTCGGACAGCTGCGCGCTGATCGGCCCGGCCGAGTAGTCGAGCACCTCGGCGGCGCCCGCGTCGCGGAGGAAGCCGTGGTTGCGGGGGCTGGCGGTGCCGATGACGTGCGCGCCGAGCGCGACGGCGATCTGCACGGCGAAGAAGCCGACCCCGCCCGCCGCGCGGTGCACCAGGACGCGGTCCCCCTCGCCGACGTCGAGCGCTTCGGTGAGCGCCTGGTAGGCGGTCAGCCCGGCCAGCGGCAGCGCCCCGGCCTCGGCGAACGACAGCGACTCCGGCTTGCGCGCCACGCAGCGCTGCGGCGCGGGCACCAGCTCGGCGGCGGTCCCCCACTGGACGTCGTCGCGGCGCAGGTAGCCGAACACCTCGTCGCCGGGGGCGAGGTCGTGCACCGCGGGCCCGACCGCCTCGACGGTCCCGGCGAGGTCCCAGCCCGGCACGATCGGGAAGTGGTGCGGGAAGGCCCCGGCCAGGTGGCCCTCGCGGATGCCGACGTCGACCGGGTTGACCCCCGCGGCGTGCGTGCGGACGAGCACGGTGTCCGGGCCGACCGGCGGCTCGGGCAGGTCGTCGCGCAGCTCCAGGACGTCGGGGCCCCCGAACCGGTCGTAGGCGATCCCCCTCACCGCGTGCCCCTCAACGACGCCCCTTCACGTAGCGGCCGAACGCCTTCTGGATCTCGCGGCGGGAGTCCCGCTCGGCGAGGTCCTGGCGCTTGTCGTAGGACTTCTTGCCCTTGGCCAGCGCGAGCGTGGCCTTGACCTTCCCGTCCTTGAAGTACAGGTCCAGCGGCACGAGCGTCAGGCCGCCCTCGCGGGTCTTGCCGATCAGCTTGTCGATCTCCTCGCGGTGCATGAGCACCTTGCGCTTGCGGCGCGGGGCGTGGTTGGTCCAGGTCCCCTGCGTGTACTCGGGGATGTGCACGTGCTGGAGCCACACCTCGCCGTCGTCGACGGTGGCGAAGCCGTCGACCAGCGACGCCCGGCCGGCGCGGAGGCTCTTCACCTCGGTGCCGGTGAGCACCAGGCCGACCTCGTAGGTGTCGAGGATCGAGTAGTCGTGCCGCGCCTTCTTGTTCTGGGCGATGAGCTTGCGCCCCTGTTCACGCGGCATGTCCCCAGGTTACTGCCGGTGCCCGGCCGCGGTGATCTCGCGGCGGAGCTGCGCGTACGTGGGCGCCTGCACCGGCAGGAACGCCACCTCGCGCACCCGCCGGGCGGTGTCGCTGGCGGCGAGGTAGCCCGGCCCGCCGCTGACCGCCGACTCCAGCCGCACGGCCTCGGCGGCGACGTCGAGGGCGGCCAGCCGCAGCCGCGCGAGGTCGCCGGGGCCCACGCCCACCCGGTCGCCGGCGAGGTCCTCCAGCCGCCGGGCGGCGTCGTCGCGGCGCTCGGACAGCGCGTCGGCGTCGGCCCGCAGGACGCCGGGGACGTGCTCGGCCGCCGCGTCCAGCGCGGCGTCGGCGACGCCGAGGGCGAGCGCGGTCTGCAGCAGCAGCATCGCCGGCCGGCACACCGCCATGAAGGAGGCGAGGTCGTCGCTGAGCACCCGCCCCGGCCCGACGGCGACGCCGTCGAGGTGCAGCCCGCCGGTGCCGGTGCCGTTGAGGCCGAGCAGGTCGAAGTGCCCGGTGGGCGTCACGCCGGGGTCGGTCAGCCGGAACAGCACGACGACGCGGCCCTCGTCCGGGGTGCGCGCGGGGGCCACGACGACGGCGTCGTCGAAGAGGTTCGACGCCCAGCCGACGGTGCCCGACAGCCGCCAGCCGGCGCCGTCGCGGGTGGCGGTGACCGGCAGCGTCCCGGTGCCGGCGAGGTCGGCGACCGCCGGGGCGAGCGCGGTGGCGCCCGGGACGGTGCCCGCCCGCAGCCCCGCGACCAGGTCGGGCTGCGGCTGCGGCGGCGGGCAGCAGCGCAGGTACTCGAGCACCATCCGCTGCGACCAGGCGGCGAACGCGGTGGCCAGCGACACCGACGCGAGCTCCCGGACCATCCGCACCGAGGCCAGCAGCGCCTCGGTCGGGTCGTCGTCGTCCCGCTCGAACGCACCGATCGCGCCCAGCCGCCGCAGCGCCGGCCGCACGTCGGCCCGCCCCGCGTCGACGTCGGCGGCCCGCCCCAGCGCCTCGCTCGTCGTCGTCATGCCCCGTCCCTACCCCGGGATCCGCCTTTCGCGCGCGGATGTCGGACCCGGTGCGGGGCCCGGAGGGCTCCCGCCGGGTCCGGCGGTGGGGCTGTGCGCGACCGGGGAGGGCAGGTGGTCACGCCGTCGGCCGGTGGGCCGACGGCGTCACAGCCGGACGTACAGGCGCAGCGTCACGTAGGCGGCGACCGCGGCCAGGCCGACGCCGGCGGCGGCGATGACCGGGCTGATCGTGGCGATCGCGCCCCAGTCGACCGGCGGGATGATCCCGGCCTTGATCGGGCCGGCCAGCGTCTTGTCGACGAACAGCACCTTGGTCAGCACCAGGCCGCCGACGGCGAGCAGCGCACCGATGAGCCCGGCGAGCGCCGCCTCAAGGATGAACGGCAGCTGGGTGTACCAGCGGGAGGCGCCGACCAGCCGCATGATGTTCGTCTCGTTGCGGCGGTTGAACGCGGCCAGCTGGATCGTGTTGGAGATCAGCAGCAACGCCGCGAGGGCCTGCACCACCGCGACGGCGATCGTCGCGTTGCGGGCGCCGTTGAGCAGGCTGAAGAGGCGGTCGAGGAAGTCGCCCTCGTCGCGCACCTGGTCGACGCCGTTCTGCCCGTTCGGGAACTCCGCGGCGATGACCTCGTAGCGCTCGGGGTTGACCAGCTCCACCCGGAAGCTCTCCGGCAGCGCGTCCGGCGGGGTGTTCTCGACCAGCTCGGGCTGCTGGGAGAACTGCTGCCGGAAGCGCTCGTAGGCCTCCTCCTTGGACTCGTAGATGAAGCTCTGCACCTCCGACGAGTCCGACAGCTGCTGCTCGATCGCGCTGCGCTGCTCGTCGGTGACGCCGTCGGCCAGGAAGATGGAGACCTGCACCTTGTCGTAGTAGATCTCCTTCATGTCGGAGATCATCCCGGCGATGAGCAGGCCGGTGCCCATGAGACCGAGCGAGATGGCCGTGGTCAGGATCATCGCGACCGTCATGGTCAGGTTGCGACGCAGCCCGGTGGCCACCTCGGAGAGGACGAAGTTGACGCGCATGGGTTCCCTGTCGTGAGGTGCAGGTCGTAGCGGGGCGGAGGACCGTCAGCGGCCGACGCCGTAGACGCCGCGCGACTGGTCGCGGGTGATCACGCCCCCGTTGAGCTCGATGACGCGGCGGCGCATGGAGTCCACGATGTGGTAGTCGTGCGTCGCCATGATCACGGTGGTGCCGGTGCGGTTGATCCGCTCCAGCAGCAGCATGATCCCCTCGCTGGTCTCCGGGTCGAGGTTGCCGGTGGGCTCGTCGGCGAGCAGCACCAGCGGCCGGTTGACGAACGCGCGGGCGATCGCGACCCGCTGCTGCTCACCACCGGAGAGCTCGTGCGGCAGCCGGTTGGCCTTGCCGTCGAGGCCGACCATCTCCAGCACCTCGGGCACGACCCGCTTGATCGTGCGGTGCGGCTTGTTGATGACCTCGAGGGCGAAGGCCACGTTCTCGGCCACGGTGCGGTTGCGCAGCAGCCGGAAGTCCTGGAAGACGCAGCCCATGGTGCGGCGGAGCTTGGGCACCTGCCACTTGCTCATGCCGTTGAGGGTCTTGCCGTTGACGGTGACCGTGCCGCGGGTGGGGTCGTCCTCCTTGAGCAGCAGCCGGAGGAACGTCGACTTGCCGGAGCCGGACGAGCCGATGAGGAACACGAACTCGCCCTTGTCGATCTCCGTCGACACGTCATCGAGGGCCGGCCGGGAGCTGGCCGGGTAGAGCTTGGTGACGTGTTGCAATTCGATCACGAGGCGCCACGGTACCTGCCCGGCGACCCACCATGGTCGGTTCGCGCGGAGACGCACCGGGAGCACTTTCCCGGCCTGTGGGCCCACCCAGCGGGATCGCCCGGCGAACCGCGCCGCGGTGTGACCGACCCGACGTCTCAGTTCGCGGCGACGGCCTCCTGCTGACGGCGCCACCGGATGCCGGCCTCGATGAACGAGTCGATGTCGCCGTCGAGGACCGCCGAGGTGTTGCCGGTCTCCTGCTCGGTCCGCAGGTCCTTGACCATCTGGTACGGGTGCAGCACGTAGGAGCGCATCTGGTTGCCCCAGCTGGAGCCCTCGCCCTTGAGCGCGTCCATGGCGGCGCGCTGCTCCTCCTGCCGCTTGGCCAGCAGCCGCGCCTGGAGCACGCGCATCGCCGCAGCCCGGTTCTGGATCTGCGACTTCTCGTTCTGGCAGGACACCACGATGCCGGTGGGCAGGTGGGTGATCCGGACGGCGGAGTCGGTGGTGTTCACGCTCTGCCCGCCGGGGCCCGACGACCGGAAGACGTCGATGCGGATCTCGTTCTCCGGGATCTCGACGTGGTCTGTCTGCTCGACGACCGGCAGCACCTCGACGCCGGCGAACGACGTCTGGCGGCGGCCCTGGTTGTCGAACGGCGAGATCCGCACCAGCCGGTGGGTGCCCTGCTCCACCGAGAGCGTGCCGTAGGCGTAGGGCTGCTTGACCGCGAAGGTGGCCGACTTGATCCCGGCCTCCTCGGCGTAGGAGGTGTCGTAGACCTCGACCGGGTAGCGGTGCCGCTCCGCCCAGCGCAGGTACATCCGCATGAGCATCTCGGCGAAGTCCGCGGCGTCGACGCCGCCGGCCTCCGAGCGGATGGTCACCAGCGCCTCGCGGGCGTCGTACTCCCCGTTGAGCAGCGTGCGGACCTCGAGCTCGTCGATCTCCTTGCGCAGCGCGGCCAGCTCGCGCTCGGCCTCGGCCGCGGTGGCCTCGTCGGACTCCTCCTCGGCCATCTCGTGCAGCACGCCGACGTCGTCGAGCCGGCGGCGCAGCTCCTCGACCCGGCGCAGGTCGCCCTGCAGGTAGGACAGCCGGGAGGTCAGCGCCTGGGCGGCCTCGACGTCGTTCCAGAGGTCCGGCGCGGCGGCCTGCTCCTCGAGCTCGGCAACCTCGCGGCGGAGCCGGTCGACGTCGAGGACGGACTCGATGCTCGAGAGGGTCGTGTCGAGTTCGTCGAGGACGACGGAGAAGTCTGCGGCCACGTCGATCCAGGGTAGTGCGCCGCCCGCCCGGGAGCGCCGGGCGCGCGGTCAGCCGATCCGCTCGGCCATCCACCGGGGGACGGCGTCCGGCGGCCGCGGGTGGTCGCGCAGCTCGGCGACCAGCGCCTCCCGCGGCAGCGGCGGGCCGTCGGGCTCGGCGTCGGCGTTGAAGATCGGCAGCAGCCGGCTCGTGGCCCGGTCGAGGGTCATGTCCGTCTGCAGCCAGGTGCCGCGCTCCGGCGTCCACATGACCCGCTTGAGCTCCTCGACGGCGGTCCGGACGGCGGCGGTCGCCGGCACCGGGACCGGCTCGCCGTCGGCGGGCCCGGCGGTGAGCAGGTCGCGCCGGACGTCGCCGACCACCGTGGCGCGGTAGCGGACGCGGGCCGCGTCGGCCGGGACGGCGGCGAGCAGGGCGGCGCCGAGGTCGCGGAGGACGGCGGTCGTGTCGCGGGCGGGCGGGGTCACGCCCGCCATCCTCGCAGCGGCCGCCCGGGTGACCGGGCCGGCACCGGGTACCCCTCCCCCATGAGCGAGCCGCGGCGCCGGCGCACCCGCGAGGAGTACGCGCGGGGCCTCCCCGACCACCACGACCCGACGGCGGGCATCGGCGGCGCGGCGCCGGCGCAGTCGGCGCTCACCCTCCGGCTGGTGCTGGCCGCCTTCGGGCTGGTCGTCTGCACGGTGTTCGGTGTCCTGTGGTGGCGCACCGACCTGCCGACGTGGCCCGCGGTGGTGCTGTTCGTCCTCGCCGCGGTCGCGCTGGTCGACCTGGTGGTCGTCGCCCGGCGCAAGCTCCGCGGCGAGCCGGGCTGACGGCGGGAACGCGCGCGCGGTGACGGCGGTTGCAGCGCGACGTCGACCGCCGAGCGGGAGGAGCGCGGCATGCGCGCCGTCGTGTACGAGGAGTACGGGGAGCCCGAGGTCCTGCACGTCGCCGAGGTGGCGGAGCCGCACGCCGGGCCGGGGCAGGTCCGGGTCGCCGTCCGCGCGGCGAGCGTGAACCCGTTCGACTGGAAGCAGGTCACCGGCCTGGTGGCCCGCGGCGACCGGCCGGCCGGGCCGACCGTGCCCGGCGCGGACGCCGCCGGGGTGGTGGACGAGGTCGGCGAGGGCGTGACCGGGGTGCAGGTCGGCGACGCGGTGTTCGGCCTGGGCCGGCGGACCGCCGCCGAGCACGCCGTCCTCACCGCGTGGGCGCCGAGGCCGCCGGAGGTGTCGTTCGAGGTCGCCGCCGGGTTGGGCGTGGCCGGGGAGACCGCCGTCCGGGTGCTCGACCTGCTCGGGCTGGACGCCGGCCGCACGGTCGTCGTCGACGGCGCGAGCGGCGGGGTCGGCGCGACGACCGTGCAGGTCGCCGTCAGCCGCGGGCTCGGCGTGATCGGGACGTCGTCGCCGGCCAACGCCGACTTCGTCCGCTCGCTCGGCGCGCTGCCGACCGCCTACGGCGAGGGCCTGGCCGACCGCGTGCGCGAGCTCGCCCCCGACGGCGTGGACGGCGCGGTCGACACCGCCGGGCGGGGGTCGGTGCGCGACCTGGTCGCGCTCACCGGCGACCCGGGGAGGGTGGTCACCATCGCCGACTTCGGCGCCGGCGGGCTCGGCGTGCACGTGACGACGTCCAGCGTCGGCGCCGCGCCCCGGCTGGCCGAGGTCGCCGGGCTGGCGCGGCAGGGCCGGCTGCGGCTCCCGGTCGCCGGCAGCTACCCGTTCGAGCGGGCGGCCGAGGCGTACCGGCGCAGCCGCGAGGGCCACGTCCGCGGCAAGCTCGTGCTCGTGCCCTGACCGGGCCCCCGCCCGGGCCCCGACTAGGGCTCGCGCGTCTCGGCCACCACCCAGCGCAGGTAGTCGGGGCCGCCGCCGACCAGCGGCAGCGCGATGACGCACGGGACGTCGTAGGGGTGCAGCTCGGCGGTGCGGGCGACGATCGCCGGCACCAGCGCGGCGCGGGTGTGCAGCGCGACGCGGGCCTCCGGGTCGTCGTGCACCTCCCCCGCCCACCGGTACACCGACCGGATCGCGGCGAGCTGGTGCCCGCAGGCGGCCAGCCGCTCCTCCACCAGGGTCCGCGTGTAGCCGGCCAGCCAGTCGGCGTCCGGCCCGGTGACCACCACCTCGACGACGTCCACGGCGGTCATCCTCCGGGTGCGTGCGCCGCCCCGCGCCGGGTAGGGGCCGCCCATGAGCGACGACCTGACACTCGAGATCGACGGTGAGACGTACGTGGTGCGGCAGGGCGCCGAGGGGCTGCAGGTGGGCCGCCGCAACGGCGGCGACGTGAGCTGGCTCGACGACGTCGACCCGGCCCTGCTGCCCGAGGACGCCCGCGCGGCGCTCGCCGAGGGCGACACCTCCAACGAGGCGCTGCGCACCGCGCTCGGCGGCATCGTCCAGGCCGAGGTGGAGCGCGGCGGCTGACCTCCGCCCGGGACGGCCGCCCGGTCCCCCCGGCGGCCGTCCCGGTCAGCGGTACGCGTACGGCGCGAGCGCCCGCGCGACGGGCGCGCGTCCCCGGGGACGTGGGTGCCGCCCGGTGTCCGAGGCGCCGCTCACCCCCAGGGCGCCGCGTAGTACCAGGCGGCGTCCAGGTCGGCGACCGTGTGGCCGGCCCACTCGATGTGGATCTCCATCAGCCGGCGCTCGGGCTCGACGGGGCCCCACGCCTCCCAGGCCGGGTCGACGCCGGGTGAGCTCTGCCGGTACCACCCGCCCTCCGCCGTGGTGGTGAGCGCCGGGTCGGCGAGCCCGTCGAGCTCGGCGATCCGCGCGTCCAGCGCCGCCTGGTCGGGGTACTGGACGAACGTGGCGTAGATGCCCGAGGGGAGCGTGCAGACGATCACCGCGACCGCTTGCACCGTGCTGCGCGGCTCCGAGAGGTCGCACGTGGCGTCGCCCCAGCCCCCGGGACCGGGCGCGGGTGGCACCAGGGCGTTGAACGCGGCTGCCAGGTCCGCGGCCGCCAGCCAGGGGCTGACCTCGAGGGGGACGGTGGCGCTGGACGACGGGGCGTCGCCGGAGTCGTCGACGGCCACGACCGTGTAGTCGTGGCGCCCCGGCGGCGGGTCCTCGTCCAGGAAGGTCGTGCCCGCGGCCTGCGCGTCGAGCACCTCGTCGTCGCGGCGGACCTCGTAGTGGCCGGCGTTGTCGACCGGCGTCCACGACAGCTCCACACCCGAGATCAGCACCTCGGCGGACAGGTCGCCGACGGGGTGCAGCGCGCTGACCACCGGTGCCGCCGTCGTCAGGTCGGAGCGTTCGCCGTCGTCGGCGACGGCAGCCACCGAGTACTCGGCGCGGACGCCGCTGCCCACGTCGGTGTCGAGGTACGACGTCCCGTCGGACCGGCCGAGCGGGACGCCGTCGCGGTGCACCTCGTAGCCGGCGGCACCCTCGACCTGCTGCCAGCGGAGCTCGACGCCGCCGGCCCGGACGTCGGCCGTCACGGAGGCCGGGCGGTCCAGCGCCCACGGACGCCAGAGCACGACGCCGACCGCCGCCGCGGCGAGCAGCAGCACGACGGCGGCCGCCACCGGCCACAGCCACCGGCGGCGTGGCCGGGAACGGGACCCGCCGGCGGGCGGCGGGAGGGGAGGCGGGCCCTGCGGGCCGGTCGGCGGCGGGCCCTGCGGGCCGGTCGGCGGGCCGGCGCCGTACGGCCCGCTCGGGAGGCCGGTGTCGTACGGCCCGCTCGGGGGGCCGGTGTCGTACGGCCCGGCCGGCGCGCTCCGCGGGCCCGGGACCCCGGCGACGGTGGGCGCCGTCCACGCCGGGACCCCGGCCTGCCCCGGGCGCGGCGGGACCGGTCCCGGCCCGGGCGGTGGCGGTCCCGGGTACGCCGCGACCGGTGCGCGGCCCGAGGACACGGTCGTGGGCGCCGGGGCGAACACGTCCCGGACGGCGGCGGCAAGGGCGGCGCAGGACGCGGGGCGGTCGTCCGGGTCGGGCGCCAGGGCCCGCCGCAGCACGTCCCGCAGCGCCGGCCGGCCGGGCGGGAGGGCGTCCCACGCCTCCGGCCGCGGCCCGGCGAGGACCGCGCCCATGACGGCCAGCGAGGACTGCTGGTCGAACAGCCGCCGCCCGGTGAGGAGCTCGTAGGCGACACAACCGAGGGCGTAGACGTCGACCGCGCCGGTGATCGGGCGGTCGAGCAGCTGCTCGGGCGCGGCGTACGGGAGGCTGGCCAGCAGGGCGCCGGTGTCGGTCAGCGGGCGGGAGGAACTGCTGTCGCGGGCGATGCCGAAGTCGGTGAGGATCGCCCGCTCCCCGCCGGTGCCGCCCCGGGCCAGCAGGATGTTGGCGGGCTTGACGTCCCGGTGCACCAGCCCCATCTCGTGGGCGTGGTCCAGGCCGCTGCCCACGGCCTCGAGGACCCGGACCACGCGTTGCGGCGCCAGCGGGCCCTCCTGCCGCAGCACCGCGTCGAGGTCGGGGCCGTCGACGAACTGCATGGTCAGCCACAGCCGGCCCTCGTCGCAGCCGCGGTCGTGGACCCGCACGAGCGCCGGGTGGTCGAGCCGGCAGGCCAGCTCGGCCTCGCGCTCGAAGCGCGCGGCGAAGGACGGGTCGGCGGAGAGGTGGGCGTGGATGACCTTCATGGCGTCCTGCCGCGGCAGCCGCGGGTGCTGCACGAGCAGGACCGACCCCATGCCGCCCGACCCGAGCGGCCGGATGACGCGGTACCCCGCGAAGACGTCCCCTGGCGCGAGTTCCATCCCCGCCCCCCGTCGCCCGGCCCCGGTTCCCGCCGTCCGCCTCGGAGGCGACCCGAGGAGGCGGACCGTAGGCCCGCCCGCCGCCGCGGCCGGGATCCGTTCCCGCCGGCTCCGCGCGGCCGGGGCGGGGCCCGTGCGTGGCGTGACCCTCGCGGCCGCCTCGGGGGCGCTCCGTCACCGGCGCGGAGCGACGACGCCCCCGCCGGGAGCCCCGGTCCGGCAGGGCCCTTCGACCCTCCGCGGCGTCGCGCGGCGGTCCTAGCGTCGGCCCCGGACGCCGATCACGCGGCGCCCGAGGCGCCACCCCGGGGAGTCGCCATGACCACCTCCACCGAACGGCCGCCCACCGCGGTCGAGCAGCCCGCCGTCGCCGGACCGCCCGCCGCGGCCGAGCAGTCCCAGCGGCCCGCCGACGACGCGGCCACCCCGCTCACCCCGGAGAAGCGCGGCATCGAGGAACGCGGCTGGCTGCTGTTCGCGATCGTGGTCACCTTCATCGTGCTCGCCTTCGCCGGGATGATCGTGCTCACCGCGCTGGGTGGCGGCACGACCTACGTGCCCTGGAACGGCTGACCGCCCTCACCCCGACAGCGCGCCGTCGGGCGGCCGCACCGCCCGCCGGCGCACCTGCTCGCCCAGGCCGAGGACGTCGAGCGCGTCCAGCAGCACGTCCCGGCACGCCTCGAACCGCTCGTCGCCGACCGCGGCGCGCACCCGCGCGTCGACGTCGGCGCGGGCGTCTCGGGCCACCTGCACCACCCGCCGCCCGGCCGGCGTGAGCGCCACCGGGCGCCGCCGCCGGTCGTCGGCGTCGCCGGCCGGCCCGACGTAGCCGAGGTCGGCCAGCTCCCCGAGCGCCTTCGACACCGCCTGCTGGCTGACGCCGAGCTCGGCGGCGATCTCCGTCGCGGTGGCCGGCCCGGCCAGCAGGCGCTGCACGAGGTAGCCGTGCCCGCGGCGCAGCCCGGTGCCGTCGAGCGCCTGCAGGACGGCGTCGTCGACGGCCGTGCCGAGCAGGGAGAGGACGGAGGCGAGGTCGAGCTCCGGAGGCCTGGACACACAACCATGGTTGTGCAACTTTGCGTCCATGACAACCACGACACCGGACACGGACGTCGCCACGGTCGTCCGCCGCTACTACGCCACCGTCGCCGACCTCGCCGCGAGCGAGGACGACCTGCGCCCGCTGCTCGACGCGCGGCTGCGGGTGGTGGAGCACCCCAACGCCGTGACGCCCCACGGCGCCACCCGCGACCTCGCGGGGACGCTCGCCGGGTTCCGCGCCGGGAAGGCACTGCTGGGCGAGCAGTCGTTCGAGGTCCACGAGGTGCTCACCTCCGGCGACCGCGCCGCCGTCCGGGCCACCTGGCGCGGCACCGTCGGCGTCGACGCCGGCCCATACCGCGCCGGCGAGGAGCTCCTCGCGCACGTCGCCGCGCTGCTCACCGTCCGGGACGGCCGCGTCGTCGACCACGAGACCTTCGATTGCTACGAGCCCCTGCCCTAGGCCGGTCAGTCCATCTGCCAGCCGATCAGCGCCTGGGACGTCGGTCCGAGGAACCACGCCAGGACGAGGACGCACGCCACGGCGACGGCGGCGTACGCGAGCGCCGTGCGCGGTGCCGGGCGGAGCGTCCGCCCGACGCTGAAGCCGCACGCCACGAGCACGAACACCAGCGTCAGCGGCGCGAGGGCGATGGACAGCACCGCGGCCAGGCGGAGCCACCCGCCGAGGTGGGGGATCGTCGCCGGCCACAGGTCCTTCGGGTCGTGGGATCCGGAGGCCACCTCGGCGAGCGGCAGGTGGTGCAGGCCGTTGGCGACGTACGGGACGACGACGCCGAGCACGTAGAGGAGGACGGCGCCGAGGGCGACGGCGCCCAGGCGGACGGCGCCGCGCGTCGTGGTCACCGCTCCCCGCCCTCCGCGCTCGTGCGGCGTGACGGGTCGATCCTGAGCTCGCCGTCGAGGATCCGCAGCTGTCCCTCCGTCAACGGCTCCTGGTCTCGGTCGGCCTCTCGGTACACCGTGTGCTTCTCGGTCAACTCGTCCAGCACGCGGCGCTCCTCGCGGGCGTCGGCCGTGTCCTGACGGTCCCGATCCGTGAACCGGACGATCGCCACGGGTCCCCCTCGGCCGGACGGCAGTCCCTGCGCACGAGTAGACACCCGACGGCGAGCCGGAGCCGGACGTCCCGGTCCGCGGGGCCCGCGCCGCCCTCGTCGGGCGAGGCGCCCCTCGCGGCGGGTCACCGCTGGGCCGCGAACCGCTCCTCGAGCAGACGGTTCACGCAGGCCTCCGCCTCGTCGACGGCGCGGGCGTTCTCCCCGCTGGGGCACCGGTCCCACGAGGTGCGGGCGACGCCGAGCGCGATGTAGGCGACCGAGATGTCGTAGTCGAGTTGGTCGATGCTGGTGATGGACGGGCTCATCACGACCTCCGCGATCTGTGCCTGTGAGCTGCACGTTAGGCCGCGGGTGTGACGGTTCCGTTGCCCCGAGGACGCCGGCGGATGCCGATCCGTCCCGTCCGGCACCTCCTCCTCACCGGCGTCGCCACCGACCCACCGGAGGACGACGGACGGCGGTCCCGTGACCGACCCCCTCACGCGCGAGCGGACCGACCCACTGGCACCCCGAGCGCGGGGAGTCGTCGGGGAGCGTGCCGGCGGGTCACGAGGAGGTGCGGGACCGCGCAGCACACCGGCCACGCCGACGTCCTGCAGGAGTCGATCGACGGCCGGAAGGCGACCGGCTGACCTGCCCTCCGTCGGGACGACCGGGGCCGGTCCTCAGCGGTCGACGTAGCGGTCGGTCTCGACGACGAACCGGCCGGTGGCGGTGTTGGCGTCGACGAACTCCGGCAGCAGCGGGATCCGCACGGTCACCGTGGCGCAGACGGAGAACTCCTCCCCCGGCGCGAGGGTGGGCGCGTACGCCGCCGCCCCGCACTCGGCGCCCGCGGGGGCGAAGGACAGCCGCACGTCGGTGGCGTCGACCGACTGGTCGGCCACCGCCAGCTGCGCCGCCCGCTCCGCCCGCGCCAGCCCGGTGCCGACATCGGGAGCGGTGGCCAGCGCGCGGCCGGCCTCCCGCGCGGCGGCGGTCGCGGCGAACACCCCGCGCTGCACGGCGGAGAACCCGGCGACGACGTAGACCAGCGGCACGAAGACCACCAGCGCGACGAAGACGAACTCCACGACCGCCGACCCGCGCTCCCCCGACCCCAGCCGGGCGCGCAGCCACCTCACGCGGCCTCCTCCACCGCGCGGCCGGTGACGTCCAGCGGCAGCAGGTCGCCGAGACCGGCCAGCAGCGTCGGCACCGCGCCGCTGCAGCGCACGCTCACCAGCGCCAGCCCGGTGTCGTCGACCTCCTCGGCCGCGGTGCACACCAGCCCCTCGGCGGTGCCGGCCGTCGTCGCCCGCGCCACCGCCTCCAGCGCCCGGCCGGTCGCCGCGTCGGCGGGCACGTCGGCGTTGGCCGCGTACCGGGCGCCCTCCTGCGCGCTCGCCGTCACCACGTTGCGGACGTGCACGTAGACGGCGACCTGCAGCACCGCCAGCAGCAGCACGACGACGAGCACCGACACCAGCACGAAGTCGACGACGGCGCTGCCCCGCTCCCCGTCGACCGGTTCAGCCGCCATTCGTGACGGAGGCCAGTGCGTTCTGCACCGCCGACACGATCGCCTCGCGGAACGGCACGAGGATGGCCAGCACGAGGGCCGCCGTCATCACGGTGATCATCACCCAGCCGGGGACGTCGCCCCGCTCGGGATCCTCGTCCCGCAACCGCGCGGCAGCCGCCCTGCTCAGGGCCGTGGTCAGGGTGAGCAGCCAGGTCAGCGCCCGCATCCGTCGTCCTCCTCCGTTGTGCACCGGCGCTCACCGCGCCAGCGAGACGATGCTGATCAGCCCCGGGAACAGGGCGAACAGGACGGTGACCGGAAGCACCAGGAAGACGACCGGCACCATCATGGCGATCTCCTTGCGGCCGCCGGCCTCGAGCAGCCGGCGCTTGCCGGCCTCGCGGACGTCGGCCGCCTGCGCGCGCAACACCTCGGCGAGCGGGGTGCCGCGCTCGATGGCCACCAGCAGGCCGTCGACGAAGCGGGCGAGCGCGTCCACCGAGGTCCGGTCGGCCACCTGCTGCAGCGCCGCCGTCAGCGGGACGCCGGCCCGCGCCCGCCCGAGCGCGCCGCCGAGCTCGCGGGCCAGCTCGCCGCCCGAGAGCCGGGTGACCCGGGCGATCGCCGCGGCGGGCCCCTCCCCCGCCGTCACGGCCAGCGCGAGCAGCTCGGCGACGACGGGGAACTCCGCGAGCAGCAGGTCCTCGCGGCGGCGCACCTGCTGGGTCAGCCACCAGTCGCGGCCGAGCACCCCGCCGAGCAGGCCGGCCAGGCACAGCAGCGCCACCGACAGCACGTTGACGCTGCCGGCCAGCAGCGCACCGAGTGCCGCGAGCAGCGCCGCACCGAGCAGGCCGAGCCCGCCCCAGACGACCTGCTCGACGCGCAGGTCCTCCACCGTCTGGTCGCTGCCGAGCGCGTCGAGCCGGCGCCGGACGGCGGAGCGCCCCCCGAGCACGCGGTCGACGAAGCGGGCGCCGTCGGTCACGACCGGGCCGAACACCCGGCGCGCGGCGGTGAGCAGGCCCGGCTCGGTCGCCGTCCCGAGCAGTCGCGACGGCGGCGGGGTGTCGTGCACGTAGGGCGCCAGCCGGTCGACCAGCCGCACGGAGCGGAACGGCGGCGCGAACGTGACGACGAGCAGCAGACCGGCCGCGGCCGCACCGCCCAGCAGCATCCCGAGCAGCGTCACCGCGACACCCCGCCGCTCCGCGGCCCGTTCGCTCCGCTCCTCGCTCGCCGGCGCTCGCCGCGGTGCTCGCTCACTGGAGCACCCGCACGTCCTGCGGCAGCCGCCCGATCCGCATCATCAGCCGGTAGGCAACGAGACAGACCACGCCTCCCCCGAGGAGCAGCGCGGTGCCCAGCGGTGAGTCGTAGGCGGCCAGTGTCGTCGACTGGGTGGCCAGCAGCAGGAGCACCGCCCACGGCGCGGCGACGGCGAGCCGCGCGGCCTGCACGACCCAGCCCTGCCGCGTCTCCAGCTCGGCGCGGGCACGGGCGTCCTCGCGGAGGAAGCCGGCCAGTGTGCGCAGGACCCGGCCGAGGTCGCTGCCGCCGACCTCCCGGGCCACCCGCAGCGTCTCGACGATCCGGTCCCCCACCGGGTCGGCCAGGTCGGCCTTGAGCCGGTCGAGGCTCTCGCCGAAGCGGCCGGTGGAGCGGTGGTCGGCGGCGAACCGGGCGAACGGCGGGCGCAGCACCTCCGGCCCGCGCGTGGCCAGCGCGGCCAGCGACTCCGGCAGCGACAGCCCCGCGCGGACGGCCGAGGCGAGGTTGTCGACCACCTCGGGCCACACCTCGCGCAGGTCGGCCCGGCGACGGGCCGACAGCCGGCGCACCTGCACGGGCGGCAGGGCGGCGGCGAACACGCCGAAGGCGAGGCTGACCGTCACCGTGCCGGTGGTCAGCAGGACGACGACGAGGGCCAGCAGCCCGAGGCCGGCCTGCAGCGCGACCAGCTGCGCCGGGTTGATCCCGGTCAGGCCCGCCTCGGCCAGCAGCCGCGCCCGGCGGCCGGGCCGGCGCGGGACGGCGCGCCGCTGCGGTGCCCGCGGCCCGCTGCGCCAGACGAGCAGCAGGCCGACGCCGAGCAGCAGCCCGAGCAGCGCGCCGGTCAGCTCCACGCCGGCGTCCCGAGGAGCGCGGCCAGGTCGTACCCGGCGGCGGCGAAGCGCTCGGCGTGCGGCGGGAAGCCCTCGGCGCGGACCAGCCGCCCGTCCCGGGTGGTGAAGACGTCGGCCAGCTCGATGACGCCGTCCTCGGCGCGGCCGGGCACCGCCACGACCTCCCGCACCCGGCGCTGGCCGGAGGCCTCGGTGGCCACGTGCACCACCAGGTCGACGCTGGCCGCGACCGTCGGGACGACGAAGGCGTGCCCGATGTTGTCGCCGGCCAGCAGCGGCAGCGTGCACATCTTCACCACGGCCTCGCGGGCGCTGTTGGCGTGCAGCGTGCACATCCCGGGCAACCCGCTGTTCAGCGCGATGAGCAGGTCCAGGCACTCCTCCTGCCGCACCTCGCCGACGACGATCCGCGAGGGCCGCATCCGCAGCGCCTCCTTGACCAGCCGGCGCAGCGGGATCTCCCCGGCGCCCTCGAGGTTGGGCTGGCGGGTCTGCATCGCGACGACGTCGGGCAGCGGCACGCGGAGCTCGAAGACCTCCTCGCAGGTGATCACCCGTTCCCTCGCCGGGATCGCCGCGCACAGGCAGTTGAGCAGGGTGGTCTTGCCGGCCTGGGTGCCGCCGGAGACCAGCACGTTCAGGCCCGCGGCGACGGCCGCCTCGAGGAAGCGGGCGGCCTGCGTCGTCACCGTCCCGGTGGCGACCAGCTCGTCGAGGCCGTGCGCGCGCAGCACGAACTTGCGGATGTTGACCGCCATGTGCCGCCGGGTGATGTCCGGGATGACCACGTGCAGCCGCGAGCCGTCGGGCAGCACCGCGTCGACGAAGGGCTGGCTCATGTCGATCCGCCGCCCGGAGCTGCGCAGCATCCGCTCGACCAGGTCGGCCAGCTCGCCGGCGCCGAGGATCGTCGTCGTCAGCTCGCTGCGGCCGCGGCGGGCGACGAACACCCGGCCCGGCTCGTTGACCCAGATCTCCTCGACCTCGGGGTCGTCCAGGTGCCGCTGCAGGGGACCGAACCCGGCCACCCGGTCGAGCACGTCGCGCACCAGCGACTCGGGGTCCCCGATCGGCGGCAGCGCCGAGGTCAGCGACCGCTCGGAGTAGTCGGCGACGACGTCGCGCACCAGCACGCGGACCGGCGCGGGATCGGTGAACGGGTCGAGCCCGCGGCGCCGGATGAGCTCGCGCACCTCGCCGTCGACGACGTCCAGGGCACTCGTCGCAGTCGGCACCGCACCCCCGTCTTCCCTGTCCCGACCCCGTTCGGGACGTCGGGACGATAGGGAGACGGAGGCGTTCCGCGGGAGGGCGATCAGCCGATCTGTGGACAGCGCGTGCGCGGCCGCGGTCGCACGCCACCCGGCCAGGTGACACCCGTCAGGGCTCGTCGGAGCGGCAGGATCGAACCGCCGAGAGGGCGGATGCCCTCCGTCGCCAGACCTCCGGGATGCCGGGCTCCGCCCGGCGGGAACTCAGCGCTTGCGGAAGATCAGGTAACCGATACCGAGGATCACGTCGACGGCGACCCAGAGGAAGACGATCACCATGACGCCGATGCCGGCGCCCACCGCCGTGCCGGCCTGGCAGGCCGTGAGGGCGTCGCCCACCTGGCCGTCGCAGTTGTCGGCGGCGCTGGAGGCGCCCCCGATGATCCAGATGAGGAACAGCGCCTGGATGGCGAGGAAGACCCAGCGGAAGACGTGGCGCTTCTTCTTGACCGGGGCAGGGGCCGTCTGGGACATCGACTCTCTCCGTTCGGGACGTCTCGGTGCGAGACACGCACACCGGGACCGAGGCACGGTCGCCGGTCACCCGCCGTCGTCGGCGAGCGCCGGAACGCTAGGTCGGCAGGTCAGCCGCGCGTGGGATTTCCGGAACGACGCGGTATCGCTGTCCACAGTCGTTCGATCAGGTCCCAGGGACCTCAGCCGTGACGGCCGGCACAGCCGCTCCTGACGGCGGCGCCGCCGAGCGGGTGCGCCGACGCAGCGTTCCGGCGCCCCGGGTGCGGCGCGAGCGCACACGCTCGGCGGGAACAGAACCGGCGGGCGGGGTGCTGTACGGCACACCCCCACGACCGCGAGGAGATCGCGCGCATGCCGGTCCTGCTCCAGTCCCGTGTCCCCGCTCCCTCCGCCGCGCCGGTGCTCCGGCGCCGCCGCGGATGGCTCAGGGCGGGCATCGCCGCCGCCGTCGTCGTCCCGGTCGGGGTGGTCGTGGCCGACAGGGTGGGTGACTGGACGCCGCCGTTCGAGCAGGAGACCGTCGACCGCAGCACGAGGCCGCTGCTGCTGGCCATGGCCGACCTCGACGAGTACCACGCCGCCACCGGCACCTTCCAGGTCGTCGTCGACCAGGAGACCGACACCGCCTGGGTGCCGTCGGCGATCAGCGGCGAGCGGGTGCAGTTCCTCGCCACCGGCGACGTCGACGCCTACGTGGACTTCGGCGCCCTCGGGGAGGAGAGCGTCGACCTCTCCCCCGACGGCACGGCGGCCACCATCACCCTCCCCGCCCCGCAGCTGGCCGAGGCGCGGATCGACCCGGACGAGAGCCGGGTGCTCGACCGCGACCGCGGCCTCGTGGAGCGGCTGGGCGACGCGTTCGCCGACGACCCGACCGACGAGAGCGAGCTGTTCGCGCTCGCCGAGCGCCGGCTGGAGTCCGCCGCCGCGGACAGCGACCTGCTCGACCGCGCCGAGGACGGCACCCGCGACATGCTCACCACGCTGGCCCGGTCCCTCGGCGTCGACGACGTCACGGTCACCTTCGAGCCCGCGCCCGGGGCGGCCGGCTGACCTCCCCCGGCGTCAGACCGGGGACCTGAGCGCCCGCGGCGCGCGGGGCAGCGGCACGATCGCGGGCACCCCGCCGCGGGCCGTGGCCTGCTCGAGGAGCAGCGCCTCGGCGTCGCAGCGCTCCAGCGGCCTCGCGAACAGGTAGCCCTGCGCGGTGTCGCAGCGGCCCTCGGCCAGCAGCCGCGCCTGGTGCTCGTACTCGACGCCCTCGGCGAGGACCTCCAGGCCCAGCGTGCGGCCCAGGTCGATGGTGCCGCGCACGATCGCCGGCAGCGGCTCGCCCTCGGCGATCGCGCCGACGAACGAGCGGTCGACCTTGAGCACGTCCACGGTGAACTGCCGCAGGTGGGCCAGCGACGAGTAGCCGGTGCCGAAGTCGTCCAGCGCCAGCCGCACGCCCAGCGCCCGCAGCGCGCCGAGGCACGCGGCCGCCCGCTCCGGGTCGCCCACCAGCGCCGTCTCGGTCACCTCGAGCACCAGCGCACCGGCCGGCAGCCCGCTCCCGGCCAGCGCCGCGGCGACGCAGCCGACCAGGTCCGGCGAGGTCAGCTGCGAGGCCGACACGTTGACCGCCATCGTGGTGTCGCCGAGGTGCCGCCAGGCCGCCGCGGTCGCGCACGCCTCGCGCAGCACCCAGCCGGTGATCTCGTCGATGAGGCCCGCCGCCTCGGCCACCGGCACGAACCGGTCGGGGCCCACCGGGCCCAGCCGCGGGCTGTCCCAGCGCAGCAGGGCCTCGAAGCCGGTCAGCCGCCGGTCGGCCAGGGCGACCACCGGCTGGTAGACCAGCCGGAACTCGCCGCGCGCCACCGCGCCGTGCAGCTCCTGCTCCAGCTCGCGGGCGGCCTGCGCCGCCGCGCGCATGCCGGGCTCGAACCGCCGCACGCGGTTGCGCCCGTCGAGCTCGGCCGCGTACAGCGCGAGGTCGGCGTCGCGGACCAGCGCGTCACCGGCCACGGCCCCGCGGCCGACGGCCACGCCGATGCTGGCCGACACGGTCACCGTGCCGCCGGGCAGCGCCACCGGCCGGGAGAGCACCTCGAGCACGCGGGAGGCGGTCACCAGGGCCTCGTCGTCGCCGACGCCGGCCTGCTCGACCAGCACGGCGAACTCGTCCCCGCCCAGGCGGGCCACGGTGTCGTCGGCGCGGACGGCGCCGCGCAGCCGCGCCGCCACCTCGCGCAGCAGCGCGTCGCCGGCGGCGTGGCCGAGGGAGTCGTTGACGGCCTTGAAGCCGTCGAGGTCGAGGGAGAGCACGGCGGCCGAGCCGCCGCCGCGCACGGTGCGGCGCAGCGCCTGTCCCACGCGGTCGCTGAACAGCGCGCGGTTGGCCAGGCCGGTCAGCCCGTCGTGCAGCGTCGAGTGGGCCAGCGCCTCCTCGGCGCGGCGGCGTCCGGTCACGTCGGTCACGTGGACGACGACGCCGCCGACGTCGGGGTCGTCCCCGAGGTCGACCAGCCGGATGCCGATCCAGCGGTCCCCGCCGCGGTGGCGCGCGGGCAGCTCGGCGTCGACGACGCCACCGCCGGCGGCCAGGGCCCGCGCGAACAGCTCGCCCGTCAGCTCGGGGTCCACCCCGGCCAGGCGGACGGCGTCCGCGGCGGAGGTGACGCCGCCGGCCACGGTCCCGAGCAGTGCGGCCAGCGGCGCCGGGTCGCTGAGCAGCCGCCCGTCACGGGAGACGACGAGGACCGCGTCGGAGGAGTGCGCGGTGAGCTTGGCGGCGAACCGCTCCCGCGAGCGCACCAGCGCCCGGGCGGCGGCCTCGCCGCGCAGCAGCAGCGCGGCGCGGACGAAGACCAGTGCGGTCAGCGAGACCACGGCCAGGAACACCACGCCCGAGTCGTGACCGTGCCCGCGGACGTGCAGGACCGCGTCCACACCCGGCGGCACCAGCAGCGCACCCAGGCACACGGCCAGCCGCGCCAGGCCCGTCCGGTCGTCCTCGCGGGGGCCGGCGACGGCGACGCCGGCGGCGCAGTGCCGGACGGCGAGCGCGAGCAGCGCGCTGCCCAGCAGCCAGCCGGAGTCCAGCCATCCGCCGAAGCCCTCGGCGTCGGCGTCGAGCAGGTAGGCGACGTCGGAGACCAGCCAGCAGGCGCACGCGGCGGCCATCGCCAGCGACGTCCGCTCCCCCTGCCGGCGGGTGACCAGCAGCCGCACGACCAGGCCGATCAGCGCCGCGTCCAGCGCCGGGTAGAGCGCGAGGACGACGCGGTCGAGCAGGGGGAGGCCGGCGTCGGCGACCGTGGTGGCGATCGACAGCTCCCACACGACGAGCAGCGCGGCCACGAACACGACCAGCGCGTCGATCCAGCCGGCCAGGCGCTGGTCGCGGTCGGGGTGCCGGTCGCGGGCCAGCAGCGCGAGCGAGGCGAGGAGGGAGACGTAGCTGCCCAGGTACACGGCGTCGGCGATCCCGACGTCCGTGCCGGACCCGGTCAGCGACACCTGCACCTGCCAGACGACGTCCGCGAGCGCGGACAGGCTGACGCCCAGGGCGAGCAGGACGGCGACCGGCCGCCGCCCCGCGCGCTGCACCCAGGCCCACGCGGCGACGACGGTCAGCCCGACGACGGTGAAGTAGAGCGCGGTGCCGGCGGCCGTCCCGTACAGCAGCCCCTGCAGCGCGACCACCGCGAGCAGGAGGGCGCACGCGACGACGGCCCCCGGCCGCCTGCCCACGACGCCGGCGTCCACGCCGACGCCCCCGGTCCCCTTCGACACACGCCGGACATCGGCGCGAAACGAATGCGTCTGGAACAGGGACAGCGAGTGTTCCCCCGCGAGGGTGAGCCGGGCCTACTCCCCGGGCCGCAGCACCGCCTGCACCAGGTGCGGACCCGGCTCGCGCAGCGCCGTGCGCAGCTGCTCGGCCAGCTCCTCCGCGGTCTCGGCCCGGGTGGCCGGCACGCCCATCCCGGTGGCCAGCGCGACGAAGTCCAGCGCGGGGCCGCCCAGGTCGAGCAGCTGCCCGGCCCGCTCCCCGCCGCCGGCGGCCCCGACCCGCGCCAACTCCCCCTGGAGGATCGCGTAGGACGCGTTGTCGTAGAGGACGACGGTGACGTCGAGCTGCTCGCGGGCCATCGTCCACAGCGCCTGCAGCGTGTACATCGCGCTGCCGTCGGCCTGGAGGACGACGACCGGCCGGTCGGGGCAGGCCACCGCCGCGCCGACCGCCATCGGCAGGCCGTCGCCGATCGCGCCGCCGGTCAGGGCCAGCCAGTCGTGCTGCGGTGCGCCGGCGGTCTGCTCGACGACGCCGATCCCGGAGGTGATCGCCTCGTCGACCACGATCGCCCGCTCGGGCAGCAGCGCGCCGACCACCGCCGAGATCCCCCGCGGCGTGAGGCGCCCGGTCGGCAGCTCCGGGCGGGAGGCCTCGCGCAGCTCCGGCTCGGCGCCGGCGGCCACCTTCGCGGCCAGCTCCTCGAGCGCCGCGACGCCGTCCTCACCGGGCGCGGACAGCACGTGCACGGTGCAGTCCTCGGGCACCGGGGTGCCCGGCGTGCCGGGGTAGGCGAAGAAGTGCACCGGCGAGGTCGCCCCGGCCAGCACCAGGTGCCGGGTACCGGCCAGCGCCTTGATCGCCACCTCCGGCGGGTAGGGCAGCTTGCCGACGGCGGGCAGCCCGGCGCCGCGCACCATCCGCGCCGGGAACGTCTCGGCCATCAGCCGGACGCCGGTGCCGGCGGCCACCCGCGCCGCGGCCACGAGCCCCGCCTCCGAGGCGACGACGTCGTCGCCGAGCAGCAGCACGGTCGGCTCGCCGGAGCGCACCGCCGCGGCGACGTCCTCGACCACGTCCGGCGCCACCCGCGGCCGCGGCCGCACCCGCCGGGGCTCGGCGACGGCCGCCCCCTCGGACCAGGACACGTCGGCCGGCAGCACCAGCGTGGTGACCTGCCCCCGCGCGGCGGCCGCGACGGCGTCCGCGGCGTCGGCGGCGACGTCCTCGGGGGCCAGCGAGCGGCGCACCCAGCCGGACACCGTGCCGGCGAGGGCGTCGATGTCGGACTCCAGCGGCGCGTCCAGCCGCTTGTGCGAGCGGCCGTGGTCGCCGACGACGTTGACCACCGGCGTCCGGCCGCGCCGGGCGTTGTGCAGGTTGGCCAGGCCGTTGCCCATGCCCGGGCCCAGGTGCAGCAGCGTGGCGGCGGGCCGGCCGGCCATCCGCGCGAAGCCGTCGGCGGCGCCGGTGGCCACGCCCTCGAACAGGGTGAGGACGCCGCGCATCTCGGGGACGTCGTCGAGGGCGGCGACGAAGTGCATCTCGGACGTGCCGGGGTTGGCGAAGCAGACGTCGACCCCGGCGTCGACGAGCGTGCGGATCAGTGCCTGGGCGCCGTTCACCGGGAGACGTGCACCTCGTTCACCTCGTAGTGGGCCATGGTCACGCCGCCGCTGGCGAAGTTGCGGAGGTCGGCGGCGCCGGCCCTGCCCGCCTCGGAGGCGAACGCGGCCCCCATCGCCTGCTCGGAGTCGAAGTCGAGGTGGGCGACCAGGTACGGCGCGGGCTGGCGCGGGTCGAGCGCCTGCGGGCTGCCGGTGGTGAACCGGACCAGGCCGGGCATCTGCACGGTCAGCGGGACGTGCGTGTCGCGGTAGTGGGCGTCGAACGCCGCCGGGTCCTCCGGCTGCCCGTAGCTGACCACCAGCCTGTGCACCATCTGCCGCTCCTCCGCGCTCCTCCCCGGGCACCGTTGCCGGGGGCTCCCCCACCCTGGCACACGGGCCCGGGCGCGCGACCTCAGAAGGTGATCACCAGCCGGCCGCGCACGCCGCCGGCGGCCAGCACCCGGTGCGCCTCGGGCGCCTCCTCCGGCGCGAAGGTGCGGGCCACCCGCAGCGTCGCCGCACCCGACTCCACCTGCTCGCGCAGCCGGTCGAGCGCGGCGCCGTTCTCGGCGTAGCGGCGCACCATCGTGGGCAGCACCTCGACCCGGCCGGTCCCGTCGCCGCGGTAGCCGCGCACGGTGGCCACCTTCCCGCCGTCGCGGACCGCGGGCAGCACCAGCGCGTCCTGCACCGAGCCGTCGGCCAGCCCGTCGACGCCGTCGGGGAACTCCGCGCGGATCCGCTCGGCGACGTCGTCGCCCCGCCGCACGACGACGTCGGCGCCGAGGTCGCGCACCAGCTGCTCGTCGGCCTCGGAGGCGTCGGCGACGACGGTGTGCCCGTCGGCCTTCGCGAGCTGGACGACGTAGCCGCCGAAGGCACCGGCCGCGCCGGTCACCGCGACCACCGAGCCGGGCGGCAGGGCCATCTGGTCCAGCGCCAGCCGGGCGGTGAGCGCGTTCATCGGCAGGGTGCAGGCGGCGACGGCGTCGGCGCCCGCGGGCACCCGGGCCACCGATCCGGCGGGCAGCACGAGGTCCTCGCGGTAGCCGCCGTGCGCGCCGGTGGGGACGACGATCGCCATGACCGCGTCGCCGGCGGCCACCCGGTCGACGCCCTCGCCCACCTCGACGACCTCGCCGGCGGCGTCCATGCCGGGCACCCACGGCGGGGTCTTCACCGGGTCGCGGCCGGCGTAGGCGCCCTCGCGCAGGTGGGTGTCGGTCGGGCTCACCGCCGCGGCCCGCACCCGCAGCCGCACCTGCCCCGGCCCGAGGGGCTCGTCGGGCACGTCGACGACGGTGAGGGCCTCGGGCCCGCCGAACTCGGTCACTCCCACGGCTCGCACGCGACCGAATGTAGTGACCTGCCACTCACAGTCGATCTCCAGCGCCCGCACCGGAGCACCCCAGGAGCGGGCCGGACCGTCCTCCCCATGCCACCGCTCCTGCTCGGCGCGCACGACCGCGCCGGTGCCGCCGGCCGCGGGCGCCCCGTCCTCGACGTGGTCGTCCCGGTGCACGACGAGGAGACCGACCTCGAGCCGTGCCTGCGCCGCCTGCACGCCCACCTCACCGAGTCCCTGCCCTACCCGTTCCGCATCACGGTCGCGGAGAACGCCAGCACCGACCGCACCCTGGAGGTCGCGCACCGGGTCGCCGCCGAGCTGCCCGGGGTGACGGTCCTGCAGATCCCCGAGCCCGGCCGCGGCGGGGCGCTGCGCACCGCCTGGCTGGGGTCGGACGCGCCGGTCCTCGTCTACACGGACGTCGACCTCTCCACCGACCTCAACGCCCTGCTGCCCCTGGTCGCCCCGCTGATCAGCGGCCACTCCGACCTCGCCGTCGGCACCCGGCTCTCCCGCTCCTCGCGGGTGGTGCGCGGCCTCAAGCGCGAGGTCGTCTCCCGCGGCTACAACCTGCTGCTGCGCCGCACGCTGGCCACCTCGCTGTCCGACGCCCAGTGCGGCTTCAAGGCCATCCGGGCCGACGTCGCCGCGCGGCTGCTGCCGCTGGTCGAGGACACCGGCTGGTTCTTCGACACCGAGCTGCTGGTGCTCGCCGAGCGTGCCGGGCTGCGCATCCACGAGGTGCCCGTCGACTGGGTCGACGACCCCGACAGCCGCGTCGACATCGTGAGGACGGCGCGCGCCGACGTCGCCGGCATCGTGCGGATGCTGCGCGCGCTGGCCACCGGGCGGCTGCCGCTGGCGCAGCTGCGCGCCACCATCGGCCGGCAGCCGCTGCCCGACCCGCTGCCCGGTGTCTCGTCGTCACTGGCCGGCCAGCTCGTCCGCTTCGCCGTCGTCGGCGTGCTGTCGACGCTGGCGTACCTGCTGCTGTTCGTCCTGCTGCGCGGCGTCGTGGCCGCCCAGCCGGCGAACCTGCTCGCCCTGCTGGTGACCGCGGTGGCCAACACCGCGGCCAACCGGCGGGTCACCTTCGGCATCCGCGGCGGTCCGGGCGCCGGCCGCCACCAGCTGCAGGGCCTGGTCGTGTTCGGCCTCGCCCTGGCGCTGACCAGCGGGGCGCTGGGCCTGCTGCACCTCGCCGACCCCACCCCGGCCCGCGGCCTCGAGCTCACCGTGCTCGTCGGCGCCAACGCCGTCGCCACGCTGCTGCGCTTCGTGCTGCTGCGCGGCTGGGTCTTCCGCACCTCCCCCACCCCTGCCCGGCCGGCTCCCGAGGCCGTGACCGCCCCCGAGACGGAGACCGCCCGATGACCGCCACCGCGACGCCCCCGGCGGCGCCCGCCGCGCCCGGGGCCGCACTCCCCGCCCCGGCCCGGTCCGGGCGGGCCGCGCGCCTGCTGCGGGGCCGCCCCGCCGACCCGCGCTGGGTCCGCCCCGCGCTGCTCGGGCTGCTCGCCGCCACCGGCGTGCTGTACCTGTGGGACCTCTCGGCGTCGGGCTGGGCCAACGCCTTCTACGCCGCGGCCGCGCAGGCGGGCTCGCAGAGCTGGGAGGCGTTCTTCTACGGCTCCTCCGACGCCGCCAACTCGATCACCGTGGACAAGCCGCCGGCCTCGCTGTGGGTGATGGCGCTGTCGGTGCGGCTGTTCGGGCTGGACTCGTGGTCGCTGCTGGTGCCGCAGGCGCTCATGGGCGTGGCCACCGTCGGGCTGCTGTACCTGGCGGTGCGCCGGGTGAGCGGCCCGGGTGCCGGGCTGGTCGCCGGCGCGGCGCTCGCGCTCACCCCCGTCGCGGCGCTGATGTTCCGCTTCGACAACCCCGACGCGCTGCTCGTGCTGCTGATGACCGCGGCCGCGTACGTGCTCACCCGGTCGCTGGAGCGGGCCTCCACCCGCGGCCTCGTCGGCGTCGGCGTGCTCGTCGGCTTCGCGTTCCTCACCAAGACGCTGCAGGCGGTGCTGGTGGTCCCCGGCTTCGCGCTCGTGTGGCTGGTGGCCGCGCCCACGACGCTGCGCCGCCGGGTCCTGCAGCTGCTCGGCGCCGGCGCCGCGATGGTCGTGGCGGGCGGCTGGTGGGTCGCCGTCGTGGAGCTGGTGCCGGAGTCCTGGCGGCCCTACGTCGGCGGCTCCCAGACGAACTCCGTCTGGGAGCTGATCTGGGGCTACAACGGCCTGGGCCGGCTCACCGGCGAGGAGACCGGCAGCGTCGGCGGCGGCGCCGGCGGCGGCGGCTGGGGCGAGACCGGCCTGACCCGGCTGTTCGACTCCGAGATCGGCGGTCAGATCGCCTGGCTGCTGCCCGCGGCGCTGGCGCTGCTGGTCGCCGGGCTGGTCGCCGTCGGCCGGGCACCGCGCACCGACCCGCGCCGCGCCGCGCTGCTGACCTGGGGCACCTGGCTGGGCGTCACCGGGCTGACCTTCAGCCTGATGGCCGGCATCTTCCACGCGTACTACACGGTGGCGCTGGCCCCGGCGGTCGCCGCGCTGGTCGCGACCGGCGGCGCGCTGCTGTGGCAGCGGCGCGGCCGGGCGTGGGCGCGGCTGGTGCTCGCGGGGACGCTCGCCGGCACCGTGCTGTGGGCGTGGGTGCTGCTGGGCCGCTCGGCGGAGTTCCTCCCCTGGCTGCGGTGGGTCGTGCTGGTCGCCGGCCTGGCCGCCGCGGTCGCCCTGCTCGCCGTCGGCCGGCTCGGCCGCGCCGTGGCCGCCGCCGTCCTCGCCGTCGGCCTGCTGGCCGGCGTCGCGGGGCCCGCCGCGTACGCGGTGCAGACCGCGGGCACCGCGCACACCGGGTCGATCCCGAGCGCCGGCCCGACGGTCACCGGCGCCGGCTTCGGCGGCCCGGGCGGGACCGGCGGCCGGGGCGGGTTCCCCGGCGGCCGGCCGCCGGCGGGCGGACCCGCGGCCGGCACGCTCCCCGCTCCCGGCGGCACCACCACCCCCGGCAACGTCACCCGCGGTGCGGGCGGCGGCACGGGCGGCCTGCTGGGCACGGCCGACGTCGGCGAGGAGATGGTCGCCGCGCTGACCGAGGACGCCGCCGGCTACACCTGGGCGGCGGCCACGGTCGGCTCCAACAGCGCCGCCGGCTACCAGCTGGCCACCGGGCTGCCCGTCATGGCGATCGGCGGGTTCAACGGCAGCGACCCCTCGCCCACCCTCGAGCAGTTCCAGCAGTACGTCGCCGACGGCGAGATCCACTGGTTCATCGGCGGCGGGACGGGGATGGTCAGCGACGGCGGCAGCTCGGCGTCGGCGGAGATCGCGGCCTGGGTGGCGGAGAACTACACCGCCCGGACCGTCGACGGCGTGACCGTCCACGACCTGAGCCGGCCGGCGAGCTGAGTCCCGCCCGCTCGTGCTCCGGACACCGGTGTGTGCAGAGCACGAGCGAGCCGGAGACGACGAGCGGCCCGGGACCCGTGCCGGTCCCGGGCCGCTCGCGTGCGGTCCGTCAGCGCTTGAGGCCGTACTCCTTGAGCAGGCCGCGGCTGATGATCGTCTTCTGGATCTCGCTGGTGCCCTCGCCGATGAGCAGGAACGGCGCCTCGCGCATGAGCCGCTCGATCTCGTACTCCTTGGAATAGCCGTAGCCGCCGTGGATGCGGAAGGACTGCGTGGTGACCTCGGCGCAGTACTCGCTGGCGATCAGCTTGGCCATGCCGGCCTCGACGTCGTTGCGCTTGCCGGCGTCCTTGAGCCGGGCGGCGTTGACCATCATCAGGTGCGCGGCCTCGACCTTGGTGGCCATCTCGGCGAGCTGGAACGCGATCGCCTGGTGCTGCACGATCGGCTTGCCGAAGGTCTCCCGCTGCTGGGCGTACTCCACGGCCAGCTCGAACGCGCGGATGGAGATGCCGCAGGCGCGGGCGGCGACGTTCACCCGGCCGACCTCGACGCCGTCCATCATCTGCGCGAAGCCCCGGCCGGGCTCCCCGCCCAGGATCATGTCCGCGCCGATGCGGTAGCCGTCGAACACCAGCTCGGTGGTGTCGACGCCCTTGTAGCCCATCTTGTCGATCTTGCCGGGGATGGTCAGGCCCGGGGCCACGGTGCCGAAGCCGGCCGGCTTCTCGACCAGGAACGTCGTGAGGTTCTGGTGCGGCTTGTCCGCACCCAGGTCGGTGCGCACCAGCGCCGCCACCAGCGTGGAGGAGCCGCCGTTGGTCAGCCACATCTTCTGGCCGTCGATGACGTACTCGTCGCCGTCCCTGACGGCCTTGGTGCGGATGCCGGCGACGTCGGAGCCCAGGCCCGGCTCGGACATCGAGAAGGCGCCGCGGACCTCGCCGGTGGCCATGCGCGGGAGGAAGTGGTCCTTCTGCTCCTGCGTGCCGTGCTGGCGGATCATGTAGGCGACGATGAAGTGGGTGTTGATGACGCCGGAGACGCTCATCCAGCCACGGGCGATCTCCTCGACCACCAGCGCGTAGGTCAGCAGCGACTCCCCCAGGCCGCCGTACTCCTCGGGGATCATCAGCCCGAAGATGCCGAGCTCCTTGAGCCCGTCGACGATCTCCTGCGGGTACTCGTCGGCGTGCTCGAGCTCCTGCGCGTGCGGGATGATCTCCTTGTCCACGAAGCTCCTGACCGTCGACAGGATCTCCTGCTGGATGTCGGTCAGGTCGGCGGTCTGCGCCAGTCGGGCCACGCTCACTCCTCCGGGACTCCGGTGTCCGTTTGCTACCGGGGAGTATGGGCGACCTCCCCGCACCGGTCGCCGTGTCCCCGGTCACTCGGGCCCGGTCGCCCCGGGAACGACGACGGCCCGCCCGGGAGTCCCGGACGGGCCGCCTGTGGGTCGGGGTGGATCAGGCGTCGGGCGGGGTGAAGGACGACGTCCGGGACATCCCCGCGGCGCGGCCCTTGCCCGCGATGACCAGCGCCATCTTGCGGCTGGCCTCGTCGATCATCTCGTCGCCGAGCATCGCCGAGCCCTTCTTGCCGCCGGCCTCGGACGTGTACCAGTCGTAGGCGTCGAGGATGAGCTCGGCGTGGTCGTAGTCCTCCTGCGACGGCGCGTAGATCTCGTTGGCGGCGTCGATCTGGCCGGGGTGCAGCACCCACTTGCCGTCGAAGCCGAGCACGGCCGAGCGCTTGGCGACCTCGCGGAAGGCGTCGACGTCGCGGACCTGCAGGAAGGGGCCGTCGATGGCCTGCACGCCGCGGGCGCGGGCGGCCATGAGGATCTGCATGAGGATGTAGTGGAACGGGTCGCCCGGGTAGTCGGGGTGCAGGGCGCCCACCACCAGCGACTTCATGTTGATGCTGGCCATGAAGTCGGCCGGGCCGAAGATGATCGTCTCGATCCGCGGGCTGGCGAACGCGATGTCGTTGACGTTGATCAGGCCCTGCGCGGTCTCGATCTGCGCCTCGATGCCGATCCGCCCGACCTCCAGGCCGTTGGCCTTCTCGATCTGGGTCAGCAGGAAGTCCAGCGCCGCGACCTGGGAGGCGTCGACGACCTTCGGCAGCATGATGCAGTCGAGGTTCGCGCCGGCGCCCTCGACCACCTCGATGACGTCGCGGTAGGTCCACTCCGTCGTCCAGTCGTTGACCCGGACCGTGCGGATCTTCTCGCCCCAGCCGCCCTCGTTGAGCGCCGCGACGATGTTCTTGCGGGCACCCGGCTTGGCCAGCGGCGCGCAGGCGTCCTCGAGGTCCAGGAACACCTGGTCGGCCGGCAGGCCCTTGGCCTTCTCCAGGAAGCGCGGGTTGCTGCCCGGCACGGCGAGGTTGGAACGACGGGATCGGAGCTCGGCCACGGTGCCTCCGCTGGTGATCGGGATCTTCGGCTACCGGAGGGTAACGACGGTCAGGTGACCGGCTCGACCGGCACCTGCGGCCGGCCGGCCCGGACCACCAGCGCCACTCCCGCGACCACGGCGACCATCCCCGGCAGCGCGAGCAGCGGCGGGGTCTGGCCGAGCAGCACCAGCGCGACCAGCAGCGCGCCGGGCACCTCGAGCAGCACCGCCAGCCCGACGACGGTGGGCCCCACGGTGGACAGCACCAGGTTGAGCAGCGTGTGCCCGAGGATCTGCGCGCACACGGTGATCGCCAGGATCAGCCACCAGTCGCGGGCGGGGAACCCGGCGAGCGGGGTGGTGGTGACCAGCGCGGCGACGGCCAGCACGGCCGCGCAGGTGGAGTAGCAGACGACCGAGTACGCCGACGTCGCCAGGCGGGCGCGGGCGCGGGCCCCGGCGAGCATGTAGCCGCCGGCGCAGATCGCCCCGAGCAGCGCCAGCCCGTCCCCGGCCAGCGCCTCGAGGCTGACCGCCACGTCGACCCCGGCGATCAGCGCGGCGCCGACGACGGCCAGCGCGAGCCCGGTCCACACCTGCGCGGGCAGCCGGACGCCGGACACCCGCGCGGCCAGCGCGGTCCAGATCGGCGTGGTGGTGACCAGCGCCGTCGACGCGGCGACCGTGGTCATCGACAGGCTGGGCAGCCACGCGGCGAAGTGCGCGGCGAGGAACAGCCCGGCCACGACAGAACTGCCCAGGTCCCGCGGCCGCAGCCCGGTGAGGGTGGCGCGCTCGCGGCCCAGCAGCACCGGCACCAGCAGCGCGGCACCGGCGGCGTTGCGCCAGAACGCCAGCGCCAGGAACGAGGCGCCGACCAGCGCGGTCAGCGGGCCGGAGAAGGAGACCCCGACGACGGCGACCGCCAAGAGCACGACGTCGCGGGAGCCGGGCCGGTGGACCGCCCACGGGGAGACGGCCGCCGTCGAGCCGGCGCTCACGGCACGCGGATGCGCCCGGAGGCCACCGGCACCACCGCTCCGGACACCGTGGCCGCCGTCGCCCAGCCGCCGTCGGCGGTGACCGTGCACGACAGCACCGACGGCCGGCCCATCGCCTCGCCCTGCCGCACCGTGTACGACGACGTCCCGTCCGGGGCGACCAGTCCGGTGGCGACCAGCCAGACGCCGGCGCCCAGCGCCGCCGAGCCGGTGGCCGGGTCCTCGCCCCAGCGCAGGTCGTTCGCGAACACGCGGGCGTACGCGGTGGAGCCGTCCCACGACAGCACCGAGACGCCCTCCCCCACCCCGAAGGCGGCCAGCGCGGCGGGGTCGGGGGCGGCGCGGTCGACGACGTCCGGGTGCACCGCGAGGAAGGCGAAGGGCAGGCCGCAGCCGGCGACGTGCGCGGGCAGCCCGACGACGTCGGCCGCCGACAGCCCCAGCGCCGCGGCCAGCGCCGCCGGGTCGGGGCCGTCCTCCAGCGTCGGCCGCCCGCCGGTGAGCGTCGCCCCGTCGCCGGTCACCTCGATCGGCAGGACGCCGGCGCCGCACTCCTGGTGCAGCGTGCCCGCGGCCAGCCGGCCGGTGCGCACCAGCGTGTGCGCGGCACCGACGCTCGGGTGCCCGGCGAAGGGCAGCTCGGCGAAGGGGGTGAAGATCCGCACCCGGTAGGAGGCGCCCGGCTCGGTCGGCGCGCAGAGGAACGAGGTCTCCGACAGCGCGAACTCGTTGGCCAGCGCCTGGCACTGCCCGGTGGTCAGCGCGTCGGCGTCGAACACCACCGCGAGCGGGTTGCCCGCGAACGCCCGGGGGGCGAACACGTCGACGACCTCGTACTCGACGGACGCCGATCCGACGGACACAGGGCTCGCCACGACCCCGACGGTAGCCTCACCGAGTGTGAGCACGGTGACCAGGGCGTACGTCTCGCGGCTCGCCGGCCTGCCCGTCTTCGACCCCAACGGGGACCGGGTCGGGCGGCTGCGCGACGTCGTCGTGGCGCTGCGCGTGGACACCGCCTCCCCGCGGGTGCTGGGCCTGGTCGTGGAGGTCGTGGCCCGCCGCCGCATCTTCGTGCCGATGGGCCGGGTGACCAGCATCGACCCGGGCGCGGTGGTGCTCGCCTCGGGCACGCTCAACCTCAAGCGCTTCGAGCAGCGGCGTGGCGAGACGCTGGTCCTCGGCGAGCTCCTGGACCGGACCGTGACCGTCCGCGAGTCGGGCCGGCGGGCCACCGTCGTCGACGCCGGGATCGAGCAGACCCGCACCGGCGAGTGGCAGGTCACCCGCCTGGCCGTGCAGGAGCCCGGCCGGCTCGGCCGCCGCGGGCAGCTGCACCAGCTGGCGTGGGACGAGGTCGCCGGGCTCGCGCTGCCGGAGAGCGGGCAGGGCGCCGAGACGCTGATCGCCACCTACCGCGAGCTCAACGCCGCCGACCTCGCGCACGCCCTGCAGGACCTGCCGATCAAGCGGCGGCACGAGGTCGCCGAGGCCCTCGACGACGAGCGGCTGGCCGACGTCCTCGGCGAGCTGCCCGAGGCCGAGCAGGTCGTCATCCTCGGCACGCTGGACGAGTCCCGGGCCGCCGACGTGCTCGAGGTCATGGACCCCGACGACGCCGCCGACGTGCTCGCCGAGCTGTCCAACGTCGACCGCAACCGGTTGCTCGAGCTGATGGAGCCCGACGAGGCCGAGCCGGTGCGCCAGCTGCTGCAGTACTCCGAGGACACCGCCGGCGGGATCATGACCAGCGAGCCGGTGATCCTCGCGCCGGACGCGACCATCGCCGAGGCGCTGGCCCGGGTCCGCGAGCCCGAGCTCACGCCCGCGCTGGCCAGCCAGGTGTACGTCTGCCGGCCGCCGTCGGCCACCCCGACCGGGCGCTACCTGGGCCTGGCGCACATCCAGCGGCTGCTGCGCGAGCCGCCGTCCGGCCTGGTGAGCGGGGTGCTCGACGACCTGGACCCGCTGCGCCCGGAGGCGCCGCTGGCCGAGGTCACCCGGTACTTCGCCACCTACAACCTGGTGGCCGCGCCGGTGGTCGACGAGCAGGGCCGGCTGGTGGGCGCGGTGAGCGTCGACGACGTCCTCGACCACCTGCTGCCGGAGGACTGGCGCGAGCGGGCCCGCCGTGGCTGACGGCCGCCGGCTCGACGTCCCCCGCGGCTCGTCCCGCGGGATCACCGGCTACCTGCGGCTGGACCCCGACGCGATCGGCCGGTTCGCCGAGGGGATCGCCCGCTTCCTCGGCACGGGGCGCTTCCTCGCCGTCCAGACGGTGATCGTGGTGCTCTGGATCGCCCTCAACGTCTTCGCCGTCCGGCTGCGCTGGGACCCCTACCCGTTCATCCTGCTCAACCTGGCCTTCTCCACCCAGGCCGCCTACGCCGCGCCGCTGATCCTGCTGGCGCAGAACCGGCAGGCCGACCGCGACCGCGTGCAGGCCGAGGAGGACCGCGCCCGCGCCGCGCAGACCCGCGCGGACACCGAGTACCTGGCCCGCGAGCTCGCCGCGCTGCGGGTGGCCATCGGCGAGCTGGCCACCCGCGACTTCATCCGCGGCGAGCTGGGCCGCCTCGCCGAGAACCGCTCGCCCGAGGAGCGGGAGAAGAAGCCCAAGAAGAAGCAGAAGGACCCCGTCCAGCCGGCGCTCGCGGACCCGACGGCGTAGCGCACCGGGCCGCCCGGGCTGTCGTCCCCCCGCGGCACACTGCCGGGCATGCGCGCGTACGCAGTGGTGGCCTCGCCCATCGGGCCGCTGACCGTCGTCGCCGACGACGGCGTGCTCGTCCGGCTGTACCTCTCACCCCCGGACCCGCAGGCCGATCTGGGCGCTCGGGACGACGCCGCGCTCGCGGACGTGGCTAGCCAGCTCGGCGAGTACCTCGCCGGCGAGCGGGAGGCGTTCGACCTGCCGCTGCGCCCGCGCGGCAGCGACTTCGAGCTGGCCGTCTGGGAGCAGCTCACCCGCATCCCCTACGGCCGGACGACCACCTACGGGGCGGTGGCGAGAGCCGTCGGCGAGCCGGGCGGCGCGCAGGCCGTCGGCCTGGCGTGCGGGAGGAACCCGCTGGCGATCGTCGTCCCGTGCCACCGGGTGGTAGGCGCCGACGGCAGCCTGGTCGGCTTCGGCGGCGGGCTGTCCCGTAAGCGCTTCCTGCTCGACCTGGAGCAGCGGGACGCCCGGCTGTTCTGAGCCTGCGCCGGAGGGCCCGGCGGCCGGGGGCTCAGCCCAGCACCGCGCGCAGCACGTGCAGCCCGGCGGCGGCCGCCGCCGTGGCCGGGACGACCAGCGCGAGGGCCCAGGCCCGCGTGCCCGGCAGCGCGGCAGCACGGCGGTGAGCAGCACCGCGGCGACGACGTCGGCGGCCGCCTGCACGGGGCGCGGGTCCGTCCCGCCCGGCCACAGCGCGGGCGCGTCCCCACCGGCCAGCGCGATCCCCGCGATCCCCGCCACCAGCGCCCCGGGCAGCGGCCCGTCCGCGCGGGTGCCCAGCCACGCGGCGGCCGCGGTCGCCGGGACGGCGGTGGCGGACAGGACCAGCCAGGCGGCGAGGAGCCCCGGCGTCCAGGCGAACCCGAGCACGACCGCGGCCCAGGTGTAGTAGGCGACCGTCATGGCGGCGAAGAACGCGGCCGCGCGGACCGCGGCAGCCCAGGCCGACGGCGCCCAGCGGCCGAGCGCGGCGACGGCCAGCACCCACGCGGCCGGCTGGCTGCCCAGCGCGGCGGCCCAGGCGACCCCCGACTCGTCGGCGGCCTTGGCGGCGACCCCGGCCAGCAGCCCCAGCAGCGCGGCCCGCAGCGGCGTCACGCGGTCAGGACGTGCACCAGCGCACCGGTGGCGCCGGCCAGCACGAGCACCACGATGAACGGCGCGCGCAGCGCGAGGGCGACCGCCGCGACCGCGACCCCGGCCAGCCGGCCGTCGACCACGAGGGCCTGTCCGGAGGTCAGCGCCTGCACCGCGACCAGGGCGGCCAGCAGCGCCGCGGGCACGAAGGTGACCAGCCGGGTCACCCACGGCCGCTCGACCCAGGCCGCGGGCACCGACAGCCCGGCCAGCTTCAGCAGGTAGCAGCCCAGCGACCCGACGACGACCACCGTCCACAGCGTCCCGCTGCTCACGCCGCCTCCTCCCGCGGCCGGCCGGCCAGCACCACCGCGACGACGGCGGCCACCACCTGCACGCCCGGCGGCACGAACGGGGTCAGCGCCAGCGCCACGGCCGCGCCGCCCAGCGCCACCCGGCGGGCGACGGCCGGCTCCTCGGCGCCGGCGCGCAGCCGCGGCCACAGCAGCGCCAGGAAGGCGGCCGGGACGACGGCGTCCAGCGCCGCCTCGGCGGTCTCCCCCAGCGCCCCGGCACCGAGCGCGCCGGCCAGGGTGGTGGCGTTCCACACCGTGAAGATCGACGCCCCGCCGGCGAGGAAGGCCAGCCGGGACAGGTCGCGGTCGGGGGCGGCCACGGCCAGCGCCGTCGTCTCGTCGATCACCCAGTGCGCCAGGCCCAGCCTGCGCAGCAGCCCGCGCGGGGCCAGCAGCGGCGCCAGGCGGACGCCGTAGACGGTGTTGCGGGTGCCCAGCAGCAGCGCGCTGCCGATCGCGGCCGCGCCCCCGCCGCCGGCTCCGAGGACGCCGACCAGCGCGAACTGCGAGGCGCCGGTGAACATCAGCAGCGACATGATCAGCGCCTGCCAGGGGTCCAGGCCGGCGGCGTCGGCGGCCGCGCCGAAGGCGACGCCGTAGAGGCCGACGGCCACCCCGAGCCCGATCGCGTCGCGGAGGACGGCGGCACGCGCGGGAGCGGACACGTCGCCGCAGCCTACGGCCCGGCTGCGTACGGTCGGGCGCGTGACCGGAGCCGCGGGCGACCGCCGGGTGGTGCTGCGCGACGACCGGGGGCCGCGGGGCACCTGGTCCGAGTGGGCCACGCTGTCCGGCGCCGGCCTGCGCGTCGAGGGCCAGAGCCTGAGCGGGGACGACGAGTACGAGTTCGCCGTCGACGTCGCCCCCGGGCAGGTCCCCGCCCTGCTCGCCGCCCTCGGTGCGCCCGCGGCCGCCGACGTCCTCGACGCGCTCGTCGCGTACTCGCGGGGTGGCGGCCGCGGGCTGACCCGGCTCCTGCGGGACGCCGGCGTGGAGCACCGCCGCTGGAACCGCGTGGGCGGCTGACCGCCCGGTACGGCGCCGGCCGGGTGCGCAGCACATCACCTCCGCAGCCGGCGGCACCCGGTGCCCGCCGCCGTACAGTGGCAGGTGGACCGGAGTGCAGGTCGCCGACGTGTGGTGCCGCGGACCGGGTCCCCCGTCGAAGGAGACACATCCCCCCATGTCCGACACGCTGACCGGCTCGCCGGCGCTCGACGCCGTCAACGCCGCTCTGGCCACCGTCCAGGACCCGGAGATCAACCGTCCGCTGACCGACCTCGGGATGGTCAAGGACGTGCAGATCGGCGTCGGCGGCGACCCGGGCGCCGTGCGCGTCGAGGTCTACCTCACCGTGGCCGGCTGCCCGATGCGCGAGACGATCACCAACCGGGTGACCGCCGCCGTCTCCGCCGTCCCCGGCGTGACGTCGGTGCAGGTCGGCCTGGACGTGATGAGCGACGAGCAGCGCGCCGAGCTGCGCCGCACCGTCCGCGGCACCGACGCGGCCGACCCCGTCATCCCCTTCGCCCAGCCGGGCTCGCTGACCCGCGTCTACGCGGTCGCCTCCGGCAAGGGCGGCGTCGGCAAGTCCAGCGTCACGGTCAACCTCGCCGCGGCGCTGGCCAAGCGGGGCCTGTCGGTCGGCGTCGTGGACGCCGACATCTACGGCCACTCGGTGCCGCGCATGCTGGGCGTCGACGACAAGCCGACCCAGGTCGACAACATGATCATGCCGCCGCAGTCGATGGGCGTGAAGGTCATCTCGATCGGCATGTTCACCCCGGGCAACACCCCGGTCGTGTGGCGCGGCCCGATGCTGCACCGCGCGCTGCAGCAGTTCCTCGCCGACGTGTGGTGGGGCGACCTCGACGTCCTGCTGCTCGACCTGCCGCCCGGCACCGGCGACGTCGCGATCTCCATCGCCCAGCTGCTGCCCAACGCCGAGATCCTCGTGGTGACCACGCCGCAGCAGGCCGCCGCCGAGGTGGCCGAGCGGGCCGGCGCGATCGCCACCCAGACCCACCAGCAGGTCGTCGGCGTCATCGAGAACATGTCGTGGCTCGAGCTGCCCGACGGCTCTCGCATGGAGGTCTTCGGCTCCGGCGGCGGCCAGGCGGTCTCCGACGCGCTCACCCGGCTGCTCGGCGCCACCGTGCCGCTGCTCGGCCAGGTCCCGCTCGACACCCGGCTGCGGGAGGCCGGGGACGCCGGTGCGCCGATCGTGCTCGCCGACCCCGAGACCCCGGCCGCCAAGGCGCTGACGAAGGTCGCCGACTCCCTCGCCGTCCGCCAGCGCGGGCTGTCGGGCATGTCGCTGGGGCTCACCCCCGTCCGCCGCTAGGACCCGCTCGGACCGAGGCCCGGCCCCCGCGGGGGCCGGGCCTCGGCGCGTCTCAGCCGCGCGGCGGCTCGTGCGGGCGCCCTCGAGCCCGTGGGAGCCGCCGGTCCCGGAGACGAGCACGACGCCGTCCCACAGCCGGCCCGCCTCCTCGCCGACGGGCACGCGGGAGAGCACGGGACCGAACCAGGCCGACGGCGTCCCGGACCCCGTGGCCACGATCGGGGTGCCGACGTGCGGGCCCACCGGCTCGACGCCCAGCCGGTGCGAGGCCCGCACGAGGTCGTCTGGGCGGACGTGTGCGCGGCCCCGGCCAGGGCCTCCGGCAGGCCGACCGCGCGCAGCAAGGTCCCGCGTGTCCGGCCACTCGCCGCGCCCGTGCACGGCCTCGCCGTGGGCCCGGTGGAGCGCGACCATCGGCGCGGGTCACCCCGCGGAGCCTGCCGCGACCGCCGCCGCGGCAGGACCCGCTAGGTCGCGTCGACGTCGAACGGCGGCGGGGCGCTCCGGTCGTGCTCGACGACGGCCGGGCGCGTCGCGGGCTTCACCAGGCTCGCCGCGGTCGCGCCCGCGGCAGCGGCGGCGCCGCGGCGCACCGGCGGGGCGTCGTCGTCCTCGAACAGCTGGGCGCGGATGAACGTCTTCGGGTGGTACTTGCGCAGGTCCAGGTCACGCAGGCCGGCGAGGTCCTCGCCGAGGGACTCGTCGACCTGGGCGCGCACCCCGGTGATCGCCTGCTTGACCTTCTTCAGCCCGGCCGCGGCGTCCCGCGCCAGGGTCGGCAGTCGCTCGGGCCCGAAGATGAACAGCGCGGCCAGCGCCAGGACGACGATCTCGCCCCAGCCGATCGAGTCGAACACGCGCCGCTCCCTCCTCCGCGGGTCCCAGGGTATTCGGTGCCCGGGCCGGGTCAGGCCTCGGCGAGGGTGGCCTGGACCGTCGTCGACGACCCGTTGCGGACCAGCTCGATGGTCACCACGTCCCCGGGGTCGTGGGCGTCGACGGCGACGACGAGCTCCTCGGAGCTGCCCACGGCCTGGTCGTCGACGGCGATGACGACGTCCTGCTCGCGGATCCCGGCCTGGGCCGCGGGGCTGCCCGGCTCCACGTTGAGGACCAGCGCGCCGTCGCGGGTGCCGTCGGTGACCGACCGGGTGTTCACCCCGAGGGTCGCGTGCACCGCGCTGCCGGTGGCGATCAGCTGCTCGGCGACGTCGCGGGCGGTGTCGATGGGGATGGCGAAGCCCAGGCCGACGCTGCCGCCGCCCAGCGAGGCGATCGCGGTGTTGATGCCGATGACCGCGCCGGTGGCGTCGACCAGCGCGCCGCCGGAGTTGCCCGGGTTGATCGGCGCGTCGGTCTGCACCGCGCTGATCACGGCGTTGGTGTCGCTGCCCTCCCCCGCCAGCCGCACCGGCCGGTCGAGGGCGGAGACGATGCCGCTGGTGACCGTGCCGGCCAGGCCCAGCGGCGAGCCGATCGCCACCACCGGGTCGCCGACCACGACGTCGTCGGAGTTGCCCAGCGAGGCGGTGACCAGCCCCGGCCTCTCCACCTTGACGACGGCGATGTCGCTCGCCGGGTCGCGGCCGACGATGCGCGCGGCCGAGCCGCTGCCGTCGCTGAACACCGCCCGGATCTCCGCGCCGTCCACGCCGTCGGCGCCGGAGATGACGTGGTTGTTGGTGACGATGTAGCCGCCCTCGCCGTCGATGACGACGCCGGAGCCGGTCGCGCCGGCGTCGCCGATGCGCACCTCGATCGACACGACCGCCGGCGTCACCCGGCCGGCGATGTCCGACACCGACCCCGGCTCGCGGCTGATGCCCTCGTCGGTCTCCGACAGGGTGGTGCCCGGCGCCAGCAGCGGGGTCTCGCTGGCCTCGCGGGTCAGCAGGTAGCCCACGCCGCCGCCGAGCGCGCCGGCGAGCAGCACGGCGAGGACGACCAGGAACGCCACCCGCACCGACAGGTCGCGCAGCCGCAGCTTCTTCCGGCCCTTCCGGTCGACGACGACCGGGCCCTCCTGCTCGGACTCCTCCTCGAACACCGCCGGGCCGGTGAGGCCGGCCGGGGCGTGCGGGTCGCGCCAGGGGTCGCTCTTCGCGTCCGGCTTCCACCACGGCCCGGCCGAGGTGCGGCGGCGCCCGGGGCGGCCGCCGGGCGGCTCCTGCAGCCCGGCCTGCCCGGCCGGGGCGCGGAAGGCGCGCAGCACGGCCTCCGGCGGCGGCGGGGCCACCGGCCGCGGCGGCGGGGTCGGGCGGTCGCCGGCGAAGCTGCCCGGGACGGCCGGCGGGCGGCCGAACGCGGCGGCCTGGGCGGGACTCGCGGGCGGCTGCGCCGGCACCGCGGCGGGGCGTGGCCGCTCCGGCGGAGCGAAGGAGCCGGTCGCCCCGGCGGGACGGGCGAAGACCACGTCGTCGCCCCCCGTGCCGGCGGCGACCGGCGGGCGGACGACCGCCTCCACCGTGCGCTCGCCGTCGCGGGGGGCGCCGCCGGGAGCGGGCTCCGAGGGACCGGTCTCGCGGGCGTCGTCGGGTGCGGTCACGGGTTCAGGGTCCTCCCGGACCTGGCGGCGGACGTGGACTACGGGTGCCGGCGCGACGGTACCCGCCCGCGGGCGCGGGGGTCTGGGGTCAGGCCCCCGGAGTCACGGCCCCGGGATCAGGGCCCGGTCGTCACGGCGTGGCGCCCGGCGCGGCCGACGGGCCGCTCAGCGTGCGGACCACCGGCGGCACGACCTCGGTGCGCTCGTCGGGCGAGGAGGGGCCGGCCACCGACGACGGCGTCCGGGTCACCCGCTCCCCCGGGTCCGGCAGGTTGAGCGCCAGGACGGCGACGCCGAGGCCCAGCCCGGCCAGCGTGCCGGCGACGCTGCGGCGGAGCCACCGCGCGTGGTGCGGCGACGCGGGACGGGCCGGCGGGTCGTCGAGCGACACGGTCCAGCGGCCGGAGGACCCGGTGACGGTCAGCTCCCCCGCCGACGCGGTGACGGTGCCGAGCCCGCCGCCGCCGGGGACGTCGGCGGTGAACGGGATGGCGCACAGCCGGGAGAGCAGGTCGCCGGGGACGGCGACGTCGGCGGCGGCGTGCAGCGCGTCCTTCGCCTCGCGCTGGGCCTGCACGAGCATCCGGCACTCGGAGCAGCCGGCCAGGTGCCGGGCGGCGCGCGCGGCCGGGCCGCTGGCCAGCTCGCCGTCGACCAGCGCGGCGATCGCCTCCTGCGCCAGGTGGCTCTCCGGCAGGCTCATGCGGGAGCCCCCGGGGCCGGGACGCTGCGCGGGGCGAGGTGCGCGAGGGCCTGGCGCAGCTGCACGCGGCCGCGGTGGATGCGGCTGCGCACGGTGCCGAGCTTGATGCCGAGGGTCGCCGCGATCTCCTCGTAGGTCAGGCCCTCGATGTCGCAGAGGACGACGGCCACGCGGAACTCCGGCGGCAGCGCGTCCAGCGCCGCCTGCACCTGCGGGTCGAGGTGGGTGTCGGCGTAGACCTGCTCGGGGCTCGGCGCGGTGCCGGGCAGCCGCTCGGTGTCCTCGGGCAGCGCGTCGAACCGGATCCGCTGGCGGCGGCGGACCATGTCGAGGAAAAGGTTCGTGGTGATGCGGTGCAGCCAGCCCTCGAAGGTGCCCGGTGAGAAGTCGGCCAGCGAGCGGAAGACCCGGACGAACGTCTCCTGGGTGAGGTCCTCGGCGTCCTGGGCGTTGCCCGACAGGCGGTAGGCCAGCCGGTAGACGCGCGCCGAGTGGTCCCGCACGACCTGCTCCCAGGTCGGCGCCACCCACACCTCACCGGCGCCGGACGCGGCCGACTGCTGGTCGGCGGCAGGGGGGACGGCGGCCTCGGGCACGTCCTCAGTATCGCGGACGCGCACGCTGCCGACCTCCCCCGCGGGATGGACGGGGACGGCGGCACGCTCGGGTGTCACGTCCGGACCAACGGCCCTGACGCCATTCCGTGTTCCCGTCGTCAGTTCTTGCCAGGTTCCTCACAGGAACGCCTCCCGGAACGCGGGCCGCGGTCCCCTTACCCTCGGCCGGTGATGAGCGCCGAGGAACCGTCGCGCGCCGGCGGGACCGGCGCTGCCGCCTGGTCCGACCGCTACGCCGCCGAGGACCCCGTCGTGGCCGCGGCGCGCGCCCGGGCCGTGGCGCTCGGCGGCCCGCCCCCGCCGGGCCCGGCCGCCGGCGCCACCCTCGCCGTGCTGGCGGCGGGTGCCGGCGCCCGCGCGGTCGTGTCGATCGGCAGCGGCGGCGGGGTGGTCGGCCTGTGGCTGCTGCGCGGCATGCGGCCCGACGGCGTCCTCACCGCCCTGGACGCCGACCCCGAGCAGCTGCGCGGCGCGCGGCGGGCGTTCGCCGAGGCCGGCGTGCCGCAGTCCCGGACCCGGCTGATCTTCGGCACCCCGGCCGAGGTGCTGCCCCGCCTGTCCCCCGGCGCCTACGACCTGGTGGTCTGCGCCGGCCCGCCGACCGAGTACGCCCCGCACCTGGCCGCGCTGCTCGGGCTGGTGCGCACCGGCGGGACGCTGGCCTGCCACGGCCTGCTCGAGGGGGACCGCATCGGCGACCGCGCCGCCCGCGACCCCGACACCGTCGCCTGGCGCGACCTCGCCCACAACGTCCGCGAGGACGAGGGGCTGACCTCCGCCGTCCTGCCGATCGGCGCGGGCCTGCTGGTGGCGACCCGCCGGCCCTAGGGGAAGGACCTCCCTGCCCCCACCGCTCGCACGCTCGCGGCGGGCCCCTGCAGGGAGGCCGGTCAGCGGAAGAGGTGCTCCACGAGCGGCTCCCACGGGCCGCCGAGGTAGCGCCACAGCCCCAGCCCGCGGGCGGGCACCTCCCCGGGGACGAACTCCGCGGTCAGCCGGTCGCGCAGCGCCCGGGCGACGGCGGGCTCCACCTTGTTCTGCACGGTGACGTGCGCCGACAGCCGCTGGCGGTCCTGCCGGGTGAGCCAGGGGTCGAACTCCGCGGCCAGCCCCGCGTGCAAGGCCGACAGCTCCGGCGCCGCCAGCCGGTAGGCGACCCCGCGGCCGAGCAGCTGCAGCCCGGTCACCGCGACGGCGAACGGCGGCCGGGCGGCGGCCGCGGCCAGGGCGGCGTCGACGTCGTCGCGCCGGTCGCCCGGGAGGGCGTGGAACAGCGTGACGTGCGCGGCCAGGTGGTTGCGGTCGGCCGGGAAGTGCTCGGCGCGCAGCCGGTCGAACCGCGCCTGCGCCTCCGCCCCCAGCAGCAGCGTGACGACCAGTGGGGAGGTGCTGGAACGGCCCTCGTGCAGGGGCCCGACCCGAGCGGAGCGAGGGGTGGGGGGCACGAGGGTCCTTCGTCAGACGATCGCCCGGGCGCCCTTGCCGAGGACGGTCACGCCGCCGGCACTCACGTGGTAGCGCTCGCGGTCGGCGTCGGAGTCCACCCCGATCCGCGCCCAGGCCGGGACGACGACGTTCTTGTCGAGGATCGCCCGCCGCACGTAGGCGCCCTCGCCGATCTGGACGCCGTCCATGAGCACGCTGTCCTCGACCCGCGCGCCGCGCTCGACCCGCACGCCGGGCGAGACGACCGAGCTGTGCACCGACCCGCCGCCGATGATCGCGCCGGCGCTGACCATCGACTCCTCGGCCCGCCCGCCGAGCACGAACTTCGCCGGCGGCTGCTGCGGGGGCAGGGTGAGGATCGGCCAGCGGTCGTTGTAGAGGTTGAAGACCGGGGTGACCGACACCAGGTCCATGTGGGCGTCGAAGTAGGAGTCGATCGTCCCGACGTCGCGCCAGTAGCCGTGGTCGCGCTCGGTGGCCCCGGGGACGATGTTGGTGGAGAAGTCGTAGACGTACGCGTCCCCGGTCTCGGCGAGCATCGGCATGATCGAGCCGCCCATGTCGTGCGCCGAGTCGGCGTCCTCGGCGTCCGCGCGCAGCGCCTCGAGCAGCGCGTCGGTGGTGAAGACGTAGTTGCCCATGGAGGCGAAGGACTCCTCCGGGCTGTCGGGCAGGCCCGGCGGGTCGGCCGGCTTCTCGAGGAAGCCGCGGACCTTGCCGTCGGCGCCGGCGTCGATGACGCCGAACCCGGTGGCCTCGCGCCGCGGCACGCGCAGCCCCGCGATGGTGACCCCCGCGCCGGTCCTCACGTGCTGGTCGATCATCTGCGCCGGGTCCATGCGGTAGACGTGGTCGGCGCCGAACACCACGACGACGTCGGGGCGCGCGTCGTAGATGAGGTTGAGGCTCTGGAAGATCGCGTCGGCGCTGCCGGTGTACCAGCGCGGCCCGAGCCGCTGCTGCGCCGGCACCGGGGTGATGAAGTTGCCGAGCATCTGCGACAGCCGCCACGTCGTGGTGATGTGCCGGTCGAGGCTGTGGCTCTTGTACTGGGTGAGGACGGCGATCTGCCGGATGTCGGCGTTCACCAGGTTGGACAGCACGAAGTCGATGAGCCGGTAGTTGCCGCCGAACGGCACCGCCGGCTTGGCGCGGTCCTGGGTCAGGGGCGCGAGCCGCTTGCCCTCGCCACCGGCCAGGACGATGCCGAGAACTCGAGGACCGCCACGCATGGAGGGAACCTAGCCGCTCCACGCGTCCGCCGTCGCCCCGCCTCCGCACTCCCCGCCCCCTAGGGTGACCGCCGTGCGGATCGGCATCGTCACCCGTGAGTGGCCCCCAGACGTCTACGGCGGGGCCGGCGTGCACGTCGAGCACCTCGTCGCGGCCCTGCGCTCGCTGCCCGCGGGCCCGGACCTGGAGGTGCACGCGTTCGGCGGCCCCCGGACCGACGCCCGCGGCTGGGCGGTGCCGCCGGGCCTGGCCGAGGCCAACGGCGCGCTGCAGGCGCTGGGCACCGACGTCGAGATCGCCGCGGCCCTGGCCGGGGTGGACCTCGTGCACAGCCACACCTGGTACGCCAACGGCGCCGGGCTGCTCGCCGGGCTCGTGCACGGGGTGCCGCACGTGGTGACCGCGCACTCGCTGGAGCCGCGGCGGCCGTGGAAGGCCGACCAGCTCGGCGGCGGCTACCGGCTGTCGTCGTGGGTGGAGCGCACCGCCTACCTCGCCGCGGACGCCGTCATCGCGGTGAGCCACGGCATGCGCGCCGACGTCCTCGACGCCTATCCCGACCTCGACCCGGCCCGCGTGCACGTCGTCGGCAACGGCGTGGACGCCGAGGCCTACCGGCCCACCCCCGCGCCCGACGTCGTCCGCTCGCTCGGGGTCGACCCCGACCGGCCCTACGCCCTGTTCGTCGGCCGGATCACCCGGCAGAAGGGCGTCGTCCACCTGCTGCGGGCGGCCGAGCAGCTGCCGGCCGACGCCGGCCTGGTGCTGTGCGCCGGCGCCGCCGACACCCCGGCCGAGCGGCAGCAGGTCGCCGACGCCGTTGCCGAGCTGCAGGCCCGCCGGCCGGGCGTCGTCTGGATCGAGGCGATGCTGCCGCGCGAGCAGCTGGTGCCGCTGATCACCGGGGCGACGGTGTTCGTCGTCCCCTCGGTCTACGAGCCGCTGGGCATCGTCAACCTCGAGGCCGCCGCCTGCGGCACGGCCGTGGTCGCCAGCGCCGTCGGCGGGATCCCCGAGGTCGTGGCCGACGGCGTCACCGGGCTGCTGGTCCCCTACGACCCCGACGACGTCGCCGCCTTCGAGGCCGGGCTGGCCGCGCGCATCGCCGAGCTGCTCGCCGACCCGACCCGGGCCGCGGCGATGGGCGCCGCGGGCCGGGAGCGGGTGCTGTCGGAGTTCGGCTGGCCGGCGATCGCGCAGCAGACGGTCGGCGTCTACCGGGCCGTCCTCGACGCCCGGGGATGATCCCCGCGACCCGCTCCCCGCGCCCGCCGCGGGCCGGGATGCGATCCTGACCCCTCGTGGCCACCGATCCGCGCCCGTCCGACCGGGACCCCGTCCGGGCGCTCGTCCGTGCGTCGCACCACCTGTCCGCCGACGACCTCGGCGCCGTGGTCGCGGAGCAGGCGCGGCGCCTGGGCGTCCGGGGGGCGGTCGTCTACCTCGCCGACTACGCCCAGCACGTCCTGCTGCCGCTGGGCGGCGAGGGCGTGCCCCTCCGGCACGAGGTGACCATCGACGGGTCGGTGGCCGGGCGCGCGTTCCGGCGGGTCGAGCCGGTCCACGCGCCGGCCGGCGACGGCCCGGCCAGCCTGTGGGTGCCGCTGCTCGACGGCGCCGAGCGGATCGGCGTGGTCGAGTACGTCCTCGACGGCGACCCTACGCCGGAGCTCGAGGACGACGCGCGGTCCTTCGCCTCGCTGGTCGCCGAGCTGGTCGTCACGCGCGACGCCTACAGCGACCTGTTCGCCCGGCTGCGGCGGCGGCGGGAGCTCACGCTGGCCGCGGAGATCCAGTGGGAGCTCCTGCCGCCGCTGACCTACGCCAGCGACCGCGTCGTCATCACCGGCGCGCTCGAGCCCAGCTACGAGATCGGCGGGGACACCTTCGACTACGCGGTCAACGGCGCGCTGGTGGACCTGGCCGTGCTCGACGCCGTCGGCCACGGCCTGCCCGCCGCCCTCCTGGCCACCGCGGCCGTCGGTGCCTACCGGCACGCCCGGCGCACGGGCCTCGACCTCCCGGCGATCGCGGCCGCGATGGACGCCGTCGTCGCCGGCCAGTTCGCCGGCAGCCGGTTCGCCACCGCGGCCGTCGCCCGGCTCGACCTCGACACCGGACTGGTGACCTGGGTGAACTGCGGGCACCCCGACCCGATCGTCGTGCGCGACGGCGCCCTGATCCGGCCGCCGGCCTGCCCGCCGGCGCGCCCGCTGGGGCTGCTGGCGGCGGCGCCCGCGGTGTGCCGGATGCAGCTGCGCCCCGGGGACCGCGTCCTGCTCTACACCGACGGGGTCGTCGAGGCGCGCTCGCCCGAGGGCGCGTTCTTCGGCGAGGACCGGCTCGCGGACCTGGTGGTGCGCGCCGAGCTCGCCGGCGACCCGCCGCCGGAGACGATGCGCCGGCTCATGGGCAGCGTCATGCAGCACCAGGACGGCCGGCTGCAGGACGACGCGAGCATCGTCATGGTCGAGTGGCAGACCGGACGCGAGGAGCAGTTGAGGCTGTGAGCACGGCACCGGAGAGCCCCCTGACCGGCGAGGCGGCGGGGCCGGCCGACGTCGTCGTGGGGCTGGTCGCCGCGCCCGGCGCGCCGGTGGAGGTGGCCGACGAGCTGGCCGGCGACCTGGTCGGCGCGCTGCGCGAGCGGCACCCCGACGTCGCGTGGGACGTCCGCGTGGTCGAGGACGGGCTGGTCCAGCCACCGGCCGACGACGCGGAGATCGTCGCCGCGGCGCGCGACCGGCTCCTGTCGGAGGAGTGGGACCTCGCCGTCGTCGTCACCGACCTGCCGCTGGCGGTCGACCGGCGCACCGTCGTCGCGCACGCGAGCCCGGTGCACGGCGTCGCGGTGCTGTCCCTGCCGGCCCTGGGCGCGGTCGGCCGGCGCCGCCGCGCGCTGCAGACGACGGTCGGGCTGGTCCGCACGCTGCTCGGTGACGCCGAGGGCGACGACGACCCGGCCGCGCTGCGCCGCCGGGTGCGCGAGCTGGCCACCGACCCGGCCGACACCGCCGAGGGCGTCCGGTTCACCGCCCGGGTGCTGTCGGGCAACCTGCGGCTGCTGGTCGGCATGGTGCGCGCCAACCGGCCGTGGCGGCTGACCATCCGGCTGTCCCGCGCGCTGACGGCGGCGGTCGCGGCCGGCGTCTTCGCCCTGGTGACCGCCGACATCTGGCGGCTGGCCGACCGGTTCGGCTGGCTGCGGCTGTCCACCGTCGGGCTGGGGTCGGTGGTGGCCATCTGCGCGACGCTGGTCGTCGGGGCGGGGCTGTGGGAGCGGGCCCGGTCGCGCCGGGTGCGCAAGCAGGTGGCGCTGTTCAACCTGGCCACCGTCGCGACCGTGGTCATCGGGGTGCTCACCCTCTACGCCGCGCTGTTCACCCTCGCGCTGGTCGGCTCGCTGCTGCTGGTGCCGTCCGCGCTGTTCGCCGAGGGGCTGGGCCACCCGGCCGCGATCGGCGACTACCTGGAGCTGGCGTGGCTGACCAGCTCGCTGGCGACGGTCGGCGGGGCGCTGGGCGCGGGCCTGGAGGACGACGACGCGGTCCGCGAGGCGGCGTACACGCACCGGCCGGACGCGACGGGGTGACCGGGATGGCCGCGGGGGCCGCAGCGGGTGAGGATGACGTGTGACCATCGCCACACGGTTCGCCGCGGCGCTGGACGCGGAAGCCACCCGGGGCCCCGAGTCGGCCGAGCTGCTGCCGGTCCGCCTCTCCCGGGCGTGCGTCACCACCCTCGGGGTCGACGCGGCGGGACTGTCGGTCGTCGACGCGTCCGGCCTGCGCATCCCGATCGGGGCGAGCACCACCGTGGCCGCCTGCGCCGAGCGCCTGCAGTTCACCGTCGGCGCGGGGCCCTGCTGGGAGGCCCAGGAGACCCGGCAGCCGGTCTTCGCGCTGCTGGCCGACTTGCGGCGGCGCTGGATGCCCTTCGCCGACCTGCTCACCGCGCAGACGCCGTTCCGCGCGGTGGTCGCCCTCCCGCTGCGCGAGGACCTCGCCGGCGCCGGGGCGCTCGACCTGTACTTCACCGACGAGGCCGCCGTGCCGGGCCTGGACGTCTTCGCGGCGATGGCCGTCGGCGAGCTGGTCACCGCGGCGCTCAGCGACGCCGCCGTCTGGTCGGACTGGCCGGCCGAGCGCGGCCCCGACTGGCTGCACGGCCCCGAGGCGCGCCGGCGGGCCGCGGTGGTGCGGGCCGCGGGGCGGGCGGCGATGGCGCTGGAGACCGACCCGGCCACCGCCCTGGACCTGCTGCGCGCCGAGGCCTACGCCGGCGGACGCGCCGTGGAGGACGTCGCCGAGGACATCGAGCAGGGCCGCCTCGACGTCCACGAGCTCGCCCCGGACCGGCACCGCTGATCCGCACCGTGTGACCGTCCCCGCAGGTCAGGGGCGGAATCCGGGCTCGCGCGCGGGCGCTGTACCCCGCGTGACCGCAGCGCCTCCGCCGTCCGCCGCGCCCGTCCCCTCCCCCACCCGCCTGCTCGACGTCCGCACGGTCTACGCCGAGCCGGCCGCCCTGGACTCCGCCCGCGGCCGCGAGGTGCTCGCCCGCTTCCCCGGCGCGGAGGTCGTCGAGGTGCCCTCGCACTGGAAGATCCCCGAGCTGCACGGCAACGAGGGCAACGTGGACCGCTGGGTGCGGGTGAAGACCGAGACGCTGGTGCTCGGCGTGAAGAAGTCGCTCACCGCCCGCCCGAACGGCCGCTCGGCCGACTGGATCGCCCCCTCGACGGCGAACGGCTGCGCGATGGCCTGCGCCTACTGCTACGTGCCGCGGCAGAAGGGCTACGCCAACCCGATCACCGTCTTCACCAACATCGAGCAGATCACCGGCTACCTGCGCCGGCACGTCGCCCGGCAGGGGCTCAAGACCGAGCCCGACCAGGTGGACCCGGTCAGCTGGGTCTACGACATCGGCGAGAACAGCGACTGCTCGGTCGACGCGCTGGTCAGCGACAACGTCGCCGACCTGGTCGCCACCTTCCGCGGGCTGCCCACCGCCAAGGCGTCGTTCGCCACCAAGTACGTCAACCGGCAGCTGCTCGACCTCGACCCGCAGGGCCGCACCCGCATCCGCTTCTCGCTCATGCCCGACGCCGACTCGAGGGTCGTCGACGTGCGGACCAGCCGGATCGCCGAGCGCGTCGCCGCCGTCGACGACTTCGTCGAGGCGGGGTACGAGGTGCACCTCAACCTCTCGCCGGTGGTGCTGCGCGACGGGTGGGAGGCCGACTGGGCGCAGCTGCTGCGGCAGCTCGACGACACCCTCTCCCCCGCGGCCAAGGCCCAGGCGGCCGCCGAGGTGATCATGCTGACCCACAACCGGGACCTGCACGAGGTCAACCTCGGCTGGCACCCGAAGGCCGAGGACCTGCTGTGGCGGCCGGACCTGCAGCAGCCCAAGCGCAGCCAGAACGGCCAGTGGAACGTGCGCTACCGCAACGACGTCAAGCGGGCCGGCGTCGAGCGGCTGCGGGAGCTCATCGCCTCCCACGCGCCCTGGCTGCGCGTGCGGTACGCGTTCTGATGCGCCTCTCGCTGCTCGACCGCTCGCGCACCCGCGCCGGCGAGCCGGACGCGGCGGCGCTGCGCGGCACCGTCGAGCGGGCCGTGGCGGCCGAGCGGCTGGGCTACGGGCGGTTCTGGGTCGCCGAGCACCACGGCGTGCCCGGCATCGCCGGGGCCGCGCCCGCCGTGCTGCTGGCCGCGGTCGCCGGCCGGACGACGACGATCCGGCTGGGCTCGGCCGGCGTCATGCTGCCGCACCACCAGCCGCTCGTCGTCGCCGAGCAGTTCGCCACCCTCACCGCCTTCGCGCCCGGCCGCGTCGACCTGGGCCTGGGCCGCTCACCGGGCTTCACCCCGCCCGTGCGCCGGGCGCTGCGGGAGGCCGAGCGCGACTTCGCCGCCGACCTCGCCGAGCTGCGCGCCCACCTCGACGGCACCGCGGAGATCACGATGCACCCGCGCCCGGCCGGCGACGTGCCGATGTGGGTGCTGGCCACCGGGCGCGGCCTGGAGGTCGCCGCGGCACTCGGCCTGCCGGTCGTCGTCGGCGGGCCGCTGCTGGGGGTGGCCGGCGACCCGGAGCCGGGGCGGCAGGCGCTGGCCCGCTACCGCCGCGCCTACCGGCCCTCGGAGCAGGCGCCGGAGCCGGAGGTCGCGATCAGCCTGGACGTGCTCGTCGCCGACACCGCGGCCGAGGCCGCCGACCTGCTGCTGCCCGAGGCGTGGGCGATGGCGCAGGCGCGCACCACCGGCGTCTTCCCGCCGCTGGAGCCGGTGGCCGCGGTGGAGGCAGCGCCGATGACGGCCGTGCAGCGGCGGCACGCGGAGCGGACGGCGGCCACGGCGGTCGCCGGCACCGCCTCGCGGGTGGCCGCGCGGCTGGCGGAGCTGGCCGAGCGCACGGGCGCGACCGAGCTCGTCGCCGCGGGCAGCACGCACGACCGGACGGCGCTGGCCGCCTCCGACGCGGCGCTGGCCGGGCTGCTCGCCTGAGCGGTCCTCACCCCGTGGCGCCGGTGTCGGAGTGGGACGCGCCGACCGGCTTGGACTCCGGCGACCCCCGCTGGCGCAGGTAGACGGCAAACACCGCCATCGAGCCGACTGCCAGCATCTCCGACTGCCAGTTCTGGAAGCTGCGGTTCCAGAAGTCGGCGTGGCCGAGGTAGGCCACCCAGCTCACCGGGTCCGCGTGCGACTGCAGCTGCCCGGTGTTGTACGCCGCCCAGCCGGCGACCGAGGTCGCCGCCCAGGTCAGCAGGAAGATCCCGGCGAACAGCAGCCCCAGGGACCGGGAGAACAGCGCGCCGCGCCAGCCGCCCGGCCGCGCCCACGCCGGCGAGTCGTCGCGGGCGTGGGCGCCCGTCAGCTGGTCCTCGTCGCTCTCGGTCCCGGCGTCGTCCAGCTCCTTGGACTCCGGCGACCCCCGCTGCACCAGCCAGACGGTGGCGAACACGTAGAGGAAGAACTGCAGGTACTCCGACTGCCAGTTCTCCATGACGTCGACGGCGAACGACGACGAGGTCACGTAGTGCGCCAGGGTGACCGGGGCGAGGCCCTCGGCCTGGCGGTCCTCGCTCGTCTGGGCCGCCCCGGCCACCGCCTGCCCGGCCAGGCTGAGCAGGAACAGCAGTCCGAAGCCCAGGCTCAGCGAGTTCTCCCGGACGAACCGCCGCACTCCGCTCACCGCCCGAGCAGGGCGAGGACCAGGCAGTAGGCCACGCCGCCGAAGACGACCAGCAGGTAGGCCAGGAACACCCCGCGCACGGATCTCACGAGCCCTCCACCAGGCAGTCGTAGCGCCCCTCGCCGGAGGGCCGGCAGCCGGCCGCGGCCACCTCCCAGCCGTCGGGCGCGCGGGAGAGGAAGAGCGTGTCGTCGGTGAGCCGCACCTGGGCCTCCTGACCCCAGACCTGCGCGGTGACGACGCCGCCGGTGCCGAGCGGGAGCTCCTCGAGCGCCACGGGGCAGCCGGTCGGCTCCTCGTGCTCCAGCGCCCGCACCGCCGCGTCGGTGAGCAGGTCGCAGCGGATGGCGGGATCGGCCGTCGCGAAGTCCCCGGCCACCTGCTCGACGTCGGGCAGGTGCACGTCCGAGCACCCGGTCAGCACCACCACCAGCACCGCCGTCGAGCACACCGCCGTCCGCACGGGTCGTCCTCCTGTCGTGCTCCCGCGTCGGCTCCGCAGGTGTGCCGATCGTGGGCCGGGGAGCCGGGCCCCGCCACCTCGGGTGATCACCCGATCGGGCGGTGAGCCGCGGCACTACGGTGACGCTGTGGCACGGGTGGTGGTCGTCGGCGCCGGGCTGGGCGGCCTCGCTGCCGCGGCGCGGCTCGGCGCGCTCGGGCACCGGGTGGCCGTGCTGGAGCAGTCCGGCGCCGTCGGCGGCAAACTCGGCTGGTACGCCCGCGACGGCCACGCCTTCGACACCGGCCCGAGCCTGGTCACGCTGCCGCAGGTGCTGCGCGACCTGTTCGACGCCACCGGCGGCCCGCTGGAGGAGTCCGTCGACCTCGTCCGGCTCGACCCCGCCGTCGACTACCGGTTCGCCGACGGCACCCGGCTGGCCGTCCCCGGGCACCTCGAGGCGGTCCCCGGCGCGCTCGACGCCGCCCTCGGCGACGACGCCGGCACGCAGTGGCAGGCGCTGCTCGAGCGCGCCGGCGCGATGTGGGCGATCACCGAGCAGCCGTTCCTCCGCTCGCCGCTGCGCGGCGCGGCCACCCTGGCCCGGCTGGCCCGCGACCCGGCCGACGTCGCCGCCGTCGCGCCCTGGCAGACGCTGCGCGGCCTGGGCTCCCGCTACCTGCGCGACCCGCGGCTGCGCGTGCTGCTCGACCGCTACGCCACCTACTCCGGCTCCGACCCGCGGCGCGCGCCCGCCGTGCTGGCCACCGTGCCCTACGTCGAGCAGGCGTTCGGCTCCTGGTACGTGCGCGGCGGGCTGCACCGGCTGGCCGAGGCGGTGGCCGAGCGGGCCCGCGAGCACGGCGCCGACGTCCGCACCGGCACGCCGGTCCGGCGGGTGCTGCGCGACGGCGGCCGGGTCGCCGGGGTGGAGCTCGCCGAGGGCGGCGAGGTGACCGCCGACGTCGTCGTCTCCGGCGCCGACGCCACCGCCCTGTACGCCGGGCTGCTGCCGCCGGACCGGCGCACCCGCGCGGTGCGGCGCGGCCTGACCCGGGCGACGCCGTCGCTGTCGGGGTTCGTGCTGCTGCTCGCGCTGCGTGGCCGCACGCCGGGCCTGGCGCACCACACCGTCGCCTTCCCCGCCGACTACGACGCCGAGTTCGACGCGGTCTTCGGCACCGGCCGGCACCGCGGCCTGCCCTGCCCGGTGCCCGACCCGACCGTCTACGTCAGCGCTCCCGACGACCCCGCCACCCGGCCCGACGACGACAGCGAGTCGTGGTTCGTCCTGGTCAACGCGCCGCGGCACGACCCCGAGTGCGGCGTCGACTGGGACACCCTGGGCCTCGCCGACCGCTACGCCACCCGGGTGCTGGAGGTGATGGCCGCGCGCGGGCTCGACGTCCGGTCCCGGCTGCGCTGGTCGGTGGCCCGCACGCCGGCCGACCTCGCCCGCGAGACCGGCAGCGTCGGCGGCTCGATCTACGGCACCTCGAGCAACGGCGCCCGCGCGGCGTTCCTGCGCCCGGGCAACGCCGCCCCGGTGCGCGGGCTGTACCTGGTCGGCGGCTCGTCGCACCCGGGCGGCGGGCTGCCGCTGGTCACCCTGTCGGCGGAGATCGTCGCGGGGCTGGTCGGCCCGGCCTGACGCGCCCCGGCGTGCGAGGGTCCTCCGGTGCGCACCGACCCGCCGGAGACCGCCGACGAGACCACCACGCTGACCGGCTACCTCGCCTACCAGCGCGAGACGCTGCTGCTGAAGACCGAGGGGCTCACGCGCGAGCAGCTGGCCCGGGCGCACCCGCCGTCGTCGCTCACCCTGGCCGGGCTGCTGTACCACCTCGCGCTGGTGGAGGAGACCTGGGCGGTGGAGCGGTTCGCCGGGGAGCCGGAGCCCGCGCCGTGGGACGGCGTCGACTGGGACGCGACCCCCGACTGGGAGTTCTACGCCGCCGTGGACCTCGAGCCGGAGGTGCTGCGCGAGCGCTACCGGGAGGCCGGCCGGCGCACCGACGCGGTGGTCGCGGCGGCCGGGTCGCTGGACGCGCTGTCGGTGGTGCCGCTGCGCAACGGCAACCGGTTCAGCCTGCGCTGGATGCTGCTGCACCTGGTCGAGGAGACCGCCCGGCACAACGGCCACGCCGACCTGCTGCGCGAGGCGGTGGACGGCGTCACCGGCGAGTGAGGCGCTACCGCGCGAGCTCCGTCGCCCAGGCGGCGACGGCGATCTCCCCGGTGGTGCCGGCGTCGACCCACACCGGCAGGACCTGACCCGGGTCACCGGGCACCGGGACGACGCGCAGCGCCTGCCCCTCGGTGAGCCCGCCGTCGGTGACCGTGGCCGACCAGGAGACGCCGGTGACCGCGCTCTGGCCCGGCTGCAGCACCAGCGGGGCCGGCCCCGGGTCGATGACCGTGTAGCTCGACTCGTGCGCCACGGTGAACGGCATCGGCCGGCCCGTCCCGTCGAGCACCTCGACTCCGGCGTAGCCGGTGACGTCCCGCGGCGCGTCCCCGCAGTTGGTCACGGTGACGACGACGCCGCGGTGGCCGAGCCCGGCGTCGACCGGGCCGGCGGTGACGAGCAGGCCCAGCGGCGAGCAGGTCGGCGTCACCGGCTGCGGCACCTCCGGCGCGCCGGGTGCCGGGGTGGGCCCGGTCGGCTCCGCGGCCGGGGTGGGTCCGCCCGGCACGCCGGTGCCCGCGGCCTCGGCGCCACCCGGGACGCGGGCCGCCAGCACCCCGGCCGTCACCGCGACGACGGCCAGGGCCACCAGCAGCGGGACGAGCCACCGGGCCCGCGGCGTCCCAGCCCCGCGCGGGGTGTCAGCCCCGCGCGGCACCGAGGCCCAGCACCGCGGCGAGCCCGAGCGCGCTGCGCGGGGCGTAGGCCGCCCGCCACAGCCCGCCGTGGACGGCGGCGTACGCCTCGTCCTGCCACGGCTGCTCGTGCCGCGGCCCGCCTCCGGTGTGCAGGTCGTGCACCAGCAGCGCGGCCATGAGCACGTTCGACGTCGCCGGCTCGAACACCTCGACGCCGAAGCGGTGCGCCCCCGCGTAGGCGGCGGCCAGCGCGCGGTTCTTCACCACCGAGCGGGTGCGGGTGGGCGGCGCGACGTTCATCGACACCGTCGTCCCGGCCGCCCGCGCGACGGTCGCCCGCCACCGCTGCAGCCGCTTGGCCAGCGCGTAGTTCGGGCCCTGCTGCGCGACCAGGCTGTCGCTGATGCCCGGGTCGGTGCCCGGCACGTACGCCCGCTGCAGCAGCCGCCCGGCCGAGAGGGTGCGCAGCGGCCGGCCGAGGAGCTTGCCGGCGCGGGAGCGGCCGGCGTAGGCGCGCGCCGACTGCTCGACGGCGTCGCCGGGGACGGCGAAGACGTCGGTGGGCGTGGCGAGGAAGGCCAGCGCGAGGTCGGGACGGTCGCGCTGCAGGCGGAGGGTGAGCGCGTCGACCGCCGCCGACACCCGCACGTTGGTGGCGCCGTCGGCGTAGACGTAGTCGCCGAGCACCGGGTCGCCGGGCAGGCCGGCCACCCAGTCGCCGACGGCGGGCACCTCGCGCACGAGGTCGGCGCCCGCGGTGCCGGCGAGGTCGCCGTCGTCGGCGGTGGCGGGCAGCAGCAGCCGTCCGGCGCCGCGGCGGGCGGTGTCGAGCACCCGCCGCCACAGGTCCGGCCGCGGCAGGTCGACCCCGGCCACGGTGGCGCCCCACCGCAGCAGCGCCGTCAGCGGGCCCATCTCCGCGCCCGCGCCGAGCACGACGACGGTCCGGCCGGGCAGCGACAGCCACTCCGGGTGCGCGGCGACGGTGCGCACCGCCTCGCCGAGGCTGGGTTCGGCGATGCCGCCCTCGACCCAGGTGTCCACCTGGCGCAGCAGGTCGTCGCCGCGCAGCCGCCGGCCGTGGAAGGGCAGCGTGAACTCGCGCTCGGGCTCGGCGGTGCCGGCCACCTCGCGGGTCCGCAGCACCCGGCCGGCCGGCGCCGCGGGCAGCGCGGCCAGCGGCTGCTCGCCGTCGTCGGTGGCCACCCGCAGCCGGGCGTGCACGGCGTCCAGGCCGGCCGCGGCGATGGCCCGGGCCGCGTCCGGGGAGGCCAGCCCCGCCTCGACCAGACGGCGGAAGTGCACCAGGTAGCCCGCCCGCCAGTTGGTCTCGGACTCGGCGGCGCGGGCGCCGGTCGGGTCGACCGGGCGCAGCGCGTCGGCGACGACGGCGCGCCCGACCGCCGCGGTGCTGCGCCGCCCGTCGGGGCCGGCGGGGAAGACGACTCCGGTGTCGTCGGTGCTCATGGGCTCCTCAGTCCGTCACGGTCGGCGGCGGGTCGAGCGGGGCGCCGGCCTCCAGCCAGCGCAGCAGCGTGCGGACGCCGAACCCGGTGCCGCCCTTGACCACCTCGGCGTCGTCGGAGCCGGCCCGGGCCGGGCCCGCGATGTCGAGGTGCGCCCACGGCAGGTCGCCGGCGAACGGGCGCAGGAACAGCGCGGCGGTGGTGCCGCCGGGGTTGCCGGGGGCGTTGTTCGCGTCGGCGACGTCGCTGTCGAGCAGGTCGGCGTACTCCTCGGCCAGCGGCATCCGCCAGACCCGCTCGCCGGCGTGCAGCGCGGCGGTGGACAGCGCGCCGGCCAGCCCGTCGGTGGTGGCGTACAGCCCGGCCGTGCGGGCGCCGAGCGCGGTGCGCATCGCGCCGGTGAGCGTGGCGACGTCGACCAGCGCGGTGGCGCCGAGGTGCAGCCGGGCGTGGGCGAGGCCGTCGGCGAGCACCATCCGGCCCTCGGCGTCGGTGTTCCTGACCTCGGTGGTGCGCCCGCCGACGTGCCGGACGACGTCGGAGGGCCGGTAGGACGACCCGGACACCGCGTTCTCCGCGGCCGGGACGACGGCGGTGACCGCGACCGGCAGCTCCAGCCGCGCGGCGGCGTCGACCGCGGCGAGCACCGCCGCTCCCCCGGCCATGTCGGTCTTCATCTCGCGCATGCCGGGGCCGCGCTTGATCTGCAGGCCGCCGGTGTCGAACGTGATGCCCTTGCCGACCAGAACCGGCCGGCCGGGCCCGGCGCCGGGCGGCTCGTACGCGGCGACGACGACCCGCGGCGGGGACGCCGAGCCGCCGCCGACGGCGAGCACGCCGCCGAAGCCGCCCGCGGCGAGCTCCTCGGGGCCGAGCACGGTGACGGTCACGTGCGGCAGGCCGGAGAGCCGCTCGACGGCCTGCGCCGCCAGCCAGGCCGGGTCCTCGGTGTTCGGCGGGGTGTTGACCAGGTCGCGGGCCCAGGCGACGGCGGAGCCGGTGACCTCCCCGGCGCGGGCGGCCGCGACGACGGCCGGGTCGTCGGCGTCGGTGGCGACCACGGTGACGGTGGCCAGCCGCGGCGGGTGCGGCCGGGAGGTCTGGCGGAACCGGTAGCCGGCCAGCAGCGCGGCCTCGACGGCGGCGCGGACCTCGTCGGCGCCGGCAGGGGCGGCAGCGCCGTCGAGGGGCAGGACCAGCCGGGTGGCGCCGTGCTCGGCGAGGGTCTGCGCGCGGCGCACCGCGGTGGCGACGTAGCCGCGCAGGTGCGGCAGCGTCCCGTCGCCGAGGCCGGCGGCGACGACGCTGCGCGGGGAGCGGCCGGGGACGGGCAGGTCGGTGACCTTGCCGGGCCGGCCGGTGTTGCCGGTGTCCTGCAGCGCGCCGGTGAGCAGGCCGGCCGGGACCGGCGGGGCGGTGCCGGGGGCGGGCGAGGTCAGCCAGGTCGGCAGCGTGCCGCCGGAGCCGACCGGGACGGCGAGGACGTCGTCCTCGGTGAGGCGCGGCAGGCGGGCCAGCAGTTCGACCCGCGGCAAGGGTGCGGCCCCGGTCGCCGGCGTGCTGCCGGCGGCCGGGGCCGCGTCGTCCTGCGCGGTGCTGCCCGAGGGCGAGCTCGCGGGGACGTTCAGCTGGTCGCGCCCTTCAACGCCTCGGACAGCGCCGCGGCCTCGTCGGGGGACAACTCGACGACCAGGCGGCCGCCGCCCTCGAGCGGCACCCGCATGACCAGGCCGCGCCCCTCCTTGGTGACCTCCAGGGGACCTTCACCCGTGCGCGGCTTCATGGCCGCCATGCGTGCCTCCTTCGCCGGCCACCCGTCGCCCCTGTGCGGCTGCGGTGTGGCTGTGTCTCGGTGCAGTGAGCTCCGCTACCCATGATCCCGTATGACCGCCACGGAACCAACCGGAGCCCCCTCCCGGGTGGCGCGGAAGCACGTCGCGACGTGGTCGTCGACCATGCCGGTGGCCTGCATGAGGGCGTAGGCGGTGGTCGGTCCGACGAAGGCGAAGCCCCGCCGCTTGAGCTCCCTGGCCATCGCGGTGGACTCCGGACTGGTGGCCGGGACGTCGGCGAGGGTGGCCGGTCGCGGGCGCTCTCCCGTCGGCGCGAACGACCACAGCAGCGCCGAGAGGCCCTCCGGGACCTCCTGCGCGGCACGGGCGTTCCGGATCGCGGCGGCGATCTTGGCGCGGTTGCGGACGATGCCGGCGTCGGCCATCAGGCGGGCCTCGTCGTCGGCGGTGAAGGCCGCGACGGCGTCGATGGAGAAGCCGGCGAAGGCGGCCCGGAACGCGGGGCGCTTGCGCAGGATGGTGATCCAGGACAGGCCGGACTGGAACGCCTCGAGGCAGAGCCGCTCGAACAGGGCGTCGTCGCCGTGCAGCGGGGTGCCCCACTCCTCGTCGTGGTAGGCGACGTACTCGGGGGCGCTGTCGCCCCAGGCGCAGCGCACGCGGTCGGTGGTCGGCACGGGCTCCACGACGGCCACGCTAGTGCCGCCGTCCGACAGGTCGGTCGTCATGGACACCTCCTACGGCCGTCCGGCCCGGCTGCACGACGGCGATCGGAGATCTGTGGACGGACCGCTGACCTGGGGATTCAGGGTGCAGGCGGTCGTCGAACCCAATAGACTTCGATCATGTGTTCGGGCGAGCCGGGGAGCGGTGACGTCCTCGACGACGTCGCCGCGCTGGTCGCCGAGCGCAACCGGATCGACGCCCGACTGGCCCGCGCGGTGCGGGCGGCGGAGCTGTCCCAGGCGCCGGAGCGGGACGGGCTGAGGTCGATGGCCTCCTGGCTGCGCGGGCACTGCCGGCTGTCGACCGCCGATGCCTCCCGGCTGGTGCGCACCGGCCGGGCGCTGGAGCACCTGCCCGCCCTCGCCGAGGCCCACGACGCCGGACTGGTCACCGCCGAGCAGGTCGCCGTCGCCGCGCGGGCGGTGACCCCCGAACGCCTCACCGCCGCCGCGGCCGCCGGGGTGGACCTGGCCGTCATCGACGCGGTGCTCACCGGCGTGGCGGTCGAGCAGCCGCACGCCGACCTGGCTCAGGTGGTGCAGCACTACTGCAACGCCCTCGACCCCGACGGGCCCGAGCCCGACCCGACCGAGGGGCGGTCGCTGACGCTGACCCGGCACGCCGACGGCTCCCTCACCATCCGCGGGCACCTGGACGCGGTCGGCGGCGAGAAGCTGCAGGCCGCACTCGAGGCGCATCTGCAGGCCGACCGGCCCGCCGGAGACGAGCGCACCCGCGCCCAGCGACTCGGGGACGCGCTGGTGCAGGTCGCCGACAACGCCCTCGCCGCCGGATCGCTGCCGACGCTGCGCGGGCACAGGCCGCAGATCGCCGTCGTCATCGACCTCGACGACCTGGTCGACCCGCACGGGCGGCCGAACGCCGGGCGGATGGGCTTCGGCGCCACCATCTCCGCCGCGAGAGCCCGCTGGCTGGCCTGCGACGGCGCCATCTCCCGCGTGGTGCTCGGCCCCGACGGCGCACCACTGGACCTCGGCCGCGAGCAGCGGCTGATGAGCCGCCACATCCGCCGCGCCGCCGAGCTCCGCGACGGCGGGTGCGTGTTCGCCGGGTGCGGTGCACCGACCTGGTGGTGCGACGTCCACCACCTGGTCCACTGGATCGACGGCGGCGACACCAGCCTCGACAACGCAGCCCTGCTGTGCGAACGCCACCACACCAAGGTCCACCACGGCTTCCGCGTCGAGCGACAACCGAGCGGCACCTGGCGCACCCGCCGGCCCGACGGCACCGAGATCACCACCCCGGCACCCCTGCTCGCTCCCGCCGCCTGACCGCCTCCCGGACCAGGGGCGAGCGTGCGCGGCGTCGGAGCACGGACCGTCCGGCCGTGACCGCGGGCCTCAGGGGACCGCGGCGTCCACCGCGGCGGGAGCCGGAGTGGGGGCGTTGCGCCGGGTGGCGAGCACGCAGCCGACGAGCACCAGGGGCAGCCCGACGGCGAGGCCGAGGGTGAACGGCTCCCCGAGCAGCAGGACGCCGGCGACCACGGCGACCGCCGGGTTCACGAACGTGATCACCAGCGCCCGCTGCGGCCCGACCTCGCGGATGAGCGCGAAGAACAGCACCAGCGCCACCGCCGTGCACACCACCCCGAGCGCGACCAACGACGCCAGCGCGGGCATCGACGCGTCGGCCACCTCCCCGACCCGCGGCAGCGCGAACGGCGCGTACACCAGGGCGGTGATCGTCAGCGCGAGCGCGCTGACCGCCACACCCGGGACGTCGGCCAGCGACCGGCTGGCCACCAGCGGCGCGGTGCCGTAGCCGACGACCACCAGCACCACGGCGAGCACCGGCAGCAGCGCGATGCCCTCCACGTCGAGCCCGAGCAGCGCGGCGATGCCGACGACGCCCAGCCCCATGCCCGCGAGCCGCACCGGGGTCAGCCGCTCCTCACCGCCCAGCAGCCGCGCGGCCAGCGCGGCGACGAACGGCACCGACGCCACCAGCAGCCCGGTCAGCGAGCTCGACAGCGACACCTCGGCGTAGGACAGCAGCAGCCAGGGCCCGGTCATCTCCAGGACCGTGAACACCAGCAGCGCCCGCCAGTGCCGCAGCGCCGGCCGCACCTGCCCGCGGGCGAGCGTCCACGGCAGCAGCAGCGCCGCCCCGATCACGCACCGGGCGAAGACGACGACCACCGGCGACGTCTCCTCGACCGCCACCTTGATCAGCAGGTAGGGCACTCCCCAGATGACCGACATGGCCAGGAACAGCGCCCATCCGCGACGACTCACCGCGACATCCTCACCGATCCGGTGCGCGTTCCCGTTGCGCATCCCCGGTGACCGGCGTTGGACTCCTCGTCGTGGACCCCGGCCGGCGCTTCGACCTCCTGGTGGAGGCCCTCGCCACCCGGCCCGGCGTCGGTCCACCCGGCGCGGGCGGGGGGCGGGGCTTCGGTTCGGCCGCGCTCACCGTCGACGGGTCGATCTTCGCGATGGTCGTCGGCGGCGCGCTGGTGCTGAAGCTGCCGCGTCACCGCGTGGAGGGCCTGGTCACCGCCGGCACCGGGCTGCCCTTCGCCGCGGCCAACGGCACCCCGATGCGCGAGTGGGTCGCCCTCGACCACGGCACACCCGAGTCCGACCTCGCCCTCGCCGAGGAGGCCATGGCCTTCGTGGCCGCCCGCCGGCGCAGGTGAGGCGCTGGAACGGCCACCCTCCAGGGGCCCGCGCCGAGCTCGCGAGGCGTGGGGGTGGAGGGGTGGTCCTTCCCCTACTCGGGGCGGCTGAACAGCCAGGCGGCGACGGCGAGCAGCGCGGCGCCCACCCCGGCCACGACGACGACGTCGAGCCAGACCGGCACCGGCCAGTCGCCCCAGTGCAGCGCGACGGCGTCGGCCGCGGCGGGGTCGACGTACCGGAGGACCAGCCGCCGCACGGCGTCGACGCCGTAGGTGATCGGGTTGGCCAGCGCCAGCACGTGCAGCCACCCCGGCAGCGCGCCGCTGACCGGGAAGAAGGCGCCGGACAGGAACATCAGCGGCGCGAGCAGCAGCTGCACCCTGGGCATCACGGTCTGGATCTGGTCGACGCGGACGGCGATGACCAGGCCGAGCGCGGTGATCGAGAACGCGACGAGGAACAGCAGCGCGACCGTGCCCACGATCATCAGCGGCGCGTACGGGACGCCGACCAGCCCGGCGAGCGCCAGCAGCACGACCGACTGCAGCGTCGCCACGGTCGCCCCGCCCAGCGCCTTGCCCAGCACGATGCTGGTCCGGCTGACCGGCGCGACGAGCATCTCCCGCAGGAAGCCGAGCTCGCGGTCCCAGACGATGGAGATCGCCGAGAAGACGGCGGTGAACATGACCGAGGTGGCCAGCACGCCGGGGAACAGGAACGTCGAGTAGTCGGCGTCGCCGAAGGCGTCGACCGGGATCGTGGCGCCCAGGCCCTCGCCCAGCACGAACAGGAACAGCAGCGGCTGGGCGAACGACGACAGGATCCGGCCGCGGTCGGTGCGGAACCGCAGGATGTCGCGGTGCCAGACGACCTTCACCGCGCGCAGCTCGTGCCGCAGCCCGCGGCCGGCGAGCCGGACGGGGGCGGTGGTCGCCGTCATCGCCGGCCTCCCCGGAACATCGCCGCCACCATCGGGCTGCGGCCGGCCGCGGCCTGGCGGTCGGCCATGCGCGCGCCGGTGTAGGCCAGGAACACGTCGTCCAGCGTCGGCCGGGACACGCTCACCGAGCGCACCGTGAGGCCGAGCTCGAACAGCCGCGGCACGAACTGCTCGCCGTCGGGGGTGAGGACGACCAGCGCGCCGCCCTCCCGCTCCGTCTCCACGCCCAGCCGCTCGCGCACGAGCGCCTCGGCGGCATCGTCGTCCGTGGTCACGACCCGCACCCGGTCGTGCCCCACGCTGGCCTTGAGCGCCGAGGGCGTGTCCAGCGCGCCGATCCGGCCGGCGTCGACGATCGCGATGCGGTCGCAGCGCTCGGCCTCGTCCATGTAGTGCGTGGTGAGGAAGACGGTGATGTCCTCCTCGGCGCGCAGCCGGTCGACGTAGCGCCACAACGACGCCCGCGACTCCGGGTCCAGCCCGATGGTCGGCTCGTCGAGGAACAGCACGCGCGGGGAGTGCAGCAGCCCACGGGCGATCTCCAGCCGGCGCTTCATGCCGCCGGAGAAGGTGCGCACGAGCGAGGCGCGGCGGTCGGTCAGGCCGACCATCTCGAGGACGACGTCGATCCGCGGCCTGACCTCGGCCCTGGGCATCCCGTAGATGTCGGCGTGGAAGCGGAGGTTCTGCTCGGCGGTCAGGTGGTCGTCGAGGGTCGTCTCCTGGAACACCAGGCCGATGTGCCGGCGCACCTCGGTGCGGTCGCGGACGACGTCGAAGCCGGCCACGCGCGCGGTGCCGGCGGTGGGCCGCAGCAGCGTGCACAGGATCTTGATGGTCGTGGACTTGCCCGCACCGTTCGGGCCGAGGAAGCCGAACAGCTCTCCCCCGCGCACCGACAGGTCGATGCCGCGCACGGCCTCGACCTCGTCGAACGTCTTGACCAGACCGGTGACCTCGACCGCGGGCGGACGGTCGGCAGCGGCCTCCCCCGAGGGGGTCCCTAACGCCGTTAGAGTCACTCTGGCAGCGTCCTCGAACACCGTTAGAGTGTCAAGGTGCCGATCTCGAGGGACGACGTCGTCCGCGCCGCCGTCGAGGTGCTCGACGAGGAGGGCCTGGCGGGGCTGACCCTCCGCGGGGTCGCCGCGCGGCTGGGTGTGAGCGCGCCGACGCTCTACTGGCACGTCAGGGACAAGCGGCACCTCCTGGACCTGGTGGCCGACTCCGTCCTGGCGGAGGTGCCGGAGAGCACGCGGGCGCCGCGCCCGGGCGAGCCGGTCTGGGAGTGGCTGGCGGAGGCGAGCCGGGTGCGCCGGGCACTGCTGCTCGCCCACCGCGACAGCGTCCAGGTGGTGGCCGGCAACCGGCCCACCGAGGTGGCGCTGCCCGGCATCGAGCGCACGCTGCGCGTCCTGGTGGAGGCGGGGCTGGAGCCGGGCGAGGCGGTGCGCGTGGTCACCGCGCTGGGCTCGTTCGTCCTCGGGGACGCGCTGGAGACGCAGACGGCGCTGGACCGGCCGACGGGCGAGCCGGACGGCGGACCGCCCGGCGACCCGGACCGCTTCCCCACCCTCGCGGCCGCGGTCCCCACGGCCGGCGGCGACGAGGAGCGGTTCGAGGAGGGTCTGGCGCTGTTCCTCGACGGGCTGCGCGCCCGCCTGGAGCGCCGCGACCGCGCCCGGCGCGAGGCGGCCCTCGACTGCCCGGCTCCGGAGGTGGAGCGCCTGGGCCCGGGGGCGCCGGTCACCGCACGGGACTGACCCCGGCGCCCCCTCAGTACGCACCGGCCCGCGGTGGCCCGGTGCGTACCGTCGGCCGCGTGGAGTGGTCGGGATACGGGACCTTCGTCGTCCTCGCCGTCGTGCTGGTCCTCGTGCCGGGGCCGGACGTCGCCGTCGTCATGCGCAACACCCTCGGCGGCGGCCGGGTGCGCGGCTCGTGGAGCGCGGTCGGCATCACCGTCTCCAACGTCCTGCAGGGCGCGGCGGCCGCGACCGGCCTGGCCGCGCTGGTCGTCCGCGTGGAGCCGCTGTTCCAGGCGATCCGCTGGGCGGGGGTCGCCTACCTGACGTTCCTCGCGCTCCAGGCGTTCCGCTCGGCGGTGCGCGGCCGCTACCCCGACCTCGGCGACGGCGGGCCCGACGCCGGGCGGGCCGCGCTCACCGGCCTGCGCCAGGGCTTCCTCAGCAACGTGACCAACCCGAAGGTGCTCGCCTTCTACCTCGCCGTCCTGCCGCAGTTCCTCGCGCCGGGCACCGCCGTGCCGGTGCTGCTGGCCTACGCGCTCACCCACGCGGCGGTCGGGCTGGTCTGGCTGCTCCTGCTCGTGGCGGGGCTGTCCCGGGCGCGGCGGGTGCTGGCGCGCCGCCCGGTCCGCCGGGCCCTCGACGCGTTCACCGGCTGCGCGCTGCTCGCGTTCGGCGCGCGGCTGGCGGTCTCGCGCGCCTGACTCAGGCCACCGGCCAGGCCACCTCGACGTGCGGGGCGTCCGGGTCGGCGTCCCGCGGGCTCGGGTAGACCTCCGCCGGGCTGCCCGCGCGCTCGAGCCCGCGGGCGTCCACCCAGGCGCCGACCGCGTCGTAGGCCCCCAGGATCCCGGGGAACTCCGCTCGCCGGCGGGACAGGCAGGTGACCGCCTCGCGCCCGGCCTGCTGCAGCCGGATCCGCAGCTCCCCCGCCGGCTCCACCCGGCCGGTGAACGGCCACACGACCTCGACCGGCCCGTCACCGTCCTCGGTGACCATGCCGTGGTAGACGACCCGCAGGGGGCCGGCGGGGGCGGCGCCGGAGCGCTCCAGGTGGGCGGCGATCTCGCCGGACGCGCCGGTGACGAACCCGTCCAGCTCGTCCACGGTCAGCCGCCGCTCGGCGGTCAGCACGGTCCGCTCGGGCACCGCGCGCAGGGACACCTCGTACACGTCGTCCTCCTCCGCCGGTTCCGCGGTCAGCGCGTCGACCAGCGCGCGGCGGCGCCGGACGTCGTCCTCGACGCCGGCCCACCAGCGGGCGACGGCGGGGCGCCGCTCCCGCGGGCCGAGGTCGACGACGTCGCGCACGCGGGCCAGGGGCATGCCCGCGCGGCGCAGCGCGGCGATCAGCCGGGCCCGCTCGACCTGCCCGGCCGCGTAGCCGCGGTAGCCGCTCCACGGGTCCACCGCGTCGGGCACGAGCAGCCCCTGCTCGGCGTACAGCCGCAGCGCCTTGGCCGACAGCCGGGTGCGCCGCAGGAACTCGCCGGCCCGCAGCAGGTCTCCGCTCACGCCGACGAGCGTGCGGCACGCCCCAGGGGCACGGTCCAGCCGGGCCCGTTTCCCGGCGGCACCGGCCGGGCAGCGCCCGGGGACACGCGACGACGGGAGGGCCCCGTGCCCGACGCACTCCCCCGGCCCGCGCCCCGGCGCCGGCTGCTGGTCTCCGGCCTGCTGCTCGGCGCCGGCACCGCGGGCGCGGTGGACGAGATCGTCTTCCACCAGCTGCTGCACTGGCACCACTTCTACGACCGGGCCAGCGGCGCGGCCGGCCTGGTCTCCGACGGGCTGTTGCACGCCGGCACGTTCTCCGCCGCGGTCGCGGGGCTGGCGCTGCTGGCCGACGCCCGCCGCCGCGGCCCGTTCGCCGCCGTCCTGTGGTGGGGCGCGGTGCTCACCGGCGCCGGCGCCTTCCAGGTGTGGGACGGCCTGGTGCACCACAAGCTGCTGCGGCTGCACCAGGTCCGCTACGGCGTCGACCTCACCGGCTACGACGTCGCGTGGGTGCTGCCCGGCGTGGCGCTGCTGGCCGCCGGGGTCCTGCTGCTCCTGCGCGCGCGGGGACGCCGGGTCCCGCGCCCGTGACCGCCGTCCTCGCGCTGCTGCTCGCCGCGGCCGCCGCCTACGTCGCCGCCACCTGGCGCTGCCGCCGTCCGTGGCCGCTGGCCCGCACCGCCGCGTGGCTCGCCGGGCTGGCCGCCGCGGCGGGGGCGGTCGCCGGCCCGGGCACCGCCCACACGGACCTGCACGCGCACATGGCCGCGCACCTGCTGGTGGGCATGGTCGCCCCGCTGCTGCTCGTGCTCGCCGCCCCGGTCACCCTCGCGCTGCGCGCCCTGCCGCCGCCGGCCGCGCGCCGGCTGGCCCGGCTGCTGCGCACCGCCCCCGCCCGGTGGCTGGCCGACCCGCTGGTCGCCGTCCCGCTCAACGCCGCCGGGCTGTGGCTGCTCTACGGCACGGGGCTGCACACCGCCGTCGCGCACCGGCCGGTCCCGGCCGCGCTCGTCTGGCTGCACGTGCTGGTCAGCGGGTACCTCGCCACCGCCGCGGTGCTCGCCGTCGACCCGGCGCCGCACCGCCGGCCGGTCGCCGTGCGCGCGCTGGCGCTGGCCGGCGGGGCGGCCGCGCACGACGTCCTGGCCAAGGCCCTCTACGCCTCCCCGCCCGCGGGCACCGTCGGCGCCGAGGAGGGCGCGCGGCTCATGTACGACGGCGGCACGGTGGTCACCGTGCTGACGGCGGTGCTGCTGTGGCGGCGGTGGTACGTCAGCCGCGACGCGGTCCGGGCGGCCGCTCAGCCGGGATAGGTGCGGGCGAAGCGGGCGAACCGGCGCAGCGCGACCCGGAAGCCCGCGACGACGAACGGGCGCGCCAGCGGCCAGCCGGCCCGGCCGAGCAGCCCGAACGGCGGGTACCACCGTTCGGTCAGGACCAGGTCGGTGCCGCCCCCGGCGGGCGTCAGCTCGAAGACGCCCGGCCCGCGCACGATCCGGCCGGTGTGCTGGACGACCACCCGCCGCGGCGGGTCCCACTCGGTGACCACCATCGTGTCCAGCACGCCGAGGTGCCGGCCGCGCCGCCACGGCAGCGGGACGCCCGTCCGCGCGGCCAGCCGCACGCCGACCCCCTCCTCCGCGGCGGTGACCACCTCGACGTCGGTCGCCGGCATCCACCGCCCCTGGCCGCGCCAGTCGGTGAGCGCCGCCCACACCTGCTCCGGGGGCGCCGCCACGTGCACCGGCAGGACCAGCTCAGGCATCGCGGCGCGCCCCGTCCCCGGTCGGTGCCCCACCCGCCCCGTCGGCGTCCGGCAGGGGCAGGTCGGGGTCGGTGTCGGCGTCGGCGGCCCGCGGCGGCGGCACCGCGCGCAGCGCCGCGATCGCCTCGTCCCGCTCGTCCAGCGCCAGGGCCAGCTGCTCGAGCAACCAGTCCACCTCGCTCATCCGGTAGCCGCGGACGGCCACCGACACCTGCAGGCCGCGCACGTCCTCACCGGTCACCGGCCGGTCGTCGGGCAGCTCGACCGGCGAGCGGTCCAGCTCGGCCGGCGGCTGGGTCTCGCCGCGGCCGAGCAGCAGCGACCCGCCGAGGAACAGCAGCGCCCCCACGACGGCGACCGCGGCGGTCCCGACCAGCAGGGACAGCACGGCCGCCTCAGCCCTCGACCGGCTCGACCGGCGGGGCCAGCGGCGCCCGCATGCCCCCGCCGCCGTCCCCGTTCTGCCGGGCGGTCTCCGCCTCGCGGACCAGCGCGAGCACCTCGTCGACGTCGTCGGTGACGGTGAACAGGTCCAGGTCGCCGGCGTTGATCGTGCCCGCCTCGACCAGCGTGCCGCGGATCCAGTCGACCAGGCCCGACCAGTACGCGCTGCCGAACAGCACCACCGGGAAGCGGGTGACCTTGCGGGTCTGCACCAGCGTCAGCGCCTCGAACAGCTCGTCGAGGGTGCCGAAGCCGCCGGGGAGGATGACGAAGGCCTGCGCGTACTTCACGAACATCGTCTTGCGGACGAAGAAGTAGCGGAAGCTGATGCCGAGGTCGACCCACTCGTTGAGCTCCTGCTCGAACGGCAGCTCGATGCCCAGGCCCACCGACAGCCCGCCGGCCTCCGAGGCGCCGCGGTTGGCCGCCTCCATCGCGCCCGGCCCGCCGCCGGTGATGACCGCGTAGCCGGCCCGCGCCAGCGCCGCGCCGATCTCCACGCCGGCCGCGTAGTGCGGGTGGTCGGGCTTGGTGCGGGCGCTGCCGAACACGCTGACCGCCCGCGGCAGCTCGGCGAGCAGGCCGAAGCCCTCGACGAACTCGCTCTGGATGCGCAGCACGCGCCACGGGTCGGTGTGCACCCAGTCGGTCGGCCCGCGGCGGTCGAGCAGCCGCTGGTCGGTCGTCGTCCCGACCGCCTGCGGGTCCGGCTCGCCGCCGCGCAGCATGATCGGGCCCCGGTGACGGGTCGGGCGCGGCCTCCGCGCCCCGTCGGGCGGCGGGGTGGTCGTCATGCGCTGCCTCCGGACAGGTAGGCGGTCAGGGCGTCCTCGGCCGGCTGCAGCCGGTCCACGAGCACGGACTCCTCGCGGGTGTGCGCGAGCTGGGGGTCCCCGGGGCCGTAGTTGACCGCCGGGATGCCGAGGGCGGCGAACCGGGCGACGTCGGTCCAGCCGAGCTTGGCCCGCGCCGGCCGGCCGACGGCGGCGACGAAGGCCGCGGCGGCGGGCTCGGTCAGCCCGGGCAGCGCGCCGCCGGCGTTGTCGACGACGGTCAGCGTGGCGCCGGCGGCCAGCGCGTCGGCGAACACCTCGCGGACGTGGGCTTCCGCGGCGTCCTCGTCCCGGTCGGGGGCGTAGCGGAGGTTGACCGTCACCCGGCACTGGTCCGGGACGACGTTCCCCGCGACCCCGCCCTCGACGCGGACGGCGTTGAGCCCCTCGCGGTAGATGCAGCCGTCGATCTCGACCTGCCGCGCCTCGTAGGCCGCCAGCGTGCCGAGGATCCCCGCGGCGCCGTGGATCGCGTTCACCCCGAGCCAGCTGCGCGCCGAGTGCGCCCGGCGGCCGGTCACCTCCAGCACCGCCCGCAGCGTGCCCTGGCAGCCGGCCTCGATCTCGCCGTCGGTGGGCTCCAGGAGGACGGCGAGGTCGCCGTAGAGCCAGCCGCGCCGCTCGCGGGCCACCCGGCCGAGGCCGCTCTTCGCGGACTCGACCTCCTCGTTGTCGTAGAAGACGAACGTGACGTCGTGCGCGAGTCCCGCCCCCGGGACGCCGAAGCGGCCGGCCAGCCGCAGCATGACGGCGTCACCGGACTTCATGTCGCTGGTGCCGCAGCCGTAGACGCGCCCGTCCTCAAGCCGGCTGGGGACGTTGTCCGCGATCGGCACGGTGTCCAGGTGCCCGGCCAGCACGATCCGGGTGTCGCGGCCGAGCGTGGTGCGGGCCAGCACGGTGTCACCGACCCGCTCGACCTCCAGCCCGCCGAGCGCCCGCAGCGCGGCCTCGACGGCGTCGGCGAGCACCCGCTCGTCGCCGGAGACCGACGGGGTGTCGACCAGCGCCCGGGTGAGGGTGAGGACGTCGGCGGACAGGTCCAGGTCGAGCGCGCCGGTCACGGTGCCCGAGCCTACGGGCGGGCGGCACGGCGTCGCTGGGTAGCGTCGGGACCGTGACCGCTCCCCGCTCCGCCGCCGCGGCCGGCATCGCGACCATCACCGCCTCCGGCACCGTCCTGGACACCTGGTACCCCTCACCCGCCCTCGGCGGCGACGGGCCGGCCGGGACCCACCAGCTCGGCACCCTGGAGCTGGAGGGCGAGCTCGGGCACGAGTTCTCCGGCCTGGTGCGCACCGACGACGCCCGCGGCGTGCGCGTGGTCGGCGTCCGGACGGTCATCGCCGACCTCGACGCCCCGCCGGCCGACGCCCACGACGTCTACCTGCGGCTGCACCTGCTCTCGCACCGGCTGGTGCGCCCGCACGGCATCAACCTCGACGGCGTCTTCGGCCTGCTGGCCAACGTGGCCTGGACCAGCGCCGGCCCGGTGCTCGCCACCGACCTCACCCCCGCCCGCCGCGCGACCCTGCGCGCGGCGCACGGGCACGTGACCGTGCTGTCGGTGGACAAGTTCCCGCGGATGGTCGACTACGTGGTCCCGTCGGGCGTGCGGGTCGCCGACGCCGACCGGGTGCGGCTCGGTGCGCACCTGGCCGAGGGGACGACGGTCATGCACGAGGGCTTCGTCAACTACAACGCCGGCACGCTCGGCCCCTCGATGGTCGAGGGCCGGATCAGCGCGGGCGTCGTCGTCGGCGCCGACAGCGACATCGGCGGCAGCGCGTCGATCATGGGGACGCTGTCCGGCGGCGGCAAGGAGGTCGTCTCGATCGGCACCGGCTGCCTGCTCGGCGCCAACTCCGGCATCGGCATCTCCCTCGGCGACGACTGCGTCGTCGAGGCCGGCTGCTACGTCACCGCGGGCTCGCGGATCACCCTGCCCGACGGGTCGGTGGTCAAGGGCCGCGAGCTGTCCGGCCGCGACGGGCTGCTGTTCCGCCGCAACAGCGTCTCCGGTGCCCTGGAGGCGCTGCCGCGCTCGGGCCAGTGGGGCGCCCTCAACGCCGCCCTGCACGCCAACGACTAGGGACTCCGTGGGCATCTCCGCGGGAGTGCCCCGTGCACTCCCGCGGAGATGCACCTCAGGTGAGGCCGGCGGGCTCCTCGGCGGGGGCGTCGAGGTGCTCGAGCAGCGCGACGACGAACTCCTGCGGCCGCTCGACGTGCGGCGAGTGCCCCACCCCGGGCAGGACCACCTCGCGGTAGGCGCCGCCGGATGCGGCGTAGCGGTCGAGCACGGCGCGGGTCTGGGTGACCGTCGGCTGCGGCGGGCAGACCTCGGCGCCCGGCCAGCCCGGCACGGCGCCGAGCTGCCCGAGGTACGCCAGGTCGAAGACCGAGGTGTCGGAGACGATCGCGTCGGCGTCGCCGCGGATCCACAGCACCGGCGGCTTGTCGGCCAGGTCGGCGACGCCGGAGACGTCGAACACCGTGGGCGCCATGGTGTTGAGCACCCCGCGCGTCCCCGGCGCGGTCCCCGGCCAGGTGTCGCTCGGCACCGCGTCGCCCGGGTAGTGGTCCTCGCCGGTGCGGGTGGACAGCATCGCGCCGACGAAGACGTCCTCGAGCTCCGGGTCCAGCGGCAGCGAGCCCGGCGCCACGTAGAAGGCGCGCAGCACCGACCGCGGTGAGGACGGCGACGCGTCGGAGGTGTCGCCCGCGGCCAGCGCCGCCACGAACTCCGGGTTGGCCAGTCCCCCGCCGGAGCCGGCGCCGTCGTCGGCCAGCCGCCGGCCGTCCGGTCCGGTGGTGCCGCCGAAACCGTGGGGCGACACCGGCGCGACCAGCGTCACCGAGGCCACCCGGCCCGGCGCGTCGAGCAGGTGCTGCAGGACGACGCCCCCGCCCATGCTCCAGCCGACCAGGTGCACCCGGTCCAGGCCCAGCGCGTCCAGCAGCGCGCCGAGGTCGTCGGCCCAGTCGCCGACCCCGCGGCGCGCGTCGACCGGCAGCGGTTCGGTGTCGCCGTAGCCGCGCAGGTCGACGGCGAGCACCCGATGCCGCCCGGTCCCGTGCACCGCCAGCAGCGTCTGCTGCCAGAACAGCGCGGAGCTCACGTTGCCGTGCACGAGGAGCACCGCCTCGCCCGGGCCGGCCGGGTCGGTGCCCTCGGGGTGCAGCACGTTCTGGGTGAGCCGCGCGGTGGGCACGCGGGTGGCGGTGATGCCGGGCAGCAGGACGTCGGGCATGCGGGCTCCAGGGGATCGCGGGCGGGAGGACGGCGGAGGCGGCCGTCACGGTAGCGATCACGCCCGTCCCACGACACCCGTCCGCACCGCGACGTCCGGGGTCCCGCCGGGGAGCGCACCTACAGTCGGGGGCGATGACCAGCGCACGGACGGCTCCGCCCCGCCGGCCGGCGACGGGTACCCGGCGCCCGCCCGCGAAGCGCCCCTCCGGCGGCCGGCCCGCCCCGAAGCGCACCCCCGCCCGGCGTCCCGCCGGCCGGACCCCGCGGCGCGGGGGCCCGGCCGCCCTGCGCACGTGGTGGCCCGCCTACCTGATCGGGATCGTCGTGGTGTTCGCCCTGGCGTGGAAGGCCGACCGGTCCGAGCCGCCCGCTCCGGCGGCGACCGGTATCTGCACCGTCCCCTCGACGTCGGTGACGCTGTCCGCCGAGCAGTGGAGCAACGCCCAGACGATCGCGGCCGTCGCCCGGCAGCGCGGGCTGCCCGAGCGGGCCGTGGTCATCGCGCTGGCCACGGCGATGCAGGAGTCGACGCTGCGCAACCTCGACCACGGCGACCGCGACTCCCTCGGCCTGTTCCAGCAGCGGCCCTCGCAGGGCTGGGGCACCCCGGCGCAGGTGCAGGACCCGGTGTACGCGGCCGGCCAGTTCTACGACCGGCTGGTGCGGGTGCCCGGCTGGGAGACGATGCGCCTGACCGACGCCGCGCAGCGGGTGCAGCGCTCCGGTTTCCCCGAGGCCTACCAGCGCTGGGACGGCTTCGCGCAGGCGCTCACTACGGCGCTGGGCTCCGACGAGCGCGAGCGCAACTGCGGGTAGCTCAGCTCAGCCGGGCGCGGCTCCTGCCGTGGAGCTCGGGTCGGTCGAGGGCCACGGGCACCCCGGCCGAGCCGGCCAGGCTGCGGTTGCGGTGCAGGTGCGCCTCGAGCGCGACCAGCGCGACGAGGACGGCGACGGGGAACAGCAGGAACAGCACGAGGAACACGGCAGGGCCTCCGCGACGGGGCCGGGCGGGCTGCCCGGCTGACGGGGACCACCGTGTCGGTGCGCCCTTGCGGGGCTCTGGCGGAGGACTGACGCCTGCTTGCGGGCCGCTAGTGGCGGCCGCGGTCCCCGGCGGTGAGGCGCTGCACCGCGGCGTCGATCCGCTCGTCGGTGGCGGTCAGCGCCATGCGCACGTGCCGCGCGCCGGCCGGGCCGTAGAACGAGCCGGGCGCGGGGACGATGCCGAGCCCGGCCAGCCAGTCGACGGTCGCCCAGCAGTCCTCGTCGCGGGTGACCCACAGGTACAGGCCCGCCTCGGAGTGGTCGATCCGCGCGCCGGTCGCGCGCACCGCCGCGGCCAGCCGCTCCCGGCGGGCGCCGTAGCGCTCGCGCTGTGCGTCGACGTGCGCGTCGTCGGCCAGCGCAGCGGCCATGGCGGCCTGGACGGGCCCGGGCACGAGCAGCCCGAGGTGGCGGCGCACCTCCCACACCTGCCGGACCAGCGCCGGGTCGCCCGACAGCAGCCCGGCGCGGTAGCCGGCCGCCGTCGACTGCTTGGACAGCGAGTGGACCGCCAGCAGGCCGGTGTGGTCCTCCCCCGCGACGGCGGGGTGCAGCAGCGAGCGCGGCTGCACGTCCCAGCCGAGCGTCGCGTAGCACTCGTCGGCGACGACCGGCACGCCGTGCGCCCGGCCCCAGGCCACCCAGGTGCGCAGCTCGTCGTCGGACAGGACGCGGCCGTGCGGGTTGCCCGGGGAGTTCAGCCAGACCAGGACGACGCCCGCGGGGTCGTCGGGCGGGGTGTCGGTGCGGCGCACGGCGAGCCCGGACAGGACCGCACCCACCTCGTAGGTCGGGTAGGCCACCTCGGGGATCAGCACCGTGCCCTCGTGCAGGCCCAGCAGCGTGGGCAGCAGGGCGACGAGCTCCTTGGAGCCCACGGTCGGGATCACCGACGGGTCCGCGCCGAACGGGTCGGCCACGGTGACGCCGAGCCGGCGCCGCAGCCAGCCGGCCGCCGCGGCCCGGAGCTCACGGGTGCCGAGCGCCGTCGGGTAGCCCGGCGAGTCGCCTGCCGCGGCGAGCGCCGTGCGCAGGACCTCGGGGGTCTCGTCGACCGGCGTCCCGATGGACAGGTCGACGAGGCCGCCCGGGTGCTGCGCGGCGCGCGCCCGGGCGGCCTCCAGGCTGTCCCAGGGGAAGTCGGGCAGCCGGCCGGCCGCCGTCCCCGGGGCGGTGGTCGTCAGTGCCCCTCGCCCTGCGGCGGGAGGGCCGCCACCAGCGGGTGGTCCTTGCCGATCTTCCCGGTCTTGGCGGCGCCACCGGGGCTGCCGAGGTCGGAGAAGAACTCCACGTTGGCGTTGTAGAAGTCCTTCCACTTGTCCGGGACGTCGTCCTCGTAGTAGATGGCCTCGACGGGGCAGACCGGCTCGCAGGCGCCGCAGTCGACGCACTCGTCGGGGTGGATGTAGAGCATCCGGTCGCCCTCGTAGATGCAGTCCACCGGACACTCGTCGATGCACGCCTTGTCGAGGACGTCGACGCAGGCCTGGGTGATCACGTAGGTCACGGTGGGTCCTCCCTGGGGACGTGCGGGCAGCGGCCCCGGCTCCCGCCGGGCCCGCGTGTCGCCCGCCAGTATGGCCCCGGCTCCCGGGGCCGGGCGCGACGGGTGGACCCCGCCCGCCCCGGTGGAGGGACGCCGGGGGCGCACCCGCAGGATCGGGGCGTGGGACAGAGCCGATCGCCCCTCGCCGTGGCCGACCTGGAGCGGGTGGCCGCGCGCGGCTGGCGGGGCACCGAGGAGGAGCCGCTCGGCGACTGGCTGCTGCGCGCCGGGGGCGGGTTCACGGGCCGGGCCAACACCGCGCTGGTCACCGGCGACCCCGGCCGGCCGCTGCCGGAGGCCGTCGGCGCGGTGGCCGCCTGGTACCGCGGGCGCGGGCTGCGGCCCGGCGCGGCGCTGCCCGGGGCGCAGGCCCGCCCCGCCGACGCGGCGTTCGCCGCCGCGGGGTGGGAGCGGGGCGAGGACGTCCTGGTGCTCACCGCCCCGCTGGTCCCCGGCAGCGACGACGGGGTGCCGGTCGAGCTCTCCCCCACCCCCGACGACGGCTGGCTGGGCGCCTACCGGCACCTCGGGAACGCGCTGCCGCCCACCGCGCCCGCCGTGCTCGGCAACGCCCCCGTCGTCGTCTTCGCGGCCGTGCGGCCGGAGCCGGGCGCGGCGCCGGTCGCGGTGGCCCGCGGCGTGGTCACCGACGCCTGGCTGGGCGTCAGCGCGGTCACCGTCGCCGAGGACGCCCGCCGCCGGGGCCTCGCGACGGCGGTGACGGCGGCGGTGACCCGGTGGGGCGCGGACCACGGCGCGCGCTGGGTGTACCTGCAGGTCACCGCCTCCAACGCCCCGGCCCGGGCGCTGTACCGCCGGGCCGGCCACGTCGAGCACCACCGCTACCACTACCGGTGGGCGCCGGACTGAACGCCCGGGTGTCCCCGCAGCAGCGGGCGGCGCGCCGACCCTCAGGCCGGCGGGCCGGCCGGACGGCGTGGCGTCGCCAGCACCCGGCCCACGGCGACCGCCGCGGCGAGCACCCCGAGGCCGAGGAACGCGAGGGTGACCGCGCCGAGCCCGCCGGTGCCGACGGCGACCAGGTCGCCCTCGGGCCGCGGCACCATCGCGGCGACCGCGACCACCAGCCAGGTGACCGCCGGCAGCAGCGCGACCACGCGCGAGCCGGTGAGCCGGTGCGCGCCGGTGACCAGCAGGTAGTTGCCGGCGACGGCGGCCAGGACCGACAGCGGCAGCAGGACGCCGGCCACCCGCAGCGGCAGCCAGAAGACCTCGACCAGCGCCAGCCACCCGGCGGTCAGCACCGCCGCGAGCCCGGCGAGGACCAGCCCGGGGACCCGGCTCACGCGTCCAGGCCGGCGAACAGGTCGTCCTCCCAGCCGTGCGGCCCGTCCCCCGCGGGGCCGCGCTCGCCGCGCACCAGCCGGTAGTGCTCGACGCCGAGCACCTCCTGGCCGTGGTTGTTGGACAGCGCGAAGAACGGCCCGTCGACGGTGATCTGCGTGGCGTGCGCCCGCATGGCGGCGTCCTTGCGGGCGGCGTACGCGCGGCCGTCGACGGCGGCGGTCACCAGCTCGTCGGGGACGGCGTAGGGGACGTCGTCGACCTCGCCGAGCTGCTCGAACGGCGCGGCCTCCCCCAGCGCGGCCAGGGCCTCGGCGCCCTCGCGCAGCACCGACCGCGGCACGCACGCCCAGTAGACCTTGGCGACGTCCCACGCCGCGCCCAGCTCGGGTCGCCACGCGGGGTCGGCGGCGCGCTCGACGGCGGCCATCGCGACCCGGTGGGCCTGGATGTGGTCGGGGTGCCCGTAGCCGCCGTTCTCGTCGTAGGTGACCACGACCTGCGGCCGCACGTCCCGCACGACGGCGACCGCGGCACCCACCGCCTCGTCGAGGTCGGCGTTCCAGAAGGCGCGCGGGTGCCCGTTGGCCGGCGTCCCCACCATCCCGGAGTCCCGGTAGCGGCCGGCGCCGCCGAGGAAGCGGCTGTCGGTGACGCCGAGGGCGGCCATCGCGGCGGCCAGCTCGCCGATCCGGTAGCCGCCGAGCTGGTCGGCCTGGTCGGAGGTCAGCTGCGCCAGCTCCGGGACGAGGACCTCGCCCTCCTCCCCCAGCGTGCAGGTGAGCAGCGTGACCTGCGCTCCCTCGGCGACGTAGCGCGCCATCGTCGCGCCGTTGGTGATCGTCTCGTCGTCGGGGTGGGCGTGGACCAGGAGGATGCGGCGGGCGGCGGTCACGGGCGCACAGTCTCCCACCGCGCCCGGACGCGACGACGGCGCGGTGACCACCCCGGGAGGTGGCCACCGCGCCGTCGTGGTGCGGCAGGCGCTACTCGGCGTCGACCGGGACGACCGTCCGGGCCTCGGCGAAGTGGCAGGCCGAGGGGTGGCCCTGGCCGCGGTCGACCAGCGCCGGGGCCTCCTGCGCGCAGACGTCCTGCGCCTTCCAGCAGCGGGTGCGGAAGCGGCAGCCCGAGGGCGGGTCCGCGGGGCTGGGGACGTCGCCCTGCAGCAGGATCCGGTCCTTCTGCCCACGCAGGTGCGGCTCGTGCAGCGGTACCGAGGACAGCAGGGCCTGGGTGTAGGGGTGCGACGGCGAGGCGTAGACCTCCTCGTCGGTGCCCTCCTCCACGATGCTGCCGAGGTACATCACCGCGACGCGGTCGGAGATGTGCCGCACCACCGACAGGTCGTGCGCGATGAACAGGTAGGACAGGCCGAACTCGTCCTGCAGGTCCTCGAGCAGGTTGACCACCTGCGCCTGCACCGAGACGTCGAGCGCCGACACCGGCTCGTCGCAGACGATGACCTCCGGCTGCAGCGCCAGCGCCCGGGCGATGCCGATGCGCTGCCGCTGGCCGCCGGAGAACTGGTGCGGGTAGCGGTTGACGTAGTCGGGGTTGAGGCCGACGCGGTCGAGCAGCTCCTGCGTGCGCTTGAGCCGGCCCTTCCGCGGGGCGACGTCGTCGTGCACGGCCCAGCCCTCGGCGACGATGTCGCCGACGGTCATCCGCGGGTTCAGCGACGCGTACGGGTCCTGGAAGATGATCTGGACCTCGCGCCGGTAGTCCTTCAGCGCCCGGCCGCCCATGCGGGCGACGTCCTTGCCCTTGTAGAGGATCGACCCGGCGGTCGGCCGCTCCAGCGCAACGATCAGCTTCGACACCGTCGACTTGCCGCAGCCGGACTCGCCGACCAGGCCCACGGTCTCGCCGCGGCGCAGGGTGAGGTCCACGCCGTCGACCGCGCGGACGTGGCCGATGGTGCGCTTGAAGACGATGCCCTGGGTCAGCGGGAAGTGCTTCTGCAGCCCGCGGATCTCCAGCAGCGGCTCCCCCATCGCGCCCCGGGCACCCGACGGCGCCGGCTTGGCCAGCGTCGGGGCGCCCGGCACCGCCTCGGTGGACGGCGACGACTTCGACAGGGACGACGCCGCGGTGGCGCCGGACTCACTCGGCTGCGACACCGAGGACCTCCTCGCTGTAGTGGCAGGCCGCCTCGCGTCCCGGCACGACCAGCCGCAGCGGCGGGACGTCGGTGGCGCACTCCCGCCCCGGCGCGGCCGCGGCGCCGAGCCGGCGGTGCGGGCACCGCGGGTGGAACGGGCAGCCGCTGGGGATGCGCGCGAGGTTCGGGGGCTGGCCGGCGATCGGCTGCAGCCGCCCGCCCTTCGCCTCGACCTGCGGCACCGAGCCCATGAGCCCCTCGGTGTAGGGGTGCGCGGGGCGGGTGAAGACGTCGTCGACGGTACCCCGCTCGACGATCTCGCCGGCGTACATGACCGCGACGTTGTCGGCGACCTCGTTGACGACGCCGAGGTCGTGGGTGATGAGGATCAGCCCCATCCCCGTCTCCTCCTGCAGGTCCTTGAGCAGGTCCATGACCTGCGCCTGCACGGTGACGTCGAGGGCGGTGGTCGGCTCGTCGGCGATCAGGATCCGCGGGTCCAGGGCGATGGCCATGGCGATCATCACGCGCTGGCGCATGCCGCCGGAGAACTGGTGCGGGTAGTCGTCGACCCGGCGGGCCGCCGCCGGGATGCGCACCCGGTCCATGAGCTCGATGGCCCGCTGGCGGGCCTCCTTCTTGCTCGTCCCGCGGTGCGCCCGGAACATCTCGCCGATCTGGAAGCCCACGCTGTACACGGGGTTCAGCGACGACAGGGCGTCCTGGAAGATCATCGAGATGCCCGGGCCGCGGATCTTCCGCTGGTCCTCGGCGGACATCTCCAGCATGTTCCTGCCCTGGAACCAGATGCCGCCGCCGGTGATGACCGCGGGCGGGGTCTCGAGGATCCCCATGATCGCCTGGGCCGACACGGACTTGCCGGAGCCGGACTCGCCGAGGATGGCCAGGGTCTCCCCCGCCGCCAGGCTGTAGCTCACGCCGTTGACGGCGTGCACCGTGCCCGCGCGGGTGCGGAACTCCACGTGCAGGTCGTCGACCTCGAGCAGGGGCGTGCCCTGTCCGGCGAGCTCCGCGGTCGGCTTGGTCAGGTCGAGGTTGGTCATGCGCGCTGCCTCGGGTCGAGGGCGTCGCGCAGGGCGTCACCCATCATCACGAACGCCATCACGGTCAAGGTCAGGATCAGGCTGGGGAACAGCACCAGGTGCGGTGCGGTGCGGATGGAGTCCTGCCCCGCCTCGATCTGCAGGCCCCAGGAGATGGCCGGCCGCTGCAGGCCCACGCCGAGGTAGGTCAGCGTCGCCTCCGCGGCGATGATCACGCCGATGGTGATCGTCGCGTAGACCAGCACCGGGGCGACGGCGTTGGGCAGGATGTGCCGCAGCAGGATGCGCCGGCCGGACGCCCCCATCGCGCGGGCGGCGGACACGTAGTCGGAGCTCTTGACCGCGATGACCTGCGAGCGGACCAGCCGCATCGCCGTCATCCAGCCGAACAGCGCCAGCGCGATGGCCACCGCGCCCGGCCCGCGGCTGTTGATGACCGGGATGTCGGTCGAGGGGCCCACCCGCAGCAGCACCAGCGCGCCGAGGATGAGCGGCAGCGCGTAGAAGATGTCCGCGATCCGCGCGAGGATCCCGTCGGTCAGGCCGCCGTAGTAGCCGGCGATCGCGCCGACGAGGACGCCGAGCAGCAGGATGACCAGCACGGCAATGACGCCGATGATCAGCGAGTTGCGGGCGCCGTAGACCACGTTGGCCAGGTAGTCGCAGCCCTGGGTGTCGAAGCCGAACCAGTGCTGCGCCGAGGGCCTGGCCCGGGAGTTGGACAGGTCGCAGGAGCGCGGGTCGGCGCCGCGCGCCAACACCTGCGGGAACAGCGCCATCAGGAGGAAGAACAGCCCGAGGACGGCGCCGATCCAGAACAGCGGGTTGCGCCGCAGCTCGCCCCAGGCGTCGCTCCAGAGGCTGTTCTGCCGCTCCTCGGTGACGTCGACCGACGGGCTGGCGAGCCCGGTCGTGGTGCCGGCCTCCACCTCGTCCTTGCGCAGGTCCAGCTGCTGCTGGTCAGTCATAGCGGATCCTCGGGTCGAGGACGGCGTAGAGCACGTCCACGACCAGGTTGAAGAAGATGAAGAAGAACACCATCAGGGTGACGATGCCGACGACGACCGCGCCCTCCTGGGAGCGGATCGCGTTGAACACCTCCCGGCCGATGCCGGGCAGGTTGAACACCGTCTCGGTGACGATCGCCCCGCCCAGCAGCGCGCCGATGTCGGCGCCGATGAACGTGACGACCGGGATCAGGCTGTTGCGCAGCGTGTGCCGGACGATGACCGTCCGCTTGGGCAGACCCTTGGCGCGCGCCGTCCGCACGTAGTCGGCGCGCAGGTTCTCCGCGAGGCTGGTGCGGGTCAGCCGGGCCACGTAGGCCAGCGACCCGGACGCGAGGACCAGGCCGGGCAGCAGGTAGCTGTAGAGCCCCTCGTTGGTCCCGGCGATGGGGAACCAGCCGAGCTTGAGGCCGAAGAGCAGCTGGGCGAAGAAGGCCAGGACCAGGATCGGGATCGAGACGATCAGCGTCGTCGAGACCAGCACCACGTTGTCGAAGAAGCTGTTGCGCCGGATGCCGGCCAGCACGCCGGCGACCAGGCCGATGAGGATCTCGAAGACGACCGCGGTGAGGGCGAGCTTCACGGTCACCGGCAGCGCGCGCTCGATGGTGTCGAACACCGGCCGGCCGCGGAAGTCGGTGCCCAGATCGCCCTGGAACAGGTTCTTCAGGTACTCCCAGTACTGGACGTACAGGGGGTCGTTGAGGTTGAACCGCTCGCGCAGCTCGGCGACCACGGCGGGCGAGAGCGGACGGTCACCACCCAGTGCGCGGATGGGGTCGCCCGGCAGGGCGTAGACCATCGCGAAGATCAGGAACGAGGCGCCCAGCAGAACCGGGATGGTGAGCAGCAGGCGGCGCGCGACGTAGCGGCCCATGGTCCCCCTCGGGGTGTGTGCGCCGCCGGGTCGCGACGGCGCCGGTGTCCATCGTGCCCGCAGGCCCGCACACGCGCCGCCGGGGGCGACCGTCCTGGTCGGACGGGCGCCCCCGGCGGGTGGTGCGGGTCCTGCGGGGTGGGGTCAGGCGTTGTTGACGGTGACCTCGGAGGTGACGATCCGCTGGAACAGGTCCAGGCGGACGTTGGAGACGTTCTCGGAGGTCACGGACTGGACCTCCGTGAAGAACATCGGCGCCATCGGCATCTCCTCGGCGATGATGTCCTCCGCCGCCTGGTAGTTCTCCACACCGGCCTCGGGGCTCTCGGCCTGGTCACCCTGGCTGATCAGGCTCTCGACCTCGGGGTTGGTCCAGAAGGAGTAGTTCGAGCCGGCCGGGGCGAGCGACTGGGTCGTGAACAGCGGCGTCAGGTAGCTGTCCGGGGCCGGGTAGTCGAAGCTCCAGCCGTAGCGGAAGGGCCCGGTCCCGCCCTGCGACTCCAGCAGGGGCAGGTACTCGGCGAAGTCGAGGTTGCCCTGCAGGACGTAGTCGACGCCGAGGTTCTCGCGCAGCTGGTTGCCCACCGCCTCCATCCACGCGTCGTGGCCGGCGCCCGCGTTGAACCAGAGGTCGACCGGCTGGCTGCGGTCGAAGCCGGCCTCGTCGAGCAGCTGGTTGGCCTGGTCCGGGTCGAAGGTGCAGTAGGTGCAGCTGCCCTCGCGGTAGCCGTCGACGACCGGCGGGATGAACGAGTCGGCCGCGACGCGGGTGCTCTGGAAGATCGCCTCCGAGATGGCGTCCCGGTCGACGGCCATGGAGATCGCCTGGCGGACCCGCGGGTCGGCGAAGCGCTCGTCGTAGGTCGGGAAGCCGAGGTAGGTGATCTGCGAGGACTCGGTCTCGATGAACCGGTCGCCGAACTCGGACCGGGCCGACTCGATGACGTCCGGCGGGATGACGTCGACGATGTCGAGGTTGCCGGCCTGCACGTCGGTGTAGGCGGTGTTGACGTCGGCGTAGACGACGTACTCGATGCCGTCGGCCTGCGCGGCGTCGTCGCCGGCGTAGTCCTCGTAGCGGGTCAGGGTGATGCCCTGGCCCGGGACGAAGTCCTCGTCGGCCTTGAACGGGCCGTTGCCGATCGGCTTGGTGCCGAAGGCCTCGGGGTCGTCGAAGAACGCCTGCGGCAGCGGGTAGAAGGAGTTGTAGCCCACGACCGCCGGGAAGTTCGAGAACGGCGCGGACAGCGTCACCGTGAAGGTGCGGTCGTCGACGACCTGCAGGCCGCTCATCTGCTGGGCGGCCGGCTCACCGGTCACGTTGCCGGCGTCGTCGGTCGGCGCCTGCAGGTCGGCGTAGCCCGCGATCCGCGACAGGTAGGACGCGGCGCCCTGGGCGTTGGGGCTGTAGGCGGTGTAGTTCCACGCGTTGACGAAGGACTCGGCGTCGACCGGGGTCCCGTCGTGGAAGGTCCAGCCGTCCTTGAGCGTGACGGTCCAGGTGGTGTTGTCCTCGGACTCGATCGACTCGGCGACACCCGAGTACTCGACGGAGCCGTCCTCGGCGTACTTCACCAGGCCGGTCCACAGCGAGTTGACGACCTGGTCACCCTCGGACTCGGTGGTGTTGCCCGGGACGAGCGGGTTCTCCGGCTCACCGATGTAGACGCTGAAGGTGCCGCCGCTCGCGCCGCCGCTGCCGCCGTCGCCGGAGCCGCTGTCGTCGTTGCCGCCGCCACAGGCGGACAGCAGGAGGGCGCCGGACAGGCCGACGGCGACGAGCGCCGACCGGCGCTTGCTCAACTTCACGTGTGTTGCCTCCCTCGTCCCGCGTGTGCGGGGGGAACGGACTGGTCTCTGCGTGCCGGGACACCGCGCACCCGGGCGCACTGGCCGGGCGTCGGCGTCCTCCGGGTGAACACCGCGGAACGGAGCCGGTACGCCGTGGGCGACCCTAGGCACCCCGACGAGGACCGTCCACGTCCGCAACCGATTTGTGACCGAGGCTCACGACTCCTGTCACACCAGTGCAACAGCAGCGGTCGACGAGGGCGCGGACCGCAGGGCTTGCGGTCCGCAGTTGCTCACCCCGGAGGACTTCCGCCGTTCAGGCGAACCGGGTGTGCTGAGCCTACTCCCGGGTACTCCACGGCCATCCGAGAGGGAGGAGTCCACCGTGAGCGGCATCGACAAGCTGCAGAACAAGGCCCAGGAGCTGGCGGGCGAGGGCAAGGAGCGCGTCGGCGAGGCCACGGGCGACCGCGACCTGCAGGCCGAGGGCGCCAACGACAAGGCCGCCGGCAACCTCAAGCAGGCCGGCGAGAAGGTCAAGGACGTCTTCAAGGGCTGAGCCCGGACGACTGCACCAGGGGCGCCGTTCCGCACGGGACGGCGCCCCTGGTGCGTTCAGAGGCGGCCGAGCAGGTCCCGGACCGCGGGCAGCAGGGGACGGTCGGCGGCGATCCAGTCCAGGCCGTCGAGGTCGCCGGCGCCCACCCAGCGCAGCTCGCGGTGCTCGTGCGCGACCGGCTCGCCGGAGGCCAGCCGGGCCCACCAGACCCGCAGCGTCGAGGCGCCGGGCGCCCCGCCGGCCACCCGGCCGTCCAGCGGCACCTCGCCGAGGAACGCCTGGGGCGCCACGAGGACCCCCATCTCCTCGGCGCACTCGCGCACCAGCGCCGCGACGTCGTCCTCCCCCGGCTCCACCTTGCCGCCGGGGAACTCCCACAGCCCCGCGAGCGGCCCCGACCCGCGCTGGGCGACCAGCACCCGGTCCCCGCGGACGACGGCCGCGCCCACCACCTGGACGACGTCGAGGGCGCGCAGCGCGGCCGCGGCGGCGTAGCCGTCCAGGTGCCGGCGCATCGCCCGCAGCACCCGCCGGCGCAGGACGGTCTGGTCGACCAGGCCGCCGAGCGCCCCGGGCAGGCCGGTGTCCCAGTCGACCTGCTCGTCGACGACGGTGCCGGCGCCGGTCGCGGTGAACCGGCGCTCGTGGGTGAGGCTGCGCCACCCCCGCCCCGGCCCCGCGGCGTACAGGTCGCGCACCGGGCGGACCGACTCGACCTCCTCCAGCGGGAACGGCCAGGGGCGGCCGAGGGCCCGGGCGACGTCGAAGGCGACGGTCAGCGGCGCCGCCACGACCGTGGTGAAGCGCAGCCGGTACACGCCGTCACCCTCGCAGACCGGGCAGGATGGGCCCGCGGGACCCGGCAGCCGGCCCGCAGGAGGGAGCACCGTGCGCATCACCGCCCGGGTCGACTACGCCGTCCGCGCGGCCCTCGAGCTGGCCGCCGCGGCGCCGGGCGCCATGACCTGCGACCGGATCGCGACCAACCAGGGCCTCCCCTCGCGCTTCCTGCAGGGGATCCTCGGCGACCTCCAGCACGCCCGGCTGGTCACCAGCCAGCGGGGCCGCGAGGGCGGGTACCGGCTGGCGCTGCCGCCGTCGGAGATCTCCATCGCCCGGGTCATGCGGGTGGAGCAGGGCTTCCTCGCGGAGGTGCACGGGCAGCGGCCCGAGGACGTCAGCTACCCCGGCGCCGCCGAGGAGCTGGCCAGCGTGTGGGTCGCCGCCCGCGCCGCCTACCGGCGGGTGCTGGAGGAGGTCACCCTCGCCGACGTCGTCGCCGGGAAGCTGCCCGGGTACGTGGCGGAGCTCGCCGCCGTCGAGAGCGCCTGGCGCTCGTTCGGCGACGAGACCCCCTGACGACGCCCCCTGCGGACGCCGCCTCCCGAGCTCACACCGGCCGGAGCCGGACGTGTGCGACCATGGGTGGCGTGACGGACCGCGGCAGCCTCCTCGTCGCGCGTCTGCACGTCGACCTCGCCCTCGTCAGCAGCGCCGTCTGTCGCGCCCCGCGCTGACCACGAGTCCTCCCCCGCGGCCCGCAGCCGCGACCCCGACCTGGCAGCGCCCTCCGCGCGGGTGCAGACCGGCGCGGACGGCGCAGGAAGAAGTGCACCGTGTCCGCACCTCCCCGTCCGAGCAACCGGCCCCAGCGTGGCCAGGGTCAGTGGGCGCTGGGCTACCGGGAGCCGCTGAACCCCAACGAGCGGATGAAGAAGGACTCCGACGGGCTCGAGGTCCGTCAGCGGATCCTCGACATCTACTCGCGGACCGGCTTCGACGGCATCGACCCCGGCGACCTGCGCGGCCGGATGCGGTGGATGGGCCTCTACACCCAGCGGGCCCCGGGCATCCCCGGCGGCAAGACCGCCGTGCTGGAGCCCGAGGAGCTCGAGGACTCCTACTTCATGATGCGGGTGCGCACCGACGGCGGGGCGCTGACCAGCGAGCAGCTGCGCACCCTCGGCGCCATCAGCACCGAGTTCGGCCGGGACGTCGCCGACGTCACCGACCGGCAGAACATCCAGTACCACTGGATCCGCATCGAGGACGTCCCCGAGATCTGGGACCGGCTCGAGGCCGTCGGCATGACCACGACCGAGGCCTGCGGCGACACCCCGCGCGGCATGCTCAACTGCCCGCTGGCCGGCGTCCTGGAGGACGAGGTCGTCGACGCCACCGACGTCATGGCCCAGACGGTCGCCCGGTACGTGGGCGACCCCGCGTTCAGCAACCTGCCGCGCAAGTGGAAGACGTCGATGTCCGGCTGCGTCGACCACTGCACCGAGCCCGAGATCGACGACGTGTCCTTCGTCGGCGTCGTCGGTCCCGACGGCGAGCCCGGCTACGACCTGTGGGTCGGCGGCGGCCTGTCGACCAACCCGATGTTCGCCCAGCGCGTCGGCGTGTTCGTGCGACCCGAGGAGGTGACCGAGGTGTGGGCGGCCTGCACCTCGGTCTTCCGCGACTACGGCTACCGCCGGCAGCGCAACCGGGCCCGGATCAAGTTCCTGATGGCCGACTGGGGTCCCGAGAGGTTCCGGCAGGTGCTGCAGGACGAGTACCTGCACCGCGCGCTGCCCGACGGCCCCGCGGCCGCGCCGCCGAAGAACGAGTCCCGCGACCACGTCGGCGTCGCGCGGCAGAAGGACGGCCGCAACGCCGTCGGCTTCGCGCTGCGCACCGGCCGGATCAGCGGGACGGTGCTCACCCGGATCGCCGACCTCGCCGACGAGTACGGCGCGGGCCGCATCCGGACGACGACCCAGCAGAAGATGGTCGTCCTGGACGTGCCGGACGAGCACGTGGAGGACCTCGTCGCCGCGCTCGCCGAGCACGACCTGCTGGTGCGCCCGAGCGCCTTCCGCCGCGGCACCATGGCCTGCACCGGCCTGGAGTTCTGCAAGCTCGCCATCGTCGAGACCAAGCAGCACGCCCAGGACCTCTACGCCGAGCTGGAGAAGCGGCTGCCCGGCTTCGACGAGCCGATCGGCATCAACGTCAACGGCTGCCCGAACAGCTGCGCCCGCTTCCAGACCGCCGACATCGGGTTCAAGGGCTCGATGGTCCGCGACGGGAACGGCGAGATGGTCGAGGGCTTCCAGGTGCACCTGGGCGGCCACCTCGGCGTCGACGCCGCCTTCGGCCGCAAGTTCCGCGGCCACAAGGTGACCAAGGCCGAGACGGCGGACTACTGCGAGCGGGTGCTGCGCGGCTACCTGGAGCGGCGCGAGCCCGGCGAGCGGTTCGCCGCCTACGTGGCCCGCGCCGAGGAGGCCTGGCTGCTGTGAGCGAGGAGGAGCCGTCCCCGTCGGGAAGGCAGCGCCAGCTGCCCGTGTTCCACTGCCCGTACTGCGGGGACGAGGAGCTGACCCCGCACGGGGACGGGGGCGAGTGGCACTGCGCCGCGTGCCTGCGGACCTTCACCGTCCGGCTCACCGGGACAGGAGTGCAGGCATGACGACCGCCGTCCGGCCCACGCCGGAGCTCGCCGCCGAGGCCGACGCCCGCTTCGAGGGCATCGCCGACCCCGTCGAGCAGGCCCTCGCCGTGCTGCGCTGGGCCGGGGAGACCTTCGGCGACGACTTCGCCGTCACCTCGTCGATGGCCGACGGGCTCCTCGCGCACCTGGCCTCCCGGGCGGTGCCGGGGGTCAACGTGGTCTTCCTCGACACCGGCTACCACTTCGCCGAGACGATCGGCACGCGGGACTGGATCAGCAGCGTCCTGCCCATCACGCTCGTGAACGTGACGCCGCCGCGGACGGTGGCCGAGCAGGACGCCGAGCACGGCCCGGCGCTGCACGACCGCGACCCGGACCTGTGCTGCTCGCTGCGCAAGGTGCAGCCGCTGGCCACCGCGCTGGCCGGCTACGCCGCGTGGGGCTCGGGCGTCCGCCGCGACGAGGCCGCCACCCGCGCGGGCACGAGGGTCGTCGACTGGGACGCCAAGCGGGGCATGGTGAAGGTCAACCCGCTGGCCGCCTGGACGCAGGACGACGTCGACGCCTACATCGCCGAGCACCAGGTGCCGGTCAACCCGCTGCAGGAGATCGGGTACGCCTCGATCGGCTGCGCGCCGTGCACCCGCCCGGTCGCTCCGGGCGAGGACCCGCGTGCCGGGCGCTGGGCCGGCCGCGGCAAGACCGAGTGCGGCCTGCACCTGTAGGAGCATCCCGACGTGCCCCGGCCGCCGCGCCTGTCCCCCGACGAGGTCGCGGCCGGGCTGCGCGCGCTGCCGCTGTGGTCCGGTGACGTCACCGGCCTGCACCGGACCGTGCAGCTGTCCTCGTTCCGCGCCGCGGTGGAGGCGATCGTCGCCATCGCCGACGTCGCCGAGGAGATGGACCACCACCCCGACGTCGACCTGCGCTGGCGGACGCTGCACCTCACCCTCGTCAGCCACTCCGAGGACGGGGTGAGCGCGCTCGACCTCGAGCTCGCCCGCCGCATCGACGAGCTGCTGCCCGGCTAGGTGTAGTGACCACGAGCGTTGTTGACGGCCTAGCGGGCTGAGACAGCGAGGAGACCTCCGGGTGAGGGTGTGGGTGCTGACGCCTCACCGACGACCCGGAGGTCTCGTGTCCCACGCTAATGCCCGCC
>NZ_JBJGZC010000014.1:0-155238 GCF_054050315.1 Geodermatophilus sp. SYSU D00867 | reverse complement strand
CCGGGGGGGCGCGCGCGGCGGCGGGGGCCGGCGCGCGCCCCGCCGCCGGGGGGGGCGCGCCGGGCGCCGCCCCCCCCCGCGGCCGGGGGGGGCCCCCCCCCCCCCCCGTCTCCGGGCCGTCGACCACCGGACGCGTGCACGGCCGGCCGGCGTGCCGGCACGTGTCCCGTGCACGCACCCGGTGGTCGCCCCGGCAGGAGCGCCTCAGCCGTTCGGCAGGAAGACCGCCCGGACGCAGCCGTCCTCCTTGTCCTTGAACATGCGGTAGCCGCGCGGGGCGTCCTCCAGCGGCATCACGTGGGTGGCCAGGTGCTCGGTGGTGAGCTCGCCGCGGGCCATGTGCTCGAGGATCCGCGGCATGTAGCGCTGGCCGTGGACCTGCGCCCCGCGCAGCGTCAGGCCCTTGTTCATCGCCGCACCCAGCGGGAACTTGTCCACCGGCCCCGCGAAGACGCCGAGCACGAAGACGCTCCCGCCCTTGCGGCAGGCCATGATCGCCTCGCGGACGGCCGACGGCCGGTCGGTCTGCAGCCGCAGCTGCTGCTTGAGCTGGTCGTAGGCGCCCTGCACGCCGGTGCTGTGCGCCTCCATGCCGACGGCCTCGATGCAGACGTCGGGACCGCGGCCGCCGGTGCGCTCACGCAGCTCCGCCATGACGTCGGTGGTGGAGTAGTCGACCACCTCGGCGCCCACGTGCCGCCGCACCTGCTCCAGCCGCTCGGGCAGCCGGTCGATCACGACCACCTGTTCGGCGCCGAGCAGCATCGCCGCGCGGGCGGCCATCTGCCCCACCCCGCCGGCGCCCCAGACCGCCACCGTGTCGCCGGGCTTCGTCCCGGCCAGGTCCGCGCCCATCCACCCGGTGGAGACGGCGTCGGAGGCGAACAGTGCGCGGTCGTCGCCGACCCCCTCGGGCACGAGGAAGGTGCCGACGTCGGCGTAGGGCACCCGGACGTACTCGGCGTGCGATCCGGCGAAGCCGCCCATCGCGTGCGAGTAGCCGAAGCAGCCGCCCGGGCTCTGGCCCCACAACCCCTCGGTGATGCCGGGGTTCGGGTTGCCGTTGTCGCACAGGGAGTACAGCTCCTGCCGGCAGTACCAGCAGTTGCCGCAGGCGATGAAGGAGTTGACGACGACGCGGTCGCCGACGCGGCGGTCGCGCACGCCCGGGCCGACCTCGACGACCTCGCCCATGAACTCGTGGCCGAGCACGTCGCCCACGCGCATCGCGGGGATGTAGCCGCCGAGCAGGTGCAGGTCCGAGCCGCACGTCGTCGTCCGGGTGACCCGCAGGACGACGTCGCGGTCGTTGAGGATCGTCGGGTCGGGGACGGTCTCCACCGAGACCTCGTTGACGCCGGTCCAGGTCGCGGCCCTCACAGCACGCCCTCCTTCGGCGCGGCCTGCGCGGCGCCCTCGAGCGCGGCGCCCTGCGGGGTGGCCGCGCGCCTCCCGTGCGGCTGGGGCTCCATCCGCAGCACCTCGCCGACCTCCAGCAGCGCCTTCGACTCGCGCAGCGCGGCGCGCAGCTCGCCCACCTCGTCCTCGGTGGGCGTGCCGCGGAAGCGTGCCGCCAGCTCGGTGCCGCGGTCGCCCGGCGCGGGCGTCGTGCGCACCTCGACGCGGTCGCCGAGCGCGGCCAGCGGCGCGGGCAGCGCGGCCGACACCTCCCCCGGCTCCCGCAGCACGGTGACCGCCCGCCACCGCCGGGCGGCGACCTCCGGGTCGTCGGTGGCGGAGGCCTGGCCGGCCCCGGGCACGCGCACGTGCTGCAACCGCCTCAGCAGCGTGGCGCCGGCCCCGCTCGCCAGGCCGGTGGCCCGGCCGATCAGCTGGTTCAGGTCCATGCGGCGCTCGCTACCCGGCCCGGCGTCCGGCCTATCGTGGGCCGGTCGGGCCGCGCGCCCGGCTCTCCCGCCGCCGTCGTCCGTGGAGGCCGTCGTGTCCTCGCTCATCCTGTCCCGCCGCGACCTGGAGTTCCTCCTGCACGAGTGGCTGGAGGTCGAGACGCTCACCAAGCGGCCCCGGTTCGCCGAGCACTCGCGCGAGACGTTCGACGCGGTGATGGAGCTCGCCGAGCAGATCGCCACCGAGCACTTCGCGCCGCACAACCGGAAGGCCGACGAGAACGAGCCGCGGTTCGTCGACGGCAGGGTGGAGATGATCCCCGAGGTCGCGAAGGCGCTCGCGGTGTTCCGCGAGTCCGGGATCATGGCCGGGACCTTCGACGAGGAGTACGGCGGCATGCAGCTGCCGCAGACCGTCGGGCAGGCGGCGTTCGCCTGGTTCAAGGCGGCCAACGTCGGGACCTCGAGCTACCCGTTCCTGACCATGGGCAACGCCCGGCTGCTGCTCGCGCACGGCTCGCAGGAGCAGAAGGACCGCTTCGTCCGGCCGATGCTCGAGGGCCGCTGGTTCGGCACGATGGCGCTGTCCGAGCCGCAGGCCGGGTCCTCGCTGGCCGACATCACCACCCGCGCCGAGCCCCAGGACGACGGCACCTACCGGCTCACCGGCAACAAGATGTGGATCTCGGCCGGCGACCACGAGCTGACCGAGAACATCGTCCACCTGGTGCTGGCCAAGATCCCCGGCGGCCCGGCCGGCGTGAAGGGCATCTCGCTGTTCATCGTGCCCAAGGTGCTGGTGGAGGAGGACGGGTCGCTCGGCGAGCGCAACGACGTCGTCCTGGCCGGGCTCAACCACAAGATGGGCTACCGCGGGACGACGAACACGCTGCTCAACTTCGGCGAGGGCGTGCACACCCCGGGCGGCCGGGCCGGCGCCGTCGGGTACCTCGTAGGAGAGCCCCACAAGGGGCTCTCCTACATGTTCCACATGATGAACGAGGCGCGGATCGGCGTCGGGATGGGCGCGACCGTCCTCGGCTACACCGGTTACCTGCACGCGCTGGAGTACGCCCGCACCCGCACCCAGGGCCGCTCCGCGAGCAGCAAGGACCCGTCGTCGCCGATGGTCCGGCTGGTCGACCACCCCGACGTCCGCCGGATGCTGCTGGCCGCCAAGAGCTACGCGCAGGGCGGCCTGGCGCTGGGGCTGTACTGCGCCCGCCTGGTCGACGAGGAGAAGACCGGCGAGACCGAGGACGACCGCAGCCGCGCCCACCTGCTGCTCGACACCCTGACGCCGATCGCCAAGGCGTGGCCCTCGCAGTGGGGGCCGGTCGCCGACGACCTGGCCATCCAGGTGCACGGCGGCTACGGCTACACCCGCGACTACCCGGTCGAGCAGTTCTACCGGGACAACCGGCTCAACCCGATCCACGAGGGCACCAACGGCATCCAGGCCCTGGACCTGCTCGGCCGCAAGGTGACGATGCACGGCGGCGCCGGGCTGCGGCTGCTGGCCGAGACGATCGCGGCGACGACGGCGCGGGCGGCCGGGACGCCGTTCGCCGACCTGGCCGCGGACGTCGACGCCGCCGTCGCCCGGCTCGTCGCGGTGACCGGCACCCTGTGGGGCACCGGCGACCCGGCGCTGGCCCTGGCCAACGCCAGCGCCTACCTCGACGCGGCCGGGCACACCGTCGTCGGCTGGCTGTGGCTGGAGCAGGCGCTGGCCACGCGCGACGAGACCGGCGACTTCCACGAGGGCAAGCGCGCCGCGGCGCGGTACTTCCAGCACTGGGAGCTGCCGAGGGTGCACACCTGGCTGGACCTGCTGGAGTCCCTGGACCGGACGGTGCTCGACACCCCCGATGCCCACCTCTAGACGCACTCCCACCTCTGGACGCACTCGCGCCCCGCGGCTCCGGGAGGAGCGGCGGGGCGCGGGTCGTCCGGGGCGGCCCCCCTCGTGGGGTCCCGCCGCGAGCTCGCGGGTCGCGGGGGGCGAGGGGGTCCTCCGACTAGGCCGCCCGGGCCATCCCCACCGCCTCGACGGTGGCACCGGCCTGGGCGGTCTCGCGGCGGGCGGCCGCCCGCTGCTCGCGCTCGTACCGTGCCGTGGTCGAGGTGCCCATCGCGATCACCAGGGCGGTCAGGACCAGGAACCCGACCAGGGTGACTGCAGGCCACAGAAGCATCTCGAACGTCCCCTTGCTCGTCTCGTGACGCCGGCCGGGCGGCGGGCCCGGCGGCTCGTCTCTGGGGACTGTGTCCCCAGCGAACCGCCCTCTCAATCGTCGCTACGCACTGTTCACCTGACAGGCTGTGACCGACTTCACCCGTCGGGGCCGTCCCGGCCCGGTGCGCCCCTCGGACCGGCGCGTGGTGTCATCGAGGCGTGTCCGCAGGTGCCGAGGTCTCCCCCTCCGGCACCGGGACCCCGCCCACCCGGACGCGGCCGGCGCTGCTCGTCCTGACCCTCTCACTCGGCGTCACGACCCTCTCGCTGCTGCAGAGCCTCGTGGTCCCGGTGCTCGGCCCGATCGGCGAGCAGCTCGGCGTCTCGCCGGCCGCGGCCGGCTGGGTGCTCACCGCCAACCTGCTGGCCGCCGCGGTCCTCACCCCGGTGCTCGGCCGGCTCGGCGACACCCGCGGCGAGCGGCCGGTCATCCTCGGCATCCTGGTCGCGGTCGCGCTCGGCACCCTGCTGGCGGTCGTCACCCGCTCGCTGCCGCTGCTGCTGGTGGCGCGGGTCCTGCAGGGCTCCTCCTACGGGCTGTTCCCGCTGTCGATCAGCGTGCTGCGCCGCGAGCTCCCGCCGGAGCGGCTGAGCGTGGCGATGTCGGTCGTCAGCAGCACCCTCGGCGTCGGCGGCGTCGTCGGCCTGGTCGCCGCGGGCCTGCTCACCGGCGACGGCGGGGACTACCACCGGCCGTTCTGGATCGGCCTGGGCGTCACGCTGCTGTCCCTGGTGCTCGGTGCCGTCCTGCTCCCCCGCCGCACCGCGACGGCGAGCGGGCGGGTCGACTGGCTCGGCGCCGTCGTCCTCGGCGTCGGGCTGGTGCTCCTGCTCCTGCCGGTGTCGCAGGGCAACACCTGGGGGTGGACCTCCCCGCCGACGCTCGGCTGCGCGGCCGGCGCGCTGGCCGTCCTCGCCGGCTGGGTATTGCTGCAGCGTCGCCGCGCCCAGCCGCTGGTGCGCCCGGCGCTGCTCACCGACCCGCGGATGCTGGTGCCCAACCTCGCCGGCCTCACCACCGGCATCGGGCTGTTCGTCTCCTTCCTCGTCGTCATGCAGTACGTGCAGACGCCGCCCGAGGTGGCCGGCTACGGGTTCGGCGCGCCGGTGCTCGAGGCCGCCGTCGTCTACCTGCTGCCCGGCGGCGTGGTCGGCATCCTGCTGGCGCCGCTGGCCGGCAAGGTCGTCGACCGGATCGGGGCGCTGCCCACCCTGCTCACCGGGGCGGTCGCCGGCGTCGCCGGGTTCGTCGTGTTCGCCCTGGGCCGGTCCGAGCCGGCGCTGGTCGTCGCCGCGGGGCTGCTGTCGCAGGCCTGGGTGACCGTCGCCTACGCGGCGCTGCCGACCCTCGTGGTGCAGGCGGTGCGGCGCGGCGAGACCGGCGTCGCGAACGCCGTCAACTCGATCGCCCGCTCGCTCGGGCAGGCGGTGGGCAGCACGCTCACCGTGGCGCTGCTCGGCGCCACCCTCGACCCGGCCACCGGCCTGCCCCGGGCCTCCGGGTTCACCACGGTGGCCCTGCTGGGCGCCGGCGCGGCGGCCGCGGTGGCCCTGGTCAGCCTGGCCGGGATGGTGCAGGCCCGGCGCAGCGGGCCGCCGGACCCCGACGACCTCCACGACGTCGAGCGGGCGACCGCCGCCGCCGGCGAGTGGTCCCCCGTCTCCGGCATCCGCTGACACCCCGCGACGCGCCGGGATGATCACCGCGCGCATGGAAGCGTCCCGTCCGGGGAACCCACGGTCCGATCCACCCGCCCAGATCCGGAGGACGACCATGGCCCGCCCGCACGGCTCCCGCGCCGCGAGCACCGACACGGCGAAGCCGGCACGCTTCTCCGGCAACACCGCCGGTGACCCCGCGCCGCACGACGACAAGGTCAACTCCACCCGCTTCGACAACGCGCCGCGCGGGACGGACACCACGCCGACCTTCTTCGGCACGGTCAAGCGGACCGTCAAGGAGTTCAGCGAGGACAACCTCACCGACTGGGCGGCGTCGCTGACCTACTACGGCGTCCTCGCGCTCTTCCCGGCGCTGATCGCGCTCACGTCGATCGTGGGCCTGCTGACGACCCCCCAGCAGCTCACCGACGCGCTGACCACCGTCGTCCCCGCCAGCGCCGCGGACACGATGGGCCCGGTCATCGAGCAGGTCGCCGGCAACCAGAGCACCGCCGGCTTCGGTCTCGTCATCGGTCTCGCCCTCGCGATCTGGTCGGCGTCGGGCTACGTGGGCGCCTTCACCCGCGCGTCCAACGTCGTCTACGAGACGCCCGAGGGCCGCAAGATCTGGAAGCTCAAGCCGCTGCAGCTGCTGATCACCCTGATCGGCATCCTGTTCGCCGCCGTCATCGTGGCGATGCTGGTCCTCAGCGGCCCGGTCGTCGAGGCCGTCGGCTCGGCCATCGGCCTGGGCGACACCGCGCTCACCGTGTGGAACGTCGTCAAGTGGCCCGTGATCCTGGTGGTCCTGGCGCTGATGATCGCCGTCCTCTACTACTCCACGCCGAACGTCAAGCTGCGCGGCTTCCGGTTCATCAGCCCCGGTGCCGGCGTGGCCATCCTCGTCGCGGTCCTGGCCTCGGCCGCCTTCGCCTTCTACGTGGCCAACTTCGGCAGCTACAACAAGACCTACGGCGCGCTGGCCGGCGTCATCGTCTTCCTGATCTGGTTCTGGCTGATCAACCTGGCCCTGCTGTTCGGCATCGAGTTCGACGCCGAGAAGGAGCGGACGACCGAGCTCAAGGAGGGCGTCCCCGGGGCGGACAAGGAGATCCAGCTCGACGCCCGCGCCGAGCCCAAGCCCCGCAACACCCACTGAGGAAGGACCTCCCTGCCCCCGCCACCCGCTCCGCTCGCGGCGGGCCCCTGCAGGGAGGCCGACCACAGGGCCCCCTCCCGGGACCGGGAGGGGGCCCTCGTCGTGTGCTCAGCGTGCGGTGGGCGGGCCGTCGCCGCGGCGGGCCGGCGGGGTGCGCTCGATCGCGGCGGCCACCGCGGCCAGCCCCCGGCTGACCGCCTGACCGGCCGGGGCCAGCGGGGCGGGCGCCCGCCGGACCAGGGTGTCGACGACGTCGCGGCTGCGGTCCAGCAGCGACAGCGGCAGGCCCGACAGCGCGTTGCCCGGCGGGCGGCGGGACACCGTCGGGTGCGCGCGGGTGGGCGAGATCCGGCGCATCAGGTCCCACCGGCGGCCCAGCCGGCGCAGCTCGGCGGGGTCGAGCCGTTCCTGCAGCCGGGGGAACACCACGTCCTCCTCGTCGCGGACGTCCTCGCGCAGCACCTCGACCAGCCGGGCGAGCCGGGTCGGCCGCTCCGGGGAGTCGGGGCCGCCCTCCTCGAGCGCCGCGACCAGCTCGTTGACCTCCTGGTGCTCGATCTCGACCCGCCGGGTGAGCTCGTCACCGTCGGGCAGCACCCGGCGGATCACCGGCCAGAGCACGGTCTCCTCGGCGAAGGCGTGGCTGAACACCAGCCGGTCGATGCGGGTCAGCACCTCCTCCTGCGCGCGCCCGGTGGTGCCGTCGAGCTCGTGCAGCAGCCGGTCGAGCTCGACGTGGTCCTTCCGCTGACGGACCAGGACGCTGCCGGGACCTCCCAGCTCGTCCTCGGTCTGGTCGGCGATGGAACGGGGCACGGGCCCTCCTCGGGACGTGTGCGGTCGGATCCGCCGGTCCTGCCCCGATCGGCCCGCCGCCATGCCGCCCGCCCCGGTTGCCGTCCGGGGGCGGGGGTAGGCCGGACCCACGGGACAGCGGGGTCCCGGTACCCGGAGGAGGCAGCGCCATGGCCGACCGGCCCACCGTCACGTCGGACTTCTACGAGCTCGAGGCCCTCCTCGACGAGGAGGACCGGGCCACCCTCCTGCGCGTCCGCGCGTTCATGGACGAGCAGGTCGAGCCGGTGATCAACCAGTACTGGACCCGGGCGCAGTTCCCCCGGGAGCTCATCCCGGGCCTGGCCGAGCTGGGCATCGCGGGGGCGCAGTACTCCGGGTACGGCTCCCCCGGCCGCTCGTCGCTGTTCGACGGCATGGTGTCGATGGAGCTCGGCCGCGGGGACCCCTCGGTGGCCACCTTCATGGGCGTCCACGGCGGCCTGGCCATGGGCACCCTGCACCTGTGCGCCTCCGAGGAGCAGAAGGAGCGCTGGCTGCCGGCGATGGCGCGGATGGAGCGGATCGGCGCCTTCGGCCTCACCGAGCCCGAGCACGGCTCCGACGTCGCCCGCGGCATCCAGACCACCGCCCGCCGCGACGGCGACGAGTGGGTGCTCGACGGGGAGAAGAAGTGGATCGGCAACGGCAGCTTCGCCGACCTGGTGGTCGTCTGGGCGCGCGACGTCGACACCGACCGGGTGCTCGGCTTCGTCGTCGAGACGCCGGCGCCCGGCTTCAGCGCCGTCGACCTCGAGGACAAGATCGCGCTGCGCGCGGTGCAGAACGCGCACATCACCCTCGACGGCGTCCGCGTGCCGGAGGAGAACCGGCTGCAGAACGCCAACTCCTTCCGCGACACCGCGAACGTCCTGCGGGCGACGCGGGTGAGCGTGGCGTGGTCGGCGGTCGGGTGCTCGCGCGGCGCCTACGAGCACGCGCTGCGCTACGCGCTGGGCCGCGAGCAGTTCGGCCGGCCGATCACCTCGTTCCAGCTGGTGCAGGACCTGCTGTTCCGGATGCTGGGCAACATCACCGCGTCGGCGGCGCTGTGCGCGCGGGCGTCCCAGCTGCAGGACTGCGGGATGCTGCGCGACGAGCACGCCTCGATGGCCAAGGGCTACAGCACGATGCGCATGCGGGAGACCGTCGGCTGGGCGCGGGAGCTCATGGGCGGCAACGGGATCCTGCTGGAGAACCACGTCGGCCGGTTCGTGGCCGACGCCGAGGCGATCTACTCCTACGAGGGCACCCGCGAGGTCAACAGCCTCATCGTCGGCCGCGCGATCACCGGCACCAGCGCCATCACGTGAGGTCCTCCGTCTAGCGGCCGTCCCACCAGCGGGCGGCGGCCTCGGCGGGGGTGAGCCCGTCGACGGCGACGAACCGGTTGAGCCGGATCAGGTCGATCGTCGTCAGCTGGGCGCTGACCGCGTCCAGCGCGGCGCGCAGCGGCTCGCCGCCCTCGGCGGCCACCTCGGTCCGCACGAGCGGCACCACGTTCTCCCGCGGCTGCAGCGCCCGGTCGTCGCGCAGCAGGTGCAGCGAGGCGTCGGTCAGCCGGGCGTCGGTCGTCTCCAGCATGCCGACGTCGACCTGCCCGGTGAGCAGCGCCTCCGCCGTGGCCGCGCGCGAGGGCATGCTGCGCACCTCGGCGAACTCGATGCCGTAGACCTCGCGCAGCCCGGGCAGGCAGAACCGCCGCTCGCTGCACTCGGGCGGGCCGCCGAACACCAGCCGCGGCGCGATCGCGGCGAGTTCGCTGAGCGTCGTCACGCCGTGCCGGGCGGCGGTGTCGGTGAGCACGACGAACCCGTTCTGGTCCTCGGCCTCGGCCGGGGCCAGGACGGTCAGCCCGCGCGGCGCGACGGCGGCCGCCAACCGGTCCCGCAGGACGGCGGGGTCGTGGGACGCGGTCCCCGCGCCGGCCTCCAGGAACTCCGACGCGGTGCCCAGGTAGTCGACGACGAGGTCGACGACGCCCTGCTCGAGCGCCGGGAAGACCACCTCGCGGGTGCCGATGCCGTGCTGCACCGCCACCTCGAACCCGGCCCGGCGGACCGCCTCGGCGTACACCTCGGCGAGCGTCTGGTTCTCGGGGAAGTCGTAGGACGCCACCCGGACGACGCCGTCGGCGGGCGGGTCCGCGTCCGCGGCCGGGGAGCTGCAGGCGCCCAGCACGGCGGTGGCGAGGAGCAGGGCGGCGAGGAGCAGGGCGGCGAGCGGTCGACGACGCATCGCGGACCCTCCCGGGGCAGGAGGCGGCGCCCCACGGGCGGACTGGCGCGGGGACGGCCACGCTAGCCCTGCTCGGGACCAAGGTCGATGGTCCCGCGAGCGCAACCGGGGCAGCATCGGGCGGCATGGCGGCCACGGCCCGGCCCCCGGTGCCCCAGGCACCGGTCCCGGCTCCGACACCGCGGGGACCGGTGACGGCACCCGCGGCGCAGGCGCCCGCCGGAGGGCAGGTCCGGCGGCCGGACCCGCCGCCCATCCACCGCGAGCCCCGGCGACGCCGCCCCTCCGGCGAGCCGCCGCCGCTGCCGCGGCACCTCAACGCGTCGGGCAAGTGGTGGCTGGCGCTCAGCGGCGTCGTCGTCGTCACCTGGGGCGTCGTCCTCCTCACCGGGAGCACGGCGTTCGTCGACCTGGTCGACACCCGGGTGCTGCAGGCGATCGCGTCCGTCCGCTCCCCCGGCCTGACCGACGTCGCCGAGGTGGCCGGCGTCCTCGGCACCAGCCGGGCGATCCACCTGCTGTGGCTGGCCAACCTCGTCGTGCTGGCGGTCTTCCGCCGCTGGCGGCACCTGTTCGTCTGGATCGGGGTCGGCCTGCTCGTGGTGAACACCGCCGCGACCCTGGCCGCCACGCTGCAGCGCCCGCGCCCCTACGAGGTGGAGATCCTCGGCCCCTGGTCGGGCTTCTCGATGCCGTCGGTGCCGATGACCGTGCTCGCCACCTTCCTCGTCAGCACCCTCTACTCGCTGGTGCCCGCGGGGCGGCTCCGCGACGTCGGCAAGTGGGTGGTGTGGGGCCTGCTGCTGGTGACCGCGGCCTCGCGGCTCTACCTCGCGCAGGACCACCCCACCGACGTCCTCGCCGGCGTCGTCCTGGGCGTCGCCGCCCCGCTGGCCGCCTTCCGGCTGCTGACGCCCAACGAGGTGTACCCCGTCGTCTACCGGCGGGGCAGCCCCGCGCACCTGGACGTCTCCGGGGCGCGCGGCGAGGCGATCGTCCGGGCGCTGCAGGACCAGCTCGGGCTGCTGGCCACCTCGGTGGAGCCCTTCGGCCTGGCCGGGTCGGGCGGCTCCACGCCGCTGAGGATCACCGTCAAGGCCGCCGACGCCGCCGAGCAGGAGGAGAGCTGCGTCTTCGGCAAGCTGTACGCCGCCACGCACGTGCGGTCCGACCGCTGGTTCAAGCTCGGCCGCACGCTGCTCTACGGCCGGCTCGAGGACGAGAAGCCGTACCACAGCGTGCGGCGGCTGGTGCAGTACGAGGACTACGTCCTGCGGCTGCTGTCCGACGCCGGCCTGCCCGTGCCCCACCCGCTGGGGATCGTGGAGATCACCCCGGAGCGGGAGTACCTGCTGGTCGCCGAGTTCCTCCAGGGCGCGCGGGAGATCGGCGACCCCGAGGTCGTCGTGGACGACGCGCTGATCGACCAGGGGCTGGCCGTGGTGCGGCGGATGTGGGAGATCGGCATGGCCCACCGCGACATCAAGCCGGCCAACGTGATGGTGCGCGACGGCACGCTGTTCCTCATCGACTCGGCGTTCGCCGAGGTGCGCCCCAGCCCGTGGCGGCAGGCCGTGGACCTGGCGAACATGCTGCTGGTCCTCGCGCTGCGCACCGACGCCCGGACCGTCTACGAGCGGGCGCGCCTGCAGTTCTCCGACGAGGAGCTGGCCGAGGCCTTCGCCGCCACCCGCGGGCTCACCATGCCCTCGCAGCTGCGCCGGATGCTGCGGGCGCAGGGCCGCGACCTGCACCGGGACTTCCTCGAGCTGCTGCCCTACCGGCTCCCGCCGGTGCGCATCCAGCGGTGGACCTGGCGCCGGGCCGGGCTGTGCCTGGTCACCGCGCTCGCCCTCGTCCTCACCGTCGCCATCGGCGTCGACCTGCTCGGGTCCCCGCTGTGAGCGCCACCCGGCGCCCGGCCGCGGCGGCGGCGCTGGCGGCCGCCCTGCTGACGGCGGGTTGCGCGCCGGGCACCCCCACCGTCAGCGGCGAGCTGCCCGCCTGCCGCACCGGCGACGACGACCGGGCCGCCCACGGCGTCGTGCTCATGGCCCAGGCGGTGCCGACGGCGACCTGGGTGCCGTGCGTGGAGAGCATCCCGGTGGGCTGGACCTTCGCCGGCCTCGACGCCCACTCGGGCTCCGCGCGGTTCTGGCTGAACTCCGACCGCGACGGCTACCACGCCATCGAGGTGCGGCTGACCGACGGCTGCGACACCACGGGCGCCACCGAGATCCCCAGCGAGCGGGACGGGCTCGAACGCTACGAGCGGGTCGTCCGGGTGACCCCGGACTACCTGGGCCGCCGCTACTACGTCTTCCCCGGCGGCTGCCTGACCGTCGTGTTCACGCTCTCCGGCGACAACCGCGGGGAGCCCCTGGCGCTCGCCACCCAGAGCCTGGGCGTGGTGAGCCGCGAGGTGCTGTCCGACCAGGTCCACGAGGAGAGCGGCGGCCGGCTGCAGCTCGACCCGCCCGCCGACGCCGCCGGCCCCGAGGGCGAGGGGGACCCGCCATGACCGCCGTTGCTCCGCAGGCCCCGCCCGGCCGGCCGCCGAAGCGGAAGCCCGTGTGGCGGCGGGTGCTGCCACCGCTGCTCTCCGTCGCCCTGGTCGCCGCGGTCTTCTTCTGGTTCCTGCCGCAGTTCACCAGCCTGTCCGCCGTCTGGTCCGCGGTGGAGGGCATGTCCTGGACCGAACTGGCGCTGCTGGCGGTCGCCACGCTGTGGAACCTGGCCACCTACCAGTTCGTGATGGCCGTGACCATGCCGGGGTTGCGGCTGCGTGAGGCGACGGTCTCGACGCTGACCACGACCGCCGTGTCGAACACCGTGATCGCCGGGGCGGCGATCTCCCTCGGGCTGACCTACGGGATGAACTCCTCCTGGGGCTTCTCCCGCTCCCGGACGTCCGTCAGCCTGCTGCTGTCAGGGCTCTGGAACAACTTCGCCAAGCTGGCGCTGCCCGTGCTCGCCCTGTCGCTGCTGGCCTTCTCCTCCACGCCCACCACCGGCCGGCTCCTCGCCGGGCTGGCCGGCGTGGCCGGGCTGGTCGCCGCCGTGGTCCTGCTCGGCCTGCTGCTGCGCAGCCGGGAGAGCGCGGCCCGGATCGGCACGGGCGCGGGCCGGGTGGCCTCGGCCCTCCTGCGGCCGTTCGGCCGGCCTCCGGTGCGGGGATGGGACGACGCGACGACGAAGTTCCGCGACCGCACCGCTCTGCTGCTGCACGCCCGCTGGCACTGGCTGACCCTCGCGACCCTGGTCAGCCACCTGTCGCTGTTCCTCGTCCTGATGATCGCGTTGCGCGCGGTGGGCGTGACCTCCGAGCAGGTCAGCGTCGTGGAGGCGCTGACGGTGTTCGCCTTCGCGCGGCTGCTCACGGCCATCCCGTTCACCCCGGGCGGGCTGGGCGTCATCGAGCTGGCACTCATCACCGGCCTGGCCGCGGCCGGCGGCGACCGGGCACTCGTGGCCGCGGCGGTGCTGGTCTTCCGCGCGCTCACCTACGTGCTGCCCATCCCCCTGGGCATCGGCACCTACCTGTTCTGGCGGCGCAACCGCTCGTGGCGGCGGGAGCCGAACTCCGCACCGCGCACGGAGCTGGTGCCGGAGACGGCGTGACCGGGCGGGCGGCCACCCGCCCGCGCCCGCCGGTCGCCCGCGGCGGACGCGAGGTGGTCCTCGCCGCCGCCGGTGCACTGCTGCTCGGACTCGCCGCGCTGCCGGTCGAGCGGACGTCGGTGCCCGCGGCGGAGGCGGCGGTGTTCCGGGCGGTCAACGGGGTCGACGTCGTGCCGTTCGTGCTGGTCTGGCCGGTCATGCAGCTGGGCAACTTCCTCGTCGTGCCGGCGGCCGCCGTGGTCGCGGCCGCGCTGCGGCGGTGGCGGCTCGCGCTGGGGCTGCTGCTCGCCGGCGTCGGGACCTACCTGGCCGCGAAGGGGATCAAGGACGTCGTCGTGCGCGGCCGGCCCGGCGGGCTGCTCGACGAGGTCGTCATCCGGGGGGCGGCCGCGCAGGGCCGCGGGTTCCTGTCCGGGCACGCCGCCGTCGTGACCGCCGTGGTGACCGTGGCCTGGCCGTGGCTGGGCCGCCGTGGGCGGATCGCCGGGGTGGTGCTGGCGGCGCTGGTGTGCCTGGCGCGGGTGTGGACCGCGGCGCACCTGCCGCTCGACGTCGTCGGCGGCGTCGGCCTGGGCCTGCTCGTCGGGGCGGTGGTGCTGCTGGTGGTCGGCCGGCCGCGGTGAGGTCTGCCGCCCGGCGCCGCCTGTGGTTGAGTGACTGGGGTCACAGGAGGCCTCGAGACCCGAGGAGCACCGGATGACCACCACCGCACCGCGCCCGTCCGCCCCGCGCCGCCCGCGGCCCGCCGCGGCCTCCGACGGCGGCCAGCCCTCCTCCCCGGAGGCGTCCGAGGCGGTCACCGGCCTGGACATGGTGCTGGTCGACGGCGCCCGCGGCCCGCTGCGGCGGATGGTGCCGCCGGCCCGCACCGTCGCCCGGTTCGGCGCGTCGCTGGCGCGCCGGCCCGAGACCGTCGTCCGCACCGGCGGGGACCTGGTGCGCGAGCTCGGGCGGATCGCGGTGGGCCGCTCGGAGGTCGCCCCCTCGCCGAAGGACCGCCGCTTCGCCGACCCCGCCTGGACCGGCAACCCGTTCCTCCGGCGGACCATGCAGGCGCACATCGCCGCCGCGCAGGCCGCCGCGCGCCTGGTCGAGGACGCCGACCTGGACTGGCAGGACGACGAGCGGATCCGGTTCACGCTGACCAACGTCGTCGACGCGCTGGCGCCGTCCAACGTCCCGTTCCTCAACCCGCTGGCGCTCAAGGCGGTCATCGACACCGGCGGCCGCAACGCGGTGAGCGGGCTGCGCCGGATGGTCTCGGACCTGGTGTCCCCGCCGCGGGTCCCCTCGATGGTCGAGCCCGACGCCTTCACCGTGGGCGAGGACCTCGCGGTCACCCCGGGCGCCGTCGTCCTGCGGACCGACGTGTTCGAGCTGATCCAGTACCGCCCGACGACGGAGACCGTCCGCGCCGTGCCGCTGCTGATGGTGCCGCCGACGATCAACAAGTACTACATCACCGACCTCGCGCCCGGCCGCAGCATCGTGGAGCACTACGTGGCCGCCGGCCAGCAGGTCTTCATGATCAGCTGGCGCAACCCCGACGAGCGGCACGCCGACTGGGGGCTGGACACCTACGGCCAGGCCGTCCTGGACGCGATGGACGCCGCGCAACGGGTCACCGGCAGCGAGCGCGTGGCCCTCCAGGCGTTCTGCTCCGGCGGGATCATCACCGCGATGGTGCTGGCACACCTGGCCGCCACCGGCCGGCTGGACCGGGTCGCCGCCGCCAGCTTCGCCGTCACCGTCCTCGACTGGGCGCGGGCCGGCACGGTGTCGGCGCTCATGGACCCCGAGGCGGTGCGGGAGGCGACGGAGAAGTCGCGGAGGAAGGGCTACCTCGACGGCGCCATGCTCGCCGAGGTCTTCGCCTGGCTCCGCCCCAACGACCTGGTGTGGAACTACTGGGTCAACAACTACCTGCAGGGCAAGCCGCCGGCCGCCTTCGACATCCTCTTCTGGAACGCCGACACCACCCGGATGAGCGCGGCGCTGCACCGGGACTTCATCGAGGTCGCGGTCGGCAACGCCCTCACCGAGCCGGGGAGGGCGACGATGCTCGGCACGCCGGTGGACCTGTCCGCCGTCGACGTCGACGCCTACGTCACCGCCGGGATCGCCGACCACCTGTGCCCGTGGCAGGCCTGCTACCGCACCACCCAGCTGCTCGGCGGGGAGAGCCGGTTCGTGCTGTCCACCAACGGCCACATCGCCTCGCTGGTCAACCCGCCCGGGAACCCGAAGTCGACGTTCCAGGTGGCACCGGACACCCCCGCCGACCCGGAGGAGTGGCTGTCCCGGGCGACGAAGGAGAAGGGCTCCTGGTGGCCGGACTTCATGGCCTGGCTGGGCGAGCGGTCGGGCGACGAGGTGCCCGCGCCGGAGTCGCTCGGCAGTGCGGAGCTGCCGGTCCTGGGGGACGCTCCTGGGACCTATGTCCTCGAGAAGTGAGTCCGTCGGCACGCTGACCGTCCTCGGCCGCACCCTCCGGGTGGCCGAGCGGCGCGGCGACGGCACGACGCCGCCGCTGCTGCTCATGAACGGCATCGGCGCGAGCCTCGAGGTGCTGCAGCCCTTCGTGGACGCGCTCGACCCGCGGCGCACCGTGATCCGGTTCGACGTCCCGGGCGTGGGCGGGTCCCCGCGGCCGGTCGTCCCCTACGTGCTGGGCACGCTGACACCGGTGGTGGCCGGGGTGCTGCGCCGGCTGGGCCACGACGGGCCGGTCGACGTCCTGGGGCTGTCCTGGGGCGGCGGCCTGGCGCAGCACTTCGCCGTCCAGCACCGCCGCCGCTGCCGCCGGCTGGTGCTCGCGGCCACCGGCACCGGCGCGCTGATGGTGCCCGCCTCGCCGCGGGTGCTCTCGCACATGCTCACGCCGCGGCGGCACCGCGACGCCTAGTACGCCCGGCGGATCGCGCCGACCATCTACGGCGGGTCGGTGCGCACCGACCCCGAGCGGGCCGCCCGGGCGCTGCACGCGCACGAGCGCACCGGCCCGCGGCGCGGCTACTACTACCAGCTGGCCGCGAGCTCGGGCTGGAGCAGCCTGCCGTTCCTCTCCCTGGTGCGGCAGCCGACGCTGGTGGTGGCCGGTGACGACGACCCGATCGTCCCGCTGGTCAACGCCCGGATCATGGCGCGGCTGATCCCCGACGCCCGGCTGCACGTGTACCGCGGCGGGCACCTGGCGCTGGTCACCGAGGCCGACGAGCTCGCGCCGGTGGTCGAGGACTTCCTCGACACCGACTAGAGCAGGCGCCTAGAGCCCGCAGGCGTCGCCGCCCTCGACGAAGCCCTGCCGGAAGGAGTCGACCAGCTCGAAGCCGGACAGGCCCGACTCCGGGACGACGGTCGGCTCGGTGGCGTACCGCAGCAGCACCACCGCCGCCTCGTCGACGTCGCCGGGCGAGAGGTCCAGCGGCGCGCCGTCGAGCGCGCCGAGGTGGGCCTCGCGGGCCAGCCAGCCGGTGGCGCACACCGCGCTGGTCACCGCCTCCGGGTCGTCCACGGACAGCCCGCGCTGCTCGCGGACGGCCAGCGCGTAGGGCAGGCCGAGCAGCGTCGTCACGGCGAAGTCGCCGACCTCGTGGAAGGCCGGCTCGAGCAGGCCGGCGGCGTCGTAGCGGACCGAGCCGTCCCCGGGACAGAACTGCAGGTCCAGCTCGGCGCCCTCGCCGGTGCACACCGCGCCCGCGCCGTCGGCGGCCCGGACCTCGGGCGCGGCGAACGGGCCGCCGAGCGGGCCGGTGCCCGGGAAGCCGCGGGTCAGGGCCTGCTGCCAGAAACCGGCCAGCACGTCGTCGGCGCCGTCGACCACCGCGCGGTAGGACCGGTCGCGCCCGCCCGGGCGCGGGAGGACCTCCTCCTGGGTGAACACGCGGGACCCGTCGAAGGCGGCGCACGCCCCCGGACCGTCGGCGTAGCCCTCCTGGAAGGCCGACAGCTGGTCGAACAGCGACCCGTGCGCGTCCTCGGCGTCGGGCGGGGTGCCGACGGCGTCACCGAAGTACAGGTAGCCGAGCAGGTACGGGTCGAGCTCCTTGGGCCGCACGGCGAAGTGCTCGGAGTGCCCGGTGACCACCCACTTGGTCCACGCGCCGGCGAAGCACTCGGCCTGCGTCTCCGCGACGATCGAGGGGTCGTCGAGACCGGCCTGCGCCTGGACGGCGTGGCTGATCTCGTGCGCCATGATCTCGGCGACGATGAACGGCCCGTAGTCCCCGACCAGGTCGGCCAGCCAGGCCCGGTCGTAGACGACGACGTCGTCGTCGCCGCAGTAGAACGCGTTGTCGGCGAGGTCGTCGACGTCGTCGGGGAAGCAGACGCCGTCGGGCAGGGCGGCGGGGTCGGTCTCGGCGGGGTCGACCGACCAGAAGCCGCCCTCGATCGGCCCGAACCGCCCGCCGAACACCTCCGGGTAGGTCCGCTCCCACCAGGCGAGGACGTCGGCCACCGCGTTGCGGGCCACCCGGTCGGCCGGGTCGCCGTCCTCGGCCAGGTGCACCCGCACCTCGCCGTCGGTGGCGTCGGTGGTCGCCGTCCCCGTCGGGGAGGCCGTACCGGGGACGACGGAGGTGCAGCCGCCCGCCAGCACCCCCGCCACCAGCAGGACGCCGGCGGCCGGGCGGCGCGAGCGGGCGGCGGCGGGCATCGTGACAGCGAGGCTCCCCGGCGGCGACCCCGCGGTCAACGGCGCCGCGCGCCGGGCCGGGACGCCGGCACCGCCCGCGGCGCGCCGTCGCTGCGCGGGGCGGGCACGCCCGCCGCGACGACGGGCCGGGGGCGGGCGCCGGCCCGGCACGGTCCCGCACGGCCCCGACCCGCCACCCGCCGGTCAGTCCCCGAGGGGGTGGGTGCGGATCGCGGTGACCAGGGAGCAGCCCTCCGGCCCGAACGGGTCGACGACGAAGCCGAACTGCGCGAGCACGTCGGCGAGCAGCGCGTTCATGGTCCGCTGCACGGCCGTGTCCAGCGCGGCACCGCGGACCTGCTGCACGCTCATCCGGTCGTGCTGGCGCCAGCTCACCAGGACCCCGCCGTGGGTGGTCTCCGGCGTCAGGCACACCCCGCCGGCGGCGGCGGTCCCCGGGTCGGTGGCCGAGCAGTCGTGCAGCGACAGGCCGGCCTCGACCAGTGCGGCGGCGACCTCCACGACCAGCGTGGTCAGCGCGTCCTCGTCGGTGAGCAGCTCGTCCCAGTCCTCGGGCAGCCGGTCGAGCTGGGTGCCGAGCTCGGTCAGCCACGCCCGGTCCTGCGGCGAGGGGCGCCGGGCGACGGTGCCGTCCTCGCGGAGCACGCCGTGCACGGTGCGGACCGCGCCGTCGAGCTCGCAGGCCACGGCCGCCCAGTCCGCCTCCACCCGGTCGTCGAACGGCCCGGCGAGCGCGACGGGCCGGTCCCCGGTCCCGTCGGCCAGCCACCACGCCGTCGGCGCGCCGGCCGAGGCGCTGCGCCGCCCGGCGGGGTGGGTCGCCAGCCCCACGGCGGTGCGGGCCGGGGTGGCCGTCGCGACGGCGCCGGCCGCGGCGGCCTCGCCGCCGCCGGTCGGCAGGGCCGGCACCGGCGCCTTGAGCAGGACGGGGACGGTGTCGTCACCGCCCGCCGCGACCGGCGCGGGCGGGCCGGCCGGCGGCTCCCGCCGGCTCGCGGCGTTGCGCTCGAACTCGTAGCGGGCCGTCGAGCTGCGGCCGAGCGCGACGACCAGCCCGGCCGTCGCGAGGAACCCCAGGACGGCGACCACCGGCCAGAGCAGGACGGCGGTCATCACCAGGCGCACCAGGACCGCTGCGGACCGGCGCCCCAGTCGGCCGCCCGCCGCACCCAGCCGCGCACGACCGCCACCGGGTCCACCGGCACGCGGACGGCGGGGCCGGGGAGGGCGGGGGCGTCGGGGGCGGGGTCGTCGAGGGCGGGGGCGTCGGCGGGCAGGCCGGCGTCGGACTCGAGGCCGAGCAGGTCGAGCAGGTCGGCGATGCCGAGCCCGTCCCCGGGCGGTAGCGGGGACGGGGAGGTCCGGCGGGGTGCCGGCAGGGTGGGCGCGCTCACGGTGTTCCTCCAGGACGACGTCCCGGCCGGGGAAGTGCCGGGGACACCGAGAGCATCGGGCCCGGGCGCCCCGCGGGACCCCTGCTGGACACGGCTCCCGCGGCGGCGTCACGTGATCGTTGTGTGCGCCCGTCCGCGGGGGTGGTGACCGTGGGCAACCGACGACGTCTTGTCGACTCGCGGTGCGTCCCCCCGCGTGGACGGCGTCCGCGCCCGGTCGGTGATCCCGGCCGGCGGCGTGTCGGGCGCGGTCAGCCCCGGGTGGCCGTCTCGCGGGGCGCGCCGCTGCTGTCGTGGGTGGTCACTCGCCGGTCGGGCGGCCGCGGTCGGACCACCCGGAGGGCAGCTCCGTCCCGTCGAGGCGGAACCACTCCCCGCAGCCGACGGGCCGCCCGCCGACGACGTGCCCGCGGGCGCGCAGGGACCCGTCGCGGTGCCGCTCCTCGTGCGGTCCCTCGGTGGACCCGGCCCGGGGCGCGTCCGCCTCCGTCCTCGCCGTCCCGGGTCGCCCGGAGCCTGCCACGGGGGTCCGGCGGGAGGCGGGACCCGGGAACGACACCGGGACGCCGTCGGTGTCGACGGCGTCCCGGGAGGGCGTGCTGTGTGGCGCGTGCGGCGCTTACTCGGCGTAGCGGACGACGTGTCCGCCGGCCTCCTCGCCGAGCGACGTGACGTCGAGGCCGCGCAGCCAGAGCACGTCGGCGAGCGCGCGGTTCATGACGGCCTGCACCGAGATGTCGGCGACCAGGCCGTGCACCTGCTCGACGCTCATCCGGTCGTGCTGCCGCCAGCCGACGACGACGCCGTCGAGGGCGGGCTCGGCGCTGACGCAGGCCCCGCCGAGCGCGGCGCCGTCACCGGCGGCGTCCCACAGCGGCAGGCCGGCCTCGGTCAGCGCGGCGGTGACCTCGACGACCAGGGTGGCCAGCGGGTCCTCGTCGGTCAGCTCGGCGTCCCAGTCCGCGGGCAGCCGGTCGAGCTGGTCGCCGAGGTGGCCCAGCCAGGCCAGCTCCTGCGGGGAGGGGCGGCGGTGCAGGCCGCCGTCGGGCCGCAGGACGCCGTAGACCGGCCGGGCGTCGCCGGCGTGCATCGAGGCGGCCCAGGCCGCCTCCGACCGGTCGGGGAAGGGACCGTCGACGAGGCGGTCGCGTCCCTGCCCGTCGTCGACGACGAGCCACCAGCCCAGGCGTGCCTGGCCGTCGACCCTGATCTCACTGCTGCGGAGTGCCACTGGTTCCACCGTTCATCCCGTCCATGGGGCCGCCGCGGGGGAAGCGCGACGGCGGCCGCGCCCGCCGGGTGAGGGCGGAGCGGGTGGCAGAAACGTAGGGGCGCGGCGCGCGACGCGGACCCCGGTGCGGCGCTCGCGTGACACGGCGTAGTCGGATCGTTGCGAAGGCCACCGACACGGACGGTGACCGGCTCCTCCAACCGCCCACATGTCGACCGTTCCGCGCTCACGCGTGCGTGTGGATGTGCCGAAACCGCACGACGACGCCGTTTCGGCTCAACCCCCGGCGCGTCCCGGCGGTGGCGCAGGCGGACCGGGACCGCGCCCGGCCGGGATGCGCGATCATCCCCGGGACGAACGGAGGAGACCCGTGACCGACAGACCCGTGACCGACAGACCCGTGACCGACAGTGCACCGGTGGTCGTCGACGACACGGCGGCCAGCCGCTTCGAGGTCCTCGTGGACGGCGCGGTCGCCGGCTACGCCGAGTACCGGCGGACGGCGTCGGCGCTGTCGTTCACCCACACCGTCGTCGATCCGGCCTTCGAGGGCCGCGGGCTCGGCTCCGTGCTCGCGCGCGGCGCCCTCGACGCCGCCCGCGAGGCGGGTGCGCGGGTCCTGCCGTTCTGCCCGTTCATCCGGGGTCACATCCGGCGGCACCCGGACTACCTCGACCTCGTGCCCGCCGACCGCAGGGCACAGTTCGGGCTGGCGCCGGCCGCCGACCACCCGACCCCCGACGACCCGAGGTGAGACCCCGATGACCGAGACCCGCGACCTGAGCGCCCTGGAGGCCGAGCGCGACCGCATCCGCGCCGCGCACCTGAAGCCGGCCGGCGAGCGCCCGCCGTCGACCGCCCGCGGCCTGCACCACACCGCGCTGATCAGCAGCGACGTCGAGCGGACCGTGCGCTTCTACCAGGAGGTCCTCGGCTTCCCGCTGACCGAGCTGGTCGAGAACCGCGACTACCCCGGCTCCTCGCACTTCTTCTTCGACATCGGCAACGGCAACCTGCTGGCGTTCTTCGACTTCCCCGGCCTGGACGTCGGCCCCTACGCCGAGGTGCTCGGCGGGCTGCACCACATGGCCATCAGCGTCGAGCCCGAGCGCTGGCACGAGCTGGTGCGGCGGCTCACCGACGCCGGGGTGCCGCACGAGGTGCACAGCGGCGTCTCGGTCTACTTCCGCGACCCCGACGGCGCCCGCATCGAGCTGATCGCCGACCCGCTCGGGGAGATGTACGGCCTGTCCGTGCTCTGAGGCCCGGGCGGTCAGTCGCCGCCGCCGTTGCCGTTCCCGCGGCCCCTGCCGTTGCCCTTGCCGTTCCCGTTCCCGTTGCCCTCGTCGTCCCCGCCCTCGTCCTCCTCGTCCTGCACCGGGGGCGGCGTGGCGTAGGTGACGGTGACCGCCGACCCCACGACGACCGGGCCGGTGGGGTCGACGGCGACCACCTGCCCCTCCGGGACGTCGCCGGTGACGACCGTGCCCGGCTGCACCTGGAGCCCCAGGGCGACCAGCTCCGCCTGGACGTCGGGGAAGGGGCGCCCGACCAGGGCGGCGGCCACGACGTCGACCGTGGGGGGCGGCGCGGGCTGGGTCGTGGTCGGGGCGGACGGCGACGGGGCCGAGGACGAGGTCACGGGCTGCGACGCGGACGGGGAGGACGACGGCGCCGCGGACGGGGAGGGGTCCCCGCGGGTGCCGAGGACGACCGCCACCCCGACGACGGCGAGGACGAGCAGCGCGAGCGCACCGGCGAGCAGCCGGCGGCGCCGCGGCCCCTCCCCGGGGACGTCGGAGGGCGCCGTCGCGTCGGCCGGGAGGACGGTCGTCTGCTGCGGGGCCGCGACGGGGAGGACGAGCGTGGCCGACGACGCGCCCGGGGCCGGCCGGCCGGCGAGCACCGCGTCGACGGCGTCGCGCAGGGCGGCGCCGTCGGGGAAGCGGGCGTCTGGGTCCTTGGCCATCGCCCGCTCGACCAGCGCGCGGACGTCCGCCGGCACGTCGGCCGGCAGCGGCGGCGGCTGTTGCTGGACGTGCATGAGGAGCACCTGCACCGGGCTCTCGGCGTCGAAGGGCACCCGTCCCGTGAGGCACTGGTGGGCGACGACGCCGAGGCCGTAGACGTCGCTGGCGGGCGAGGCCTTGGCGCCCTGCACCTGCTCTGGGGAGATGTACTGGGCGGTCCCCATCACCTGCCCGGTCTGGGTCATGTGGACGCTCGACGCCGACCGGGCGATCCCGAAGTCGGTGATCTTGACCCCGCCGTCCGGCACGACGAGCACGTTGCCCGGCTTGACGTCCCGGTGGACGACGCCGGCGGCGTGCGCCGTGGCCAGCCCCGCGGCGGCCTGCCGCACGATGCGCAGCGTCTCCGTCGCGTCCAGCCGGCCGGCGCGGGCGAGAACAGCCGACAGCGGCTCCCCGGCCACCAGCTCCATCACGAGGTAGGCCAGCGGCTCGCCGTCCGGGCTGACCGTCTCGCCGTAGTCGTGCACCGCGGCGATGTGCGGGTCGGACAGCTGCGCCGCGTGCCGCGCCTCCGCACGGAAGCGCTGCAGGAAGGACGGGTCGCCGGTGTACTCGCTGCGCAGGACCTTCACCGCGACCGGCCGGTCGAGCAGCGTGTCGTGCCCCCGCCAGACCCGTCCCATGCCGCCGCTGGCGAGGACGGAGTCCAGCCGGTAGCGGCCGCCCAGCAGGTCGCCCGTCGGGCGCATCGGTCCTCTTCCCCCTCGTCGTCCGGTGGCCGGTCCCCCCGGCCGCCGGACGCCCGCGGCGGGGACGACCGGCCTCAGGAGACGGTACGTCGCGCGGGGTCGGGGAAGGAGCGGTCCCCGAAGAGCACCCGGCGTGCCGCGGCGCGCCCGGGCGCCGTGCGCAGCACCGGGAAGGCGGCCGCCGCCATCGCCGGGGTGCGCACCGCCGCGAGTCCCCGGCGCAGCAGCAGCCGGCCGCGGAACGCGGCGCGCAGCGCGGCGCCGTCGTAGTGCCGCAGCGCGTCGGCCCGGCCGGTCCGCAGCGCGTCGTCGAGGACGTCGGCGGCGTGCCGGGACAGCCGCAGGCACGGGTCGAGGCCGCCGGCGGTGAGCGGGGAGACCGCGCCCGCGGCGTCGCCCACGAGCAGCCCGTCCGCGCAGCCGATCCGGCGCAGCAGGCCGCCGACGGGGATCGGCCCGCCGCGCCGCTCCACCTCGCCCGGCCGGCCCGCGGGCAGGCCCGGCGCCCCCGTCGCGAACCGCCGCAGCGCCGCGCGCAGGCCGTCCGGGAAGCGGGCGGCGTACCCGGCGACGCCGACGTGGGCGTGCCGGCCGTCGTCGACCACCCAGGCCAGGTAGCCGGGGGCGAGCGAGGGGTCGAGCACGCAGTGGAAGGTCGGCGGTCCCCCGCCGTCCGCGACCGGGAACACCTCCTCGGCGCCGACCAGCAGGTGCGTGTTGCGGTCCAGGCCGAGGTCGCGGGCGACGGCGGACCGGGCGCCGTCCGCGCCGACGACGAACCGCGCCCGCACGCGCGCGACCCCGTCCGGGCCGGCCAGCAGGGACCCGCCGTCCGCGCGCCTGGCGTAGCGGGTCCCCAGCGCGAGCCGCACGCCGGCGTCGGCCGCCTCGCGGGCGGCGGCCGGGTAGAGCGCGCCCATGTCGCCCACGCGGTACTCGTCGCGGTCGCTGTCCAGGACCACCGGCCGGCGCCGGTCCGGCGGGTACAGCACCACCCGCCGGATCGGCGGGCCGAGGCAGTCCGGCGGCAGCGCGAAGTCGTCGAGCGTCTTGCGGACGAAGATGCCCGTGGTGCGGATCGCGCCGTCCAGGCGCCGCCGCCGGTCGGCCAGCAGCACGTCGTGGCCGCGGCGGGCGAGCAACGTGGCGGTGTGCAGGCCGGCCAGCCCGGCGCCGACGACGAGCACGTCGGCGGTGTCGCGGGCGCTCACCGGTCGGCGTCGGCGCGGACGAGGCGCAGGAGGCCGAGCAGCAGCGCACCGGCGGCCCAGGCGAGCAGCACGGCGACCGACGACGACCGCGTCATCCCCGGCCCCTCCCCGCCGAGCAGGAGGAACGCCGCCCCCGACCCGGGCAGCACCTCGGCGACCGCCGCCGACCAGCCGGCGCCGACCGCCGGGAGCAGCAGCGGCAGCACCAGGAGCAGGAGGAAGGCGGCGACGAGGGCGCTGGCCGTGCTGCGCAGCAGGAAGCCGAGCCCGGCGGCGAGGGCGGTGCCGGAGGCGAGCACGAGGGCGACGTCGGCGAGCACGCCCGGGCCGTCGTCCCAGGACAGGGTGATCTCCGGGTGCGGCGCGGCGAACGCCGCCATGGCGCCGGCCAGCGCGATCGCCACCCCGAGGACGGTGGCGACGGCGACCGGCACGAGGGTGCGGGCCGCCAGGAGGACCCCGCGGCGCGGCGTCCACTGCAGGGTCGGGACGATCCCGCCGGTGGCGTGGTCGGACGTGACCGCGAGGAGGACCAGCGTGAGCAGCGCGAACTGCGCGGGCAGCACCGGCACGGCCACCGCCGCCCAGGCGCCGCTCCCCGACGGCGGGTCCGCGGCCGCCTCCGCGCCGGCAACGGCGTCGATGCCGGCCGTGGTCACGGCGGCGGCCGCCAGGCACCACCAGGTGGCGCGGACGGTCCACAGCCGGGTCCACTCGGCGGCGGCGGTGCGGGCGAGCAGGCGCCCGGTGCCCACCCCGGGGACCGACGGCGCGGTCACCTGGCCCCCTCCGGCGTCGCCGCGACCGGCCGGCCGGGGTGCTCGACGGCCTCGCCGGTGAGCGCGAGGTAGGCCTCCTCCAGCGAGGCGGCCGTCTCGGACAGGTGGTGCAGCGGGATGGCGGCGGCCGCGGCGAGGTCGCCCACCTGCGCGGCGGTGCCGCCCTCGACCTGCAGCTCCGCTCCCCCGGCCGGCTCGGCGGAGAGGCCGTGCCGCCGGAGCAGCGCCGTCAGCTCCTCCGGCTGCGGGCTGCGGACCCGGACCCGGGGCCGGCCCGGCCCGCGCAGGAGCTCGTCGGTGGTGACGTCGGCGACGAGGCGGCCGCGGCCGATGACGACCAGCCGGTCGGCGATCGCCTGCACCTCGCCGAGCAGGTGGCTGGAGACCAGCACGGTGCGGCCCTCGTCGGCGAGCCCGCGCAGCAGCCCGCGGATCCAGCGGACGCCGTCGAGGTCCAGCCCGTTGACCGGCTCGTCGAACAGCAGCACGCGGGGGTCGCCGAGCAGCGCGGCCGCGATGCCCAGCCGCTGGCGCATGCCGAGCGAGTACGCGCGGATGCGGCGGCGCGCGGCGCGCTCCAGGCCGACCTGCCCGAGCACCTCGTCCACGCGGCGCGCCGGGATGCCGTTGGTCCGGGCCGCCACGCGCAGGTGGTCGCGCCCGGTGCGGCCGGGGTGGACGGCGCCGGGGTCGAGCAGGGCGCCGACCTCGCGCAGCGGCTCGGTCAGCTCCGCGAACCGCCGTCCGCCGACCAGCGCCGTCCCCGCGGTCGGGCGGTCCAGGCCGAGGACCATCCGCATCGTCGTCGACTTGCCCGCCCCGTTGGGGCCGAGGAAGCCGGTCACGGTCCCGGGCACGACGTCGAAGCTCAGGTCGTCGACGGCGAGGACGTCGCCGTAGCGCTTGGTCAGGCCGCGGACCTCGATCACCGCGAGGCCTCGTGCGCCGGCTGCGGGGCCTCCTGCCCGTCGGGCACCCACTCGAGGATGTCCCCGGGCTGGCAGTCGAGCACCCGGCACACGGCCTCGAGGGTGCTGAAGCGGATCGCCTTGGCCCGCCCGTTCTTGAGCACCGCGACGTTCGCCGGGGTGAGCCCCACCCGCTCGGCGAACTCGCCCACGCTCATCTTCCGCCGGGCCAGCTCGACGTCGAGACGCACGACGATGGGCATCAGATGACCGCTTCCATGTCGGTGCGCAGGACGGTGGCCTGCCGCAGCAGCGCCCGCATGACGACCACGAGCAGCCCGACCACGGCGCCGACCAGCAGCAGCACGACCAGCAGCGCGGGGAGCACGGGGTCGTCGCTGACCTCGTCGACGACGAAGTAGTAGGAGCAGACGAAGGCGCCGAGGAGCATCAGCCACCCGGCGGCCATCGCGCCGACGATCGCGTCCACCCACGGCTGGGAGCTCGCGCTGAAGATGCGGTCGGCCGTGACCAGCGTCAGCAGCTGCCAGGTGCAGACGATGACGACCTGGACGCACACGAGCGCGAGGACCAGGACCGTCCACATGACCCAGCCCACGACCGTCTGCTCCAGCGACGGGTCTGCGACGTCCGGCACGAGCTCCGGCACGGCCCGGACCTGGGCGGCGGCCAACGCGGCGAACACGACGACGAGCAGGACCCGCAGGGGCACGACCACCCGGTGCATGCGTGACATGCATCGACTCTCGCGCATGATCCATCGAATGTCGATAGACAGTTGTCGACGAACGAGAGGTCCCTCGGCTGTGGAGAGCGCACCGGTCCCGGGCCCGGCCGCTCTCGCGTCAGGCGCGCGCCGTCAGCAGCAGTCGCAGGTCTCGTCGCAGCAGTCGTCCTCGATCGGGTCGCTCACGGTTCGTCACCTCCCCTCGCGGGCGGGCACCAGGTGCCGGGGCTGGGCGGCGGGCACTGCGCCGAGGGCAGGGCGTCGGCCATCGCCCGCATCTGCGCGCGGAGGGCCACGAGGCGGGCGATCTCGGCGTCGACCTCGTCGAGACGCCGGCGCAGCAGCTGCTCGGCCGGCTCGCAGGGACACGTCCCGGTGTCGCGCACGGCCAGCAGGGCGCGGATGTCGGACAGCCGCAGGCCCAGGCGCTGGGCGCCGCGGATGAAGTGCAGCCGGTCGACGGCGCCGGCGTCGTAGCTGCGGTAGCCCGCCGCGGTCCGCTCCGGCTCCGGCAGCAGGCCGACGCGCTCGTAGTAGCGGACGGTGTCCGTCGGGACCCCTGCCGCGGACGCCAGCTCGGCGACGCGGAGCCCGCGGACGGCTGTCGCTGTCATGCGGCCGACGCTAGGCCTGTGACCCGGGTCCAGGGTCAAGCCCGGCGCCCGGCGGAGGGGTCCTCAGCCGGCGAGGGTGCGGCGCAGAGCCGCCGCCAGGGTCGCCGCGTCGAGCGTCTCGAGGGACCCGGGCACACCGAGCAGCGCCCAGGTCAGGACGCTCCGCTCCTCGGGCGTGAGGTCGCGGCCGAGGACGGGGACCAGGAGGGGCGCGGCGACCTCGTCGACCACGATGTCCCGCCCCCAGAACGGCAGCGGGACCGCCGGCAGGACGGCCGCCCCGTGCCGGGCCACCGCCGCCTCGGCGGCGGCGCGGAAGTGGAGGTCGTCGTAGCGGCCCAGCCGGTGGGCCCAGTCGTCGGCCCGGGCGACGCTGCGGCGCCGGCGGCGGATCGCCGGGTGCGCGACGGAGTCCAGGGACTCCGCCTCCCGGTCGGTCTCCCGCACCTCGTCCCGGGGCAGCGCCGCGGCCATCAGGCGCAGGGCGCCGGCCACCGCGGGGGCGGCCAGCACGGCGGCGGTGTCCTCCAGCAGCGAGGCGGCGTTCCGCCACTCCGGCGCGCCGGGCGCGGCGGTCGACAGCAACGCGACCAGCCGGTCCCCCGCCCGGACCGGGTCCTCGGCGATCCCGAGGAACCCGGCCGCGCCCTCGACCGCCACCTGCACCCAGCCCCGCCGGTCGGCGAGGTACCCGCGGGCCGCCTCGACGCGCCCGGCCTCGTCGAGGCCCGCGGCCAGCCGCGCGGCGACGTCGGCCCGCGCGGCGGCGAGGGCACGCTCGCGCCGCAGGTCCGGGTCGTCGTCGCGGGCGAGCCGCAGCGGGGGCTCCCCGTGCCGTGGGCAGTCCCGGTCGAGGCCGGTGAAGACGCGCCGGTCGGGGGGCGCGTCGGCGTCCCGGTACCAGGGACCGAAGGGGCCACCGGGCCAGTCGGCCGGGTCGAACCGGCCGCCGCCGGTCGTCAGCAGCGGTCCCGCGCCGGGCTCCTCCTCCCAGCCGGCGAGGACGCCGTCCACGACGTGCACGTGGCCGCCCGTGTGCATCGCGACGGTGTAGGTGCCCGTGGGGCCGAGCCCGCCGCGCGGGAGGCCGACCCGGTCGCCGACGTGCAGGTACCGCAGGCCCTTGCCCCACAGCTTGACCTGCTCGTAGCGGTGCCCGTGGTGCACGGTGTCGTACGTCCCCATGGCGCTCCCGTCAGCGGCGGCGGAACCGGTCGAGCAGGGCGCCCAGGTCGGGCTCGTCCCCGGGGAGGTGCACCTCGGTGACCTCGCGGGTGCCGCGCCGGTGGTGCCCCGCGACCGGCATGCGCTTCAGCCCGCCCTCGAGACGCCAGGCCCGGGCCGCGGCGAGCAGGTGGTCCTCCTCCGCGGGGTCCCAGCTGCTGGTCAGCACGCGCACCTCGTGGCCGCCGTCCCCCAGCTCCTCGGCCGCGGCCAGCAGCAGGAGCGTGTGCATGTCCAGCGGCCGGCTGCCGGAGCGGTCGCAGGCGAAGCGGGCCTCGGTGACGCGCGTGGCCGCGCGCCGGTAGACCCGCCAGGGGGTCGCCCAGACGAAGGCACGGCGCTGACCGCCGTCGGGGCGGCCCGTGGTCAGCAGCCGCCGCAGCCGCTCCTGCACCTCCGCGAGCTCGGCCGCGTCGGGCTTGCCGTCCTCGCCCCGGCGGACGCCGAAGGCGGCGAGCTGCGCGGCGCGGACCAGGGTGGACGACAGCACGACGAGGACGTCGTCGGGAGCGCCCGCCCGCGGCAGCCGGCCCTGGAGCAGCGTGACGGCGCCCTGCAGGGACAGGAGGTGGACGGTGCGCCCGGCCGCCGGCTCGGGCAGGTCCCGCCCGACCCGGTCGGTGGGCTCCTGGGGCCGCGGCTGCTCCGGTGGGCCGTCGAGCAGCGCGAGCCCGAGCCGGCCGGCGGCCTGCTGCAGGTCGTGGTCGCGGGTCACGAGGACGGCCTCGTGCGCCGCGGCGGTCAGGACCCGGACGACGTGCGCGATCTCGAAGTCGGCGTCCCCGGGCACGCACCGCGTCGACCCGGCGGCGGCCTGCATCAGCTCCGGGTCGCCGCTGTCCTGGCAGAGCCGGACGACGTCGGCGCGGGTGAGCATCGCCCGGCGGGCGCGCGGGATCCCGAACAGCTGACCGGGGTCGGTCAGCGCCAGTGCGGCCCGCTGCTGCGTCTTGTACGCCGACTCGTCCCCCTGCAGGAACCGGGTGGCGGCCACGCGCGCCATCTCGGCGACCACCCGCCCCGGCAGGACGACGGTGCCGTCCTCGCCCAGCCACGCGGCGACCCGCTCGCGGAAGTGCCCGTGCCAGCGCCGGCCCTCCAGCACCGCGCAGGTGTCGACGACGGCCTTGCGGCTCGAGGGTGACGAGGTGAGCAGCGCGGCGGTCACCGCTCCTCCCCGACCAGCACGTCGTCGTCGGCGCCGGCCTCGAGGTCCTCGTCGGCGCCGAGCAGCGCCCGGCGCAGCGCCTGCTGCTCGAAGAGGTCGCGGAAGTCCAGGAAGGCCTGCTCGGCCTGCCGCACGACGTCGACGATGTCCACGTCGTCGTTCTTGTGGGTGTACGAGCTGGGCGAGACGAGCTGCCGCCCGCGCTGGGCCGCCAGGAAGTCACCACCGTCGATCCGGCCGCTGTAGTAACAGATCGGCAGTGCCGGCCCCCAGGGGTGCGCCGAGCGGAGCAGCTCCGTCAGGTCGAACCCGGTGCGGCCGTCCGGCCGGTCGAAGTCGTGGTCGACGACGAGCACGAAGGGCTCCGTGCGCTCGAGGAGCGCCCGCGCGGCCGCATCGATGTCGTCGTACGTGTCCACCGTCCAGCCCTCGTACTCCAGCAGCTGCCGCAACGGGTCCAGCAGCTCGTGCTTGTCGTCGACGACGACGACGGGCAGGCCTGCGCTCATCACATCTCCTCCACTCGGGCGCCGCGGTGGGCGGCTCTGGCGTTGCGGCGCGCCGCGGAGGGCAGGCGGAAGCAGAAACGGCTCCCCTCGGCGACGGACGTGTCGATCCACAGCTGGCCGCCGGACTGGCGGACCATGTTCTCGGTGACCCGGAGCCCGATCCCGGCGCCCTGGCCGGGCTGCCCGGGGATGGACCAGTTGGCCACGTTGTCGGGCAGGTCCTCGGGGACGCCGTCCCCGTGGTCCCGCACCGAGAGCACCACCCAGCCGTACGGGGCCACGGCGAGGTCCTCGCGGGCGGACTCGCCGAAGGTCGCGAGGATCTCGACGACGCGCCGCTCGTCGCCCTTGCGGCGGGTGTGGGCCTTGATCGCGTTGGACACGAGGTTGTGCAGCGCGAACTGGAGCAGCGTCGCGTGGCCGCGCACGGCCATGCCGCCACACCCCTCGCGGTCCAGCAGCCGGATCTCGGTGTGCGCGGCGACGGCCTCGGACTCCAGCTGCTCGACCACCGACTCCACGGTCGCGAGCACCGGGACGGCGCCTGCGGAACGCCGCTCGAGGTCGGCGGCGGCTGCGATCTTCGCGATGCTCCGCTGCTGCAGGTTCTGCGACCGCCGCAGGGAGGCCACGACGTCGTCGAGCGCGGCGAGGTCCCGCTCGAAGTCCGTGGCGACCTCGTCGGGCAGTCGCCGGCGCAGGTTCCGCGTGACCGCCCGCAGGAGCTCCGTGCTGGCCCGGCTGCCGCGCAGGTGGTTGGCCAGCTCGTGCTCGAGCAGGGAGTTGTAGGCGGCGAGCTGCGCCGTCGTCCACACCGGACCCTGCTCGGCCGCGGCCGGCGCCTCCGGGCGCTGCGTGGTGAGCAGGCTCGCCTGCGCGGCGGGGGACAGCGACAGGCCGCGGCTCTCCGCCGCCCGGCCCAGCTCCTGCGCCGACTCGGACTGGCCGGCCTCCGCGAGCGCGAGGGTGGCGGCGCTGAGCAGCGCCTCCGCGGGCTCCTCGTCCAGCGCGGCGTCGTCCGTGCCGTCGAGGACCCCCAGCACGGCCTCGACCGAGCCGGTCTCGGCCAGCGCCCGTCCGGCCGCCTCGGCGACGACCGGGGCCGCGAGCGCGCCGCGGGCGGCCTCGGCGGCCGCGGCCTCCGGCACGGACTCGGGCTGGCCGGCCAGCGCGTCGAACAGCGCGGCCGTCAGCTCCGGGGGCCGGCCGAGGCCGCGCTTGACGGCCGCGGTGCGCAGCCGCTTGACCCCCTCCGGCAAGAGGGCACGGGCGTGGGCCGCGGCGACCGCGCCGAGGAACGCCGCGAACTGCTCGTCGGGCTCGGTCTCGGCCGCCACGCGCACCTCGACCACGCTGTCGAGCTGGGCGTAGGGCCGCCGGGCCAGCGGGTACGCCCGGGCGATCTCCAGCAGCTGCGCCGCGGTGAACCAGCCGTCCTGCGCCGCGCGCGCCCCGGCTCGCGGGGTCAGGCTCTCGACCGCCTTGACCAGCAGCCGCTCGCCCGCGCCCATGGCCCGCTGCGCGTTCTCCCAGGCCGCGGCCTCCGCGTCCGTCCCGACCCGGTCGGCCGGCACCTTGTCCGGCTGCAGCGCCCCGACGATCGCAGCGGTGTGGAAGGACGGCGTGGGGACGACCTTGTCGGCGCGCATGGCGGCCCGCGCGTACACCAGCCGCGCGGCGCGCTTGTGCCGTGGGACGGCGTACAGCCACTCGGCCCAGACGCCGCCGCTGCACCCGCCGCCGACCTCCCGCATCTCCCCCATGAGCTGCTCGATGGCCCGGGAGTTGCCCTTGTCGCGCCGGTGGGCCCGGGCCAGCGCCTCCCACGCCTCCACCGGCCAGGTGGCCGGGGAGTGGCGCCGCAGCCACCGCTCGGCGGCATCCGTGCCGCGCCGGACGGCCAGCCCTCGGACGACGCGGGTCACGAGGGCCGGCGGGTACGGCATCCGTGGGTGCGCCGTCTCCGCGGGCTCGGTCCCGGCACCGTGCTCGAACAGCTCGCAGCCACGGAGGGCGCCGTCCAGGTCCCCGGCGTCCAGGTGGGCGGCGACCAGCGCCTCGACGATCGCGGGCGCGGGGCACTCCCCCGCCGTGGTCTCCGCGGCGACGAGGTCCCCGGTGGCGATGTGGGCCCGGACCAGCGGGAGGGCGAGCCGGGGCAGCGCGTCCCCGGCGGCCCGCACCACCTGCCGCAGCGCCTCGACGACCTCCTCCGGATCGCCGCCGACGGCCATCTCCACCAGCGCGTCCAGCTCGTGCGCGGTCGGTGGCACCCCGGCGTCGGCCGCGGCGGCGAGCGCCTCCGCGTACGTCGGCACGGACAGGGTCCGCTGCGCGTGGCCTGCGAGGATCCGGCGGTGGGTGCCGTTGAAGGTGAACGCCCCCGCGCCGCCCCGGAACACCTCGAGCAGGAGCGTGATGTCGTCGCGGGCGAGTGCGGTCAGCGCAGTGGCGAGCACGTTGGCCGGTGGGTCGGTGACCTCCCCGGCGCGGACTGCGCGGGCCCAGTCGAGAAGCGCGGCGGAGAGCTCGGCCGTCCGGTCGGTCAGCGCCAGGGCGGCCACGTGCACCCTTCGGGCACGGGCGTTGGCGGGGAAGCCGTCGTCGAGGTACGCCTGGTAGGCCGCGAGCGCGTCGTCGAAGCGCATGGCGTTGGCGAGCGCGGTGACGAACAGCAGCCGGTGGTCGGCGACCAGCGGCACTCCCGCCGCCTCCGCCCTCGCCAGCACGGTGCGGCTCTCGTCCGCGGCCCCGAGCTCGGAGAGCACGATCAGCGCGTCGTTGACGACCCGCGGCGTCACGGCCGAGGACGCGATCGCCAGGTCCACCAGGCGCAGCACGTGCTCGGGTCGTCGTCCGTGGGCGGTGCGCAGGATGCCGAGGGCGCGGCCCGCGGCGACGACGTCGGGGAAGCCACCAGCCCGCTCGAGGCCGTCGATGGCCGCGTCGAGGTCGGTGGCGTTGCGGGCGTCCTGCAGGCGCTCGAGGAGGGCCGAGGGGTCGAGCTCGTGCGCGATGGGGACACCGGCGGCCTGCAGCCGGTCGACGTAGGCGGCCGCGGCCCGGGAACTGTGCCGGCGGAGGAGCTTCCACGCCAGGACCGGGTGGGTGTCCTTGAAGCCGTCGGGGTGCTCGGCGTGCGCGGTGACGACCAGGTCGGCCGCGCCCTCGGCGTCCCCGAGGCGGGCGAGCAGGTTGGCCTGCAGCACCAGGATGCCGCGGCCGCCGACGCCCGCGGAGCGGGCCGCGTCGACCACGCGCTGGGCGGCAGCCCGGCAGTCGTTCGGCTCGGCCTGCCTGGTCATCCGGTCGAGGGCGCGCAGGAGCTCCTTGGCGCCGTCCGCCGTCAGCGCTCCGGCGGCGGCCTCCGCCTCCGCCTGGAGCGCCACGTCCTCGGGCCGGTCCGCGTCCGCCACGCGGCCGTCTCCGTGCCCCGCCCGCGCGGGCTGGTCCACCGCCGGGGCGGCTGTCTGGGTCGTCACGAGTAGTCCGTCCGATGCCTCGCTCGCGCGGCCTCGTGCCGCGCACCGGGGGCATCGGCCGAACGGAGGACCGACTTGAGGAACCGGATCTCCCGCCAAGGGGTGCCTTCCGCCCGGTGGGTCCCGCCGCAGGAGGCGAGGGCCGTGGTCAGGGTGGCTAGGGTCGCCGGGTGCCGGGGACGACCGCGGGAGGCGCCTGACCGTGGCCGGGGCCCGCACGCTCGCCCAGGCGTACCGGCGCTTCGCCGAGGTCGACGCCGCCGGGACGTCGCCGCTGTACGAGCGGGTCGCCCTCGCGCTGAGCGGGTCCGACGAGGCCCTGCGCGCCGTCGCGGCCCTGCCGGCGCGCAGGCGGAGCCCCGCCGTCGTCCTCGCCGCGCTGCACGACCTCGCCCTCGCCGGGCGCGCCCCCGCGCTCGCCGCGGCCTACGCCGCCGGGGACGCCGACGCCGCCGCCGGCGCGGCGGTCGACACGCTGCTGCGGGTGACCGACGCGGTCGCGGACGTCGCCGCACGCCGGCCGGTGCGCGCCGACGAGACCGGACACGGCGCCGTGCTGTACCCGCTGGTCGCCGAGGCGGCGCACCGGGTGGGCGCGGCCGCGGTCGGGCTCGTCGACGTGGACTGCGGCGCCGGGTTCGACCTGTCCGTCGACCGCGTCGGGGTCACCTACGGCGACGGGCGGACGCTGGGCGACCCGTCGTCCCCGCTGCGGACGGCGTGCCGCGTCGTGGGGGACCGGCCCGTCCCGGCGCGGGCGGTGCCCGAGGTCGTCGCCCGGATCGGCGTCGACCGCGACCCGGTGGACGTGACCGACCCCGACGACGCCCGGTGGCTGCGCGCCTGCCTGCCACCGGACCGGCCGGAGCGGACAGCGCTGCTCGAGGCGGAGATCGCGCTGGCGGCGACGGCTCCTCCCCTGCTGCTGCGGGGCGACGCCGTCGAGGTGCTGCCCGACGCCCTCGCCCGGGTGCCCGCGGACGCGCTGCCCGTCGTCACGACGACGTGGGCGCTGTCGCGCCTCCCCCTCGATGCCCGGCTGCGCTTCCTGCAGCGCCTCGGCGAGGCGGCGGCCGGCCGGACGGTGGCGTGGGTGTCCGCGGAGGGGGTCGGCGTCGCGCCCGCCGTCCCGACCTTCGGCGACCGCCGCGCCTCGGGCCACAGTGTCCTGGGCGTGGCGGTGTTCGACGGCTCGACCGTGCACGTTGAGGCCGTCGGCCGGTGCTGGTCGCGGGGCCGCATCCTGGCCTGGCTGGCGGGCTCCTGACCCCGCGCGGTCAGCCCGGTCGGCGGGCGGTGAGCGCCACCTGCAGGTGCCCGGACGCGTCCGCCGGCAGCCGCAGCTCGGACACGGGCTCCGGACCGGCGTCGGCGAGCATCCCGGCGACCTGCTGGGGCAGCCACAGGTGCGTCGTCCAGGCCACCGGCACGCTGCCGTAGGCCACGGTGCGCACGAGGTCGCCTTCCCCGACGTGCGTGCCGACCAGCACCTGGCCGGCGGGTCTGCGCCACCATCCGCGGCGGCACCAGCGCGTCGGGCTGCCAGTTCACCTCCAGGTGAGACGGACCACTGGGGCCACTCCATCCCCCGCGTGTGAACCGCCGCGGCAGGCACATGGACCTGCCGCCGGTGGTGTTGACATCCGGTCGGGGCGCCAGCGGAGTCGGCCGAGAGGACCGAGGAGTCGGCGAAGCCGATCTCGAGAGCAGGTTGCACCGCCCGGTCGACTGCGGGAGCGCAGGGAGGGGCCGACCGTGCGCGGCCCTACTGGAGGCGCCGCCGCAACCAGTAGGTCCATGGGCCGACGTAGCCGTCTTCTCGGGATGCACCGCGACCAAGTGCCACCCCTCCTCGCCCAGCTGGTCCAGCCGCGCCAACACGGCGTCGGCGTCCTCGCCCTTGACCCAGGTGTGCTGCCACCGCTCCCCGCGGCGCAGGGTAGAGCGCCCGCCGAGGAGGCTGCGGAACGCGGTGAGGCGCAGCTCAGCGGACGCGACGACGAAGCCGACACGTCGTCCACGCCCCTTCGATCTCCGTGCCGGTCATCTCCTGACCGGTGGCCCCTGAGCGTTCGGCACCCGGACCACGTCCTTTGGGAGGCGACGATCGCCGTCTGCGCATCCCGCGGAACCCGGCGCAGCGCGCAACTGGAGCCGCATCGTCCTCAACCCGGTCGTGCGCGCGGCGGCACTGACCGACGTCACGCCCCACGACCTGCGGCACACCCCACCGCGCTGGCCGTCGCGAGCGGCGCCACCGTGACGACCGTCCAGCGGATGCTCGGACACGCCTCGGCGGCCATCACGCTCGACGTCTACTCCGGCCTGTTCGACGAGACCTGAGCCATCTGGCCGCCCGGATGGACGCCGCAGCGCGGGAAGCGGCGTCCGCGCGTGCGGACATGATGTGGGCGCCGCCGTCAGTCGCACAGCCGTCAACACACGAGAACGTCGGTCAGCACGGTGGGCCCCGTGGGGATCGAACCCACAACCCGCGGAGTAGCTGGTCAGTCATCCCGCGAAGTCACTAGGCCTACGAACTCGCTGGTAGAGCCGTGTCGGCGACTGCCAACGAGTCCCCCTTCATCACGGGTGCTCCCCCTGTTATCGAGGAGTAATCGAGGAGTACCCGAAGGGCCTGACGTGGCTCAACCACGGTTGCGGCAGCCAGCTACCCCAGGGTTTTGAGCCGCTCTCGCACGAGTTCGTCGTTGTACTGGACCAGCGCCGGCTGCCACAGCGGCTCGGTCGGAGCGACCTGCTCAGCAAAGCTCTTGATCTTGCCGCTCCACAAGTTCCTCTTCCTGAGCCCCGACTCGGCCACCGTCATCAAGGTGGTTCGCGGGTAGACGCCGCGCTGGGCGACAACCCTGTCGAAGATGAAGCGCGACAGGTCGTGCGTCGCCTTCAGAGCCGCGACCGCTTCGGGTCTTGTCGGCTCATAGCCTCCGTGGACAACGCGATGCCGCAGGCGGTACGCACTCTGATACCACGCCCCAAGCGGCCCCCGATCTGTCTTCCACGACCCCTTAAGGCGTGGCGCAAGCTGCTTCAAAATAGCGGGCACGATCTTTCCGTCTTCCCACGCTGAAGCGGCCGCCTCTACGGGAGCTTTCTCCTCCCAGAGAAGAGTTGTCAGGATGCTCGTCACCAAGACTTCCGCGGCGGTCGACGCGAGCACAACGGCTTGGCCAGTCTCCCCCCGAACATGAAGCGCTTCTCGCGCTTCCAGAAAGCGCTCTAACCATCCAATCTGCCGGTCACCGACCCTGATTGACTCAAGTCTTTTCCAGAACTTTTCAGCGAGCGGCCCGGTGACCATGGGTTCAGGTGGCGATGCATCCAGCAGGAAATTCGTGTGGTTTGGCATAACGAGTTGCGGCCCTTCCCAGGACCCGACGGGCCGAAGGACTTCTAGGCTTCGCCCATCTTCATGTTCATATGTAACGAATTCTCCGTCTGCTTGGTAGCACAGAACAGGGACCGCGATCGTGGGATAGAGAGGGCGAGGTTGAGGCCTTTCAGCTGCCAGGCGGAAGGCCCTAGTGAGGTCATCCACGAAGCGAAGGCACCGCATGAGCGGATCAGCACGGGGAGGTAGGTCTTCCGGATCCCCAGTCCAGTCATCCTCTGGCTCATCGGGCGACGCTCCGCCTGTAAGGGCCTCGATGACCGTGTAATGCGCACCGGGTCGGATCGCCTGAGCCCGTTGACGCTCTTCGTTGGAGGTGGTTAGTGCGATCGTCGAATCGCGGTTCACCGCCTCGAAGATTGCGTCACTAATCGCGCCGAGGCGACCGCCATCCTGGGCGACTTGGTGAACGATAACGCTCACGATCGGCGCGTCTTCAGCGTCGTCACTGCGGGGCTGGTTCCCGATCCGATCGGCTATCTGGGTACCGTCAGGAAGCGGAAGAACCACCGGCAGGCAGAAGAACCACCGAGAGAGTAGCCCCGCTGGAGTTCTAGAGACCTCCCTTACGCCAGGAGGCAAGTCAGCATCCACTGGCGCGCCCGATGGCTCCTTCGACACCAATCTCCCGTCCACTGCGCAAGTGAGGACGACCAGCAATTCTGGGCTGGCGTTGGTTCGATCCTGACAGACCTAACGGTCCCCCGGGTCTCCCTCGAACAACAACTCGTGCGCCTTCTCGGTCAGCTCCCCACCGGACTGACCCGGTCGCACCTCGCTGAGCAGGCCCCTCTTGCGCGCCTCGCTGATCCTGTTGGCCCAGACGGCAGGCGAGCCCCCGCCCGTCCGCTCGCTGATCGTCTTGGCCGGGGACCGGTCACCTTCCTGGATCAGCATCACGTACTCCATCGCCAACTCGGCGAAGTCTCGATCTGTGCGACGCCCCCGCCCCCGGCCACTCTCACGGAAGCCGGCGAGGCCGAGGGCTGACGGCGAGACGAAGGGACCCGGCGTCGCCTTGGGCCGGGGGGTACTGGCCAACTTCCTCGCCCGCGCCAGGAGTCCCCCGATGGGTAGGCGGCGGATGCCTTCCGCTCCGGCAACGCCCTGCCCGACGTAGAGCGCTGCGAACTCCTCCATGCGCCACAGCGCAGTGCCCGCGGTTCGACTGAGATGGAAGCCGGCGCGCCACTCGTCCTCGTGCACGAGCACGACGAGGCGCACATCCGCACCCACCGCCGTCACAGATGAGTCCCCCTCGTGCTGCCGAAGGGCCTCGCTGAGTGTTGTCACGGTCACACGCCCACTGTACATGAGAGTGGCTTGACACCCTCATGTTCCCGTGTATGGTCATACTCGTTAGGGCGCCAACAGACCTTAACGACTACCCACGAGGAGTACGCACAGCCGTGAAGAACGAACAGCCGCCGCAGTACGTCCGCCGCCGGGAGGCCGCCGCCTTCCTGGGCCTCGCGCCGGGCACGCTCGCCAACTGGGCGTCCGCCGGCCGAGGGCCCAGCTTCCGCCGTCTGGGCGGCGGCAAGGTCGTCGTGTACGACCTCGCGGACCTGACCCGCTTCGCCGACTCGGGTCTCGTGGAGATGCAGGCCGCGTGAACCGCGCACCGGAGACCATGCGTCAAGCACGCCGCTGGGACGAGATCGCTGCCCGATACCGCACCCGCGGGCTCGACCCTGCCTGCGCTGCGCAGCTGGCGTGGGGGCACCAGGTCGGGTTCAGCCAGGTGCGCCCTGTGTGCGACGAGTGCGCGGGGAAGCTGGCGGGCGCAGCCGTCAGCCGCGTCAACGCCCTTCCACAGCCCGCCTCGACCGATCAGACGACGCGAGCATCGGACGACCCGTCACGGGCAGCAGAGGAGGTGAAAGCCGCGTGACCACGGACCCGAGCGAGCGCGGCGCCCGATCATCCACCGGCCCACCGAAGCGGAAGATCGACTTCGGTGACCGCGTCGAGTGGGGTGCGTACGCGCAACCCGCGATGGCGATGTGGGCGAGGTCTCCGGACCTGTCCCCTATGGCGGTTCGCGTCCTGTTCGCGGCCATGGGCCGGCATGACCAGACCGGCCATGCGCCCTTCCGGGTACGCGAGCTGGCCGACGTGCTGAGTGTGGCGGACAAGGGGACGGGCCAGCTCGTCGCGGCTCGACCTGACAGCGTGTCCAAAGCGGTGCGGTCGGCGAAGGAGCTGGGCTACATCGCGAACGAGTCCACGGCGCGGTGCCTGGTCCTGAGTCCTCGGCTTTTCCAGAAGGCCAGCGGCAGACGCACCACCTGCGGGGTCCACGACTGACTCGCTTGGCGGTGTAGGTCAAGGTCTTCGACCTTCCTTGCCCCTCGTGGCCAAACGGCTTTGCCGACGACGCCAAGCCGTGAGGCGCTGACCTGGGCAGCAGGGGCCTGCCTCTATGACTCCTATCAGCTACGGCGGGGGTCAGTCAGAAGTCTTGCCTGGGTGGGCCCTCCGGGCCCTTCTGAGTTGACCTTGGTCACCTCTGAGCGGGTTCGCACCCTTCCCCGGGGCGAGTACGGGCACGGGGCAGGCAGCGCGTCTGCCAGCCGGCGTCCCGCCGGAGCACCCGGACGACCTCGTAACCGTGGCATGACCGGGGCTGCTATCACCCAGCGGTCCCACCGCCTCGGGCGCGGGGGTCATCCCCCCACCCTGGGCGCCGCTGAGCTGCCCGTGTGTCGCCCTACCGACCCCGGCAGACCCACCGCATGCAGCACGGGCACTCATGCGGCTTGTGGCCGGAACAACAACAAAGAGAGGAGGTGCCCAGTGACACGACCGGCCCTGGCCCTCGGTGCTTGGGGGCGCATCGCGCTCACCGGCTGGGTTTACGGAAACGGCGAGCTGGTGCGGATGCCCCCTGGGCGCACGAAGGCGGACAGGTGGCGGGCTCGCGCCCGCGTGCGGGATCTCGACGGCATCGTCCGCTTCGTGGAGCGGTGGGGATCAACCAAGGCAGGGGCTGAGCAACTGCTGCTGACCGCACTGCGCCAGCGGGTGACGCCGCCGCCTGCCGACGCCGTGATCAAGCCGACGACGAAGATCAAAGACGCGGCAGAGATCTGGCTCGCCGAGGTGGAGGCCGCTGGCCATCACTCGACCAACACTCGCAAGGTCTACGCGTCCTCACTGTCCAAGCACCTCATCGGGGGCTCACTCGCTCACCTGACCCTCCGAGAGGTCAAGGTGGTCAGCATCGGGCGGTGGCTGCGCGGGATAGGGGAGACCAGTGGCCCCCAGGCGATGAAGACCGCACGGTCCGTCCTGAGCGGCATCCTGCACCTCGCCGTCCGACACGAGGCCATCGCCCACAACCCGGTGCGAGACGTTGGCCCCGTCCGTGTGCCGGCCAAGCAGACCAAGCGCGACCTCCAGCGGGCGTTCACACGAGAAGAACGAGATGCCCTCCTGGCCTTCGCCGACGCCGACCCGACGGCCCACCGCCGAGACCTCGGTGACCTGCTGGCGTTCATGGCCGGAACAGGGGCGCGAGTCGGGGAGGCATGCGGCGTCCGCTGGTCCGACCTCGACTTGGACGCGGGCACAGTCAAGCTGGGTTCACTTCCCGTACGTGTGCCCGGCCAGGGACTCGTGCTGCAGGAGGAGGGCAAGACGAAGGGCAGCACCCGGACGCTGGCGCTGCCGCCGTGGTTGGCGGCCCGCCTCCTCGCCCGCAAGGTCAACGCCATCCCGAACGAGTGGGACGTGGTGCTCTGCTCGCCGATAGGGAAGCTCCGTGACACGTCGAACACCACGAAGCACGTACGGGCATTACTGGACGCCGCCGGGTTCGAATGGGCCACCGGGCACACGTTTCGCAAGACCGCAGCAACGTGGCTCGACGAAGACGGCGTCACCGGACGACAGGTGGCCAACCAACTCGGTCACGCGAAGCCGAGCATGACGATGGACCGCTACATGAGCCGCCGAACCGTCACGTTGCGGGCCGCCGAGATCCTATAAATCCTATCGGAGCAATTCGCGTGCGTCCACGCCCGGCTAGCCATTGCTCTTACACGATCTCCTTTAGAAGGGTGGTCGCCGCGTCAACCACTGCCGGGTGCCGCATCGTCAACGGCTGGACCTCCACACACTCCGGCATGTGCCCCCACAGGCCGATGATGCGCCAATGTGGTCGGTGAAACGACCACCATCGGACGCCCGCCCAAGTCTGGACACCGCGCCCGTCCGTTTCCTCCCAAGTTCGAAGCGCCCACGCCTGCGTGACCCCTCGGTTCCGATCAATGACCTGTGTCGGCCGCAACCCGCGTTCGAGCAAGTTTCGAGCGTCGTCAAGCTCGAGCAAGCGGACATCGTCCTGAATTCGGAATGTTCCTAGGGCCCGACGCGATCCTGCCAAGGCGGGGAACGTGAACATCTCGTCCCGCCAGCGACTCAAGTCACCGAACGTTTCACCGACCGCTCCGGACGCATCCGCAGCGAGATACCAAACGTTGTAGCGGTGCGGGTTGTCGAGCCGACCCTGACCTTGAGGCAAATGCAAATATGATGGATGCCCGGGCTCACCGGGGCCCGCCTGATTCAGAAAAGGGAACACTCGATAGCAAAGCATTAAGAGAAGGCGCCAGCTTCACTCGCCTCTATGGCCCGGATGACTTCTTGAACGTCTCCATCCCTCAGCGCATCCATGGGCCTCGCTCCCGACAGGTACGCATTAGGCGACTTCAGCCAGTCCTCCGCTACACCTGGCGCCCATACCCTATGCAAGGCGAGCATGACCCTCTTGTACTGCGACGGACTGATTGCCGACTCCGACTGCCCTGACCCGCGGTCGACCGAGCCACCTCCACTCTTTCTTGCAGTCTCTTCGATGCCCGAGGCCAGGACCGTGATGCGCACCTCCTCGTCCAATGCATCATCGATCACGGCGCCGAATATGATCGTCGCGTCATCGTGCGCAATATCCGAGACCAGGGAAGCCGCTTCGTTTATCTCAGTCAAACCGATACTGCTTGGCCCCTCGATGCAGAGGAGGAGTTGACGCGCGCCCGCCATCGTGTGCTCGAAGTTTGGGGCGGCCAAGGCCATCTCGGTTGCACGCAGGGCTCTATTTAAACCTTTAGCGTGCCCTTCTGCCACCAGCGATCTGCCACCTGCCGAGAGCGCAGCCTTCACGTCATCGAAGTCAAGGTTAATCAAGCCTGGCGTAAGGACAAGATTCGTGATCGCCTGCACCGCTGTCAAAACGGCTTGCTCGCTTGGGCTGTAGACGTCCATCACCGTCAGGTCAGCACGCATGGAGCTGCCTGAGTCCTGTGGTGAGACGATCATCAGAGTATTGACGCGTTCACTGAAATCAGCGAAGTCGGCGTCAACTAGATCTCCCGACGTCGCCACGGAGCCGAGCGACTGACTGACGACGCCGACCGTAAGCACCCCGAGGGAGGCTGTAATATCGGCCACAACGATGGCGCCTTTGAGTCCCAGCTCGCTGTCGCCGATCGATATGAAGACTAGAGCAGCGTCCTCAAGCTCTTGACCGATCCGAGAGGCCTGCCCGGCAACCGCTTGACGGATAGCCTCCGCCGCTTCTCTGGCCTCCCTGCCCGACCTAGCGGCATCGCGGCCTGCGCTACTACTTGCACCAGCCTTGACAAGCAGCCTTTCGGAACTGCCGAAGGGTTCGACGCCATAGGATGCGAATTGGACGCCAGTCAGTCCGTAGTCGCGCATGCGATTGACAGCGTCGGCTCCAGCTTCGCCGACTCCCACCACCTTGATGGTGCGTGGAGGCCTACCAGGCGCCACAATCAACTCCCGTCCTGGATCGAGATACGGCAGCCTACGCCAGAGCACTTCTCACAAGGGATCCATACGAGTCTCTGGAGCCCAGTCCCTGCATGCGCAGCACCACGCCGCACAGGGCGCCGGCCGCCTGTAAGCCGCTCAGGTGCAGGACCCGCGTGCAAGCCTAGGCAACCGCCACCAACCCGTTGATCGCGCCTGGCATGCAACACAGCCGGGCTGGGCGCAAGACTCGAGGTAGCAGCACAGGGCCCGACCACAGCTTGCGGCCCAAAGCGGGGGGTTACCGAGGGATGCTCCCGTGGATGCCTGACACCTAGGCAAGCCGCCTTTGCGAACACGCTGGCCCGGGGACTGTTGCGTGGGCCCCGTGGGGATCGAACCCACAACCCGCGGATTAAAAGTCCGCTGCTCTGCCAGTTGAGCTAGAGGCCCGGCGCCGCCGAGTCTCCCAGACGGAGCGGGCGGTCACCGGCCCCTGGAGGTCAGCGTCGGCTCCGCAGGCCTTCCAGGAAGCCCTTCCACAGCTGGCTGCCGAAGGACTGCTTCCGGCCCGTGTCCGCCGTCGCCTGCGGCTTCGACGCCCTGTGCGGCGCCCGCCGCGTCGAGCTCAGACGTCGCTGGGGTGGCTGGGCCCGGCGTCGGGTTCCCTGCGGCATGGCGGCACCCTCTTCCGTCCGCTGCCGGCCCGCGCGGGGCCGCGGGCGGGTGCGGCACCCGCATGGTGCCCCGGCCGGGAGCGCCGGGGCCGGCCGCCGGCGGCCCGCCCCAACGGTCCGCGATCCCGTGACCGAGCGCGACCGTCCGACGACGCTCGGCGCGACCGGGGCGACATCCTCTGCGGACCGGCGGGCGGCGGTCCATCGTGGGAGGCAACCGCAGACCTGGGGGAGCTCATGACCGTGTCGACCGTCAACCGCGCGCCCCGGCCCAGCGGCCTGGCCGACGTCCTCGACGTGGTGCTGGACAAGGGCATCGTGCTCGACGCGTACGCGCGCGTGGCGCTGCTGGGCATCGAGCTGGTGACCGTCGACGCGCGGGTCGTCATCGCCAGCGTGGACACCTACCTGCGGTTCGCGGAGGCGGTGAACCGGCTCGACCTGTACCCCGGCAGCGAGCCCAGGGGCCTGCCCGGGCTCTTCGAGGACACCCTCGAGGGCGGCGCCAAGATGGTCGTGAAGAAGAAGTTGAGCGGTCCCGCGGAGAAGATCGAGAACTTCGTCGAGAAGATCACCGGCCGCGGGAACGAGGAGCGCGAGCGGTAGGACGCTCCCGCCCCACGGCGGCCCGGCCGGGCCGACAATGCAGGCACCGCGACCGTCGGGACCGGGGAGGGTGCCATGACGTCGCAGATCCCGGGACTTCCCGGCCGTGACGTGCTGCAGCCGCTGACCGAGGAGATCGGCGCGGCGGTGCACCGCGAGGTCGAGCGGGTGCGGGACGAGGTCACGCGCCCGTACCGCGACTCGCGGGAGGGGGTGCGCCTGCTCGGCGGCTCGGCCGTGCTCGGCTCGATGGCGGCCGGCGGCGCGACGGCGCTGCTGATCCGGCTGCTGGACCGCCGGCTGCCGCCGACGGTGTCGGCGGCACTGGTCACCGCGGCGCTCGGCGCGGGCGCCTCCGCCCTGGCGCGCGCCGGCCGCGCGCGGATGCCCTGGGCGTTTCCGGGCGCTGCCCCTCGCCCCGGGACCTGACCGGGGACGCGGCGCGACCGGCGGGTCCGGCCGGCGCGCCGCGTCGTCACGGCTCAGGCGTCGGCGCGCGCGGCCCGTGCCGGGGCCCTGCGCTCGTCCTCCTCACCTCTCCGGACGGCGGGGATCTCGCGCAGGCCGGGACGGCGCCGCTGGTCGGGTTGGGCTCGTCGGGGAGTCTGGTCCTGCATCGGTGCCCTCCGATCTCGTCGGCGCACGTCCGTGCACGCCTGGGGTTCCGAGGGCGCCGATCCTGTGGCTGCCGCCCGGACCACCCGTCCCGGACACGCCGGTCCCGCCCGGCCCCACGGCGCTGCGCAGCGGGGCGCTGTCCCCCGGTGCACGCCCCGTCACCGGCCGGCGGTCACCACCCGGCGCGCCGCTCCACGAGGACTCCGTCGGCCTCCTCCACCGCCGCGACGGCGGCCCGGAGTCGGGCCCGGTCCGCCTCCGCAGCGGCCGCCAGTACCCCCAGGACCTCGGCGTCGGTCACAGCACGTCGAGCACCAGCAGCACGACCAGGGTCAGCACCGCCGACACGAGCAGGGATCCCAGGCAGCCCAGGCGGTTGGAGAAGAAGAGGAACACCCGGTCGAGGTGCCCACCGTGCGCCGTCGGCAACCGTGCGTCACCACGGGAGCGCCACCCGGTCGGGGGCGTGCACCCGATCGGGGGATCGTGGCACCGGGGGCCACTACCTACGGTCATCCCAGCGCGCCGGTCACGACCGCGCGCGACCGCTCCGGCCCGGCCGTCCCGTTCCCCCCGGGACAGCCGGGCCGGTCCCTTCTCCGGCCCGTCAGCAGGCGGTGGCGACCAGCCCGGAGAGGACGTCCCGCTGCGCCTGGTCCAGCGGCAGGTCCGCCGGCACCTCGTCGTCGTCCCCCACCTGCAGCCCCAGCAGGAACAGGTGGGGCTGCTTGACCTCCGCCAGCGCGTGCGGGTCGCAGCGCGCCATCGTGAACTCGACCGGGACCTCCAGCGTCGGGTCCCCCGCCCCCAGGGTCCGCGGCAGGTCGTCCGCGGCGACGTCGTAGAGCACGTTGCCCTCCAGCCGGGTCACGGTCACCGGGCGGTCGTCGTCGCCGGACCGGGTCAGCACGAGCGACCCGGTGACGGCGTCGCCGTCCGACGAGAGCCCCGTGACGGCCACCCCCGCGACGGCGAGGACGGCGCGGACGGCACAGCGCTCCTCGTGGATGCGGCCGAGCGTCTCGGCGGCCAGCGGCACGCGCAGGGTCTCGGTGCGCCCGTCGGGCCGGACGACGGTCAGCCGCGCCGCGGCGGGCTCGGCGGCCCGGTCGCACACCACCTCGCCGTAGGGCGTGGGCAGGTCGATGGTGCGGCCGGGCGCGTAGGCGGCGGTGAGCGCCCGGTCCGGCAGCGGCGCGAAGCCGGGCGAGTCGATGGCGACGGCGGTGACGGTGAACGGCTCGGTGCCGGTGTCGGTGACCCGCACCTGCACCTGGCCGCCGACCGCCGCGTCGGTGCGCAGCTCCACCGCCTCGGCCTCGATCCCGGGCACCGGCGGCACGGCCGGACCGCGAGCGGGCGCGGACGACGGCGACACCGGCAGGGCCGGCTCGGCGGCCGACGGCCCGGCGGAGCCGCACGCGGCGCACAGCAGCACGACGAGCCCCGCCGCCGTCCGCCGCACGCGGCGAGCGTAGGGCGGCGGGCTACTGGTGGCGGGAGGGCAGCCGCGCCATCACCCGGCCGGCCTCCATCCGCACCTCGAGCTTCTCCTGGGGGTTCGCCGCCGGCCCGCGCCGCGGCTCCCCGTTCTCCAGGTCGAACGCCGAGTCGTGCCACGGGCAGACCAGGCAGGTGTGCCCGCGCACCTCCTCGACGGTGCCCTCGTACAGCGGCCCGGCCAGGTGCGAGCAGGCGCCCACGAAGACGTCGACCCGCGCGCCCCGGCGGACGGCGGCCAGCGGCGCGGCGACCCCGCTGCCGCCCGCGGTGCGCAGCGCGGGCCGGCCCTCCGGCAGGTCGTCGAGCGGGCCGAGGTCGATCCAGTCGGAGGTCAGCGCGCGGGCCGCCGTCGCCGCGTGCGAGGCGCCCGAGGACTGGGCGTAGGACATGTGCCCGCCGATCGCCGCGGACCCGGTGGCGATGCCCAGCCCGGCGTAGGCGAGCACCCGGCCGAGCGTTCCGCGGCCCCTGGCCCGGGCGACCAGGGAACCCACGTAGAGGCTCAGCGCGGCCACGTTGGAGACCGCGTGCAGCGCGCCCAGCCGGCGGACGCCGACCTCCTGCTCCGACCAGTCGGCCGCACCGGACATCGCCGCGGGCACCGAGACCACGACCCCGGTGGCGATCAGGACGGTGGCCGCCGGCCGCAGCGGCGGGACGGCGTCGAGCAGGCCGGCCGAGGTCCAGCTCCCGACGGGGACCTGCACGAGCACGGGGTGCAGCGGGTGGCCGAGCCAGGTGCCGTGCAGCGCGTCCTTGAGCACTCCCGGCCGCAGGACCGCCTGGACCGCCTTGCGGGCCGACTCGATGGTCCGGTCGAAGGTGCTCACGTCGGCGAGGCGGTCGAGGATCCCCATCAGGCTCATGCGCGGGTCCCTACCCCCGCCGGGCCACCCTGACGCCACCGGCCAGGGGGCTGACCAGCACGGTCACGAGGAGTCCCGCGGCGACCGCACCGGTCGCGTTGAGCAGCGCGTCCAGCGGCGAGACGACGCGGCCGAGCGGCAGCAGCCACTGCAGCACCTCGATCGCCGCGCCCGTCGCGACGGCCGCGCCCGCGAGGACGGCCGGCCGGCGCAGGACCGGGAAGCGGAGGACGGCCACCGCGGCGACCGGCGTCAGCAGCAGCAGGTTGCCCAGCAGCTGCCGCACGGTGGCGGGCGAGTCCAGGCCGGCGAGGTACCAGTGCGCCTCGACGGCGGGCGAGCCCCAGGCCCAGCTCGCGTCGCCGGTGGGCAGCAGCGTGAGCGCGGCGACGACGGTCAGCGCCACGGCGAGGGCGGCGGACAGCAGCGACCTCATGGCCCCGACCGTGACGCAGGTCCCTGGCAGGCCCCTGGGAGCGAGCTGCGATGACCCGGAGTGAGGGGACGCACACCCGACACAGCGACCCGCGCGGAGCAACTCGCTCGCCCCCAGGTAAGTGTCAGGAGGATCCTGGACAGTGATCCCCGACGACGCCGTGAGCAGCCAGGAGGTGCGCCCGTGACCTGCCCGTCGCTGCTGCACCGCCCCGCGGTCGTCGACGTCGTCGCCGACCTGGCCGCGAGCCTGAACACCCTGGTGCGCTCCGACCGGGCGCTGGGCCAGTTCGCGCGGTTCGTGATGGTCGGCGGGTTCTCCAGCGCCGTCTACGCGCTGCTGTTCTGGCTGCTGCGCGACCTGGGCGGCGTGCAGGCGAACGTCGTCGGCTCGGCGCTGTCGTCGATGCTCGCCAACGAGATGCACCGGCGGCTGACCTTCCGCGCCGGTGAGCGGGTCGGCTGGTTCGCCGCGCAGTGGGAGGGCGGCGCGCTGGCGATCGCCGGCATGGTGGCCACCAGCCTGGCGCTGAGCTGGTTCAACGCCACGGTCCCCGAGCCCCCCGTCGTCGCGGAGCTGGCGGTCATCGCCCTGGTCACCGCGACCATCGGGACGCTGCGCTTCCTCGCCCTGCGCTGGGTCTTCCGCCCGCAGCCCGCCTGATCCCCCGGCCCGGTCGCCCGCCGCGTGTTTGGCGCGTGCGTGTCGCGAGCACACAGCCCGGTAGTGGTTGAACACGCAACCACGAGACCGCGTACGCGACACGAGAGCCGAGGGAACCGTGGCGAAGATCGCCGTCATCTACTACTCGTCCACCGGGAACGTGCACCAGCTGGCCGCCGCCCTGGCCGAGGGTGCCGAGGAGGCCGGCGCCGAGGTGCGCCTGCGCCGGGTCCCGGAACTGGCCCCCGAGGAGGCCATCGACAGCAACCCGCTGTGGCGGGCGCACGTCGACGCCACCGCGAGCGAGGTCCAGGAGGCCACGCCGGCCGACCTGGAGTGGGCCGACGGCTACGCGCTGGGCAGCCCCACCCGCTTCGGCACGCCCGCCTCGCAGATGAAGCAGTTCATCGACCAGCTCGGCGGCCTGTGGTTCACCGGCAAGCTCGCCGACAAGGGCGCCACCGCGTTCACCAGCGCGCAGAACGTCCACGGCGGCAACGAGTCGACGATCCTCACGTTCTTCAACGTCTTCTCGCACTTCGGCGCGGTCATCGTGCCGCCCGGCTACACCGACCCGCTGCTGTTCGAGGCCGGCGGCAACCCCTACGGCGTCTCGAACGCCTCGGGCGGCAAGTCGGCCACCGCCTCCGACGCCGAGATCGCCGCGGCCCGCTACCAGGGCCGCCGGCTGGCCGAGGTGACCGCGAAGTTGGTGGCCTGACCTGCACGGACACGCCGCGACGGCCGGCCGGGACCCCTCCCGGCCGGCCGTCGCCGTCCCCGGCAGGGGTGCCCGCCCGGAACTAACCTCGGCGGGATGAGCGGGCCGACGACGCGGGTGCCCGGGCGCTGGAGGCGTCCGGCGCGGGTCGCCGGGCGCTGGGCGGTCCGGCTCGCCGTCGCGGCTGCCGGCGCGCTGCTCGGCATCCTGCTGCTCGGCCGCGTCGAGGCGCCCATCGGCCCGTTCGACGCCGGCCTCGCCCTGACCCCCACCGGCGGTGGCGCGACCGTGGAGGTGCCCCCGCTCGGGACGCTGGAGGTCGACGCCTACGACGGCCCGCTCGGGCTCGACGTCCAGCTGCGCCGTGTCGACGAGACGCGCATCCAGGCGCTGGTGAGCGACCCGGCCCGGCTCGACGGCGTGGTCGACCAGGTGAGCGCCGACCTGCAGGACGCCGTCGTCCGGCTGGCCTGGACGACGGCCGCCGCCGGGGTGGGCGGCGCCGCCGTCGCCTCCCTGCTCCTCTACCGCCGCTGGCGCGAGCCGCTGGTGGCCGCGGGCGTCTCGGTGGTCCTGCTCGCGGGCACCGCCGGACTGGGTGCGGCGACCTGGCGGCCCGAGGCGCTGTCCCAGCCCACCTACACCGGCCTGCTGGTCAACGCGACCAGCCTGATCGGCAGCGCCGAGGACATCGTCGCCCGGTTCAGCGCCTACCGGGAGTCGCTCGAGGAGCTGGTCACCAACGTCGGCACGCTGTACTCCGCGCTGTCGGCCCTGCCGGCGCCGGGCGGGCCCACCGACACCGTGGCCCTGCTGCACGTCTCGGACGTCCACCTCAACCCGGCGGGCTTCGACCTGGTGGCGCAGGTGGCCGACCAGTTCGACGTCGACGCCGTCCTCGACACCGGCGACATCACCGACTGGGGCAGCGAGCCGGAGAACCGGCTGATCGGCTCCATCGGCGCGCTCGGCGTCCCCTACGTGTACGTCCGCGGCAACCACGACTCCGCGACCACCGCCGCGCTGGTCGCCTCCCAGCCCAACGCCACCGTCCTCGACGACTCCGCGACGGAGGTCGCCGGCCTGACCGTGGTCGGCGCCCGGGACCCCCGGTTCACCCCCGACAAGGACGCCACCGGCGACGGCGAGACGCTGGAGCAGACCGGCGAGGACCTCGCGGAGGTCGCCGAGGAGCAGGCGGAGACGCCGGCGATCGCGATGGTGCACGACCCGGAGCAGGCCGGGCCGCTGGACGGCGTCGTCCCGCTGGTCCTGGCCGGGCACACCCACGAGCGGGAGGTCGAGACCCTCGACGGCGGGACGCTGCTCATGGTGCAGGGGTCGACCGGCGGTGCCGGCCTGCGCGGCCTGCAGGGCGAGTACCCCGAGCCGCTGACCTGCTCGGTCCTCTACCTCGACCCGGACACCGGGGCGCTGGTCGCCTACGACGACATCACCCTCGGCGGCCTGGGCGAGACCGAGGCGACGATCGTGCGCACCGTCGTCCCGGAGCGGACCGCCGACGACGTCCCCGCCGACGTCCCCGCCGACGTGCCCGCCGACGGCACGCAGGACGGCACCGGCGGCGGGACGCCGTCCTCCCCGACGGACTGAGCCGCCCGTCCTACGCTCGCGCCATGGCTCCGACTCCCCGCCTGGCCGCCGGCGTCCTCGCCGGGGCCCTGGCCCTGGTCCCCGTCGCCGGCTGCTCGTTCACCTCGAACGGTTTCTCCTGCTCCGGGTCGACCTGCACGATCACGCTGGACGGGGAGGGCAGCGAGGTCGAGGTCCTCGGGACGACGGTGACGCTCGGGAGCGTGCAGGACGGGCGGGCGTCGATCAGCGTCGCCGGGGCCAGCGTGTCCTGCGGGGAGGGCGAGTCCGTGAACGCCGGGAGCCTGTCCCTGGAGTGCACCAGCGTCTCCGGCGACTCGGTGGAGCTCACCGCCAGCCTCGGCTGAGGCCTCAGCCGGCGTCGGCGACCTCGACCACCACCCGGGTCGGGTCCTCGAGCCCGTAGACCCGGAACGGCGCCTGCGAGCGGGTGCCGACGAAGGCGACCGTCGTCCCCTCGAAGGTCGCGTCGAAGACCACCTCGGTGACCGTGGCGGTGCCCTGGCCCGGCAGCGGGTCGGGGCCCGCGTACTCCTCGACGCCGGTGTCGTAGGGGTAGCCGGCGCCGGTGATCGTCACCTGCAGGACCGCCTCGCCGGCCACGTCGACCTCCTCGCCGCTGCCCTGCGAGCTCGCCACGTCGACGTAGCGGACGTCCCAGCCCGGCGTCCCCGTGCCGCCGGCCTCGAACACCACGCGGTCGAAGCCGTCGTGGCGGCCGGTGCGCACGTCGCGCACGGTCACCGACGCGTCGGCGGAGGCCTCGGCGGTGTCGGGCCGCGTGTCGGCGGGGGGCGACGGCGCGGCGGTACCGGTGTCCCCGCCGGTGTCGCCCCCGGTCGGCGAGGCCGACCCGCCGTCCGACGACGTCGTGGCGGACGACGGAGCGGTCGAGGGCGCGGCCGCCGCCGGCCGCTCCTCCGCGCCGCAGCCGGTCAGCAGGAGCGCCGCGGTGAGCAGGGCGGGGGTGAGGGCGCGGCGGGACACCCGCGGATCGTGACAGCCGGCCGGCCCCGGACGGGCCCGCCACGCCTGGCCGAGGGGTGGTGTCGGGGGCCCTCCGGGGGCCGTGTATCGTTCTCCCTGCCCCCGGCGAACACGAGCCCCCATCGTCTAGCGGTCCAGGACGCCGCCCTTTCAAGGCGGTAGCACGGGTTCGAACCCCGTTGGGGGCACGGCACCACCAGCAGTACCAGCAAGGCCCTGTAGCGCAGTTGGTTAGCGCGCCGCCCTGTCACGGCGGAGGTCGCGGGTTCGAGTCCCGTCAGGGTCGCTTCCCCGGTGCAGCGTCACCGGGAGGGGCAGGTAGCTCAGTCGGTACGAGCGCTCGCCTGAAAAGCGAGAGGTCGGCGGTTCGACCCCGCCCCTGCCCACACACTCCTCCTCTCCCCCCGGGAGCCCGGTGGTCGTCGAGTCGCGCGACCCGGCCCGGGACGCCGGCCTCGCCGCCCGCCTGCTCGAGGTCCAGCACGCCGCCTACGCCGTCGAGGCGCGGCTCATCGGCGACGACCGGATCCCCGCCCTGCACGAGGACCTGACCGGCCTGCGGGCCGCGGGCCTGTCCTGGCTGGTCGCCTTCGACGGCGCGACCGTCCTCGGTGCCCTCGGCTGGCGGGACACCGGCGACGGCGTCGACGTCGACCGGCTCGTCGTCGACCCCGCGCACGCGCGCCGCGGCACCGGGCTGGCCCTGGTCGCCGCCGTGCTGGAGCGGGCCGGGCGGCGCCCGGTCACCGTCTCCACCGGCCGCGACAACACCCCGGCCCGCCGGCTCTACGCCCGGGCCGGGTTCGCCGAGGTGGCCGAGCACGAGGTGCTGCCCGGCCTGTGGGTGGTCGACCTGCTCCGCCCGGCTCAGACGCCGACGACGCGGTCGGCCACCACCTGGTCGTAGACCTGCTCGTGGACGGCCTGCACCGCGGCGCGCTGCTCCGCCCGCCAGGCGCGGTCGGCCGGGCGCGGCATCGGCCGGGCCAGCGCCGCGCCGACCGCCACGCCGAGCGACACCGGGTCGAAGCCGCACCCCTCGTCGTCGCCGTAGCCGACGACGTCGGACCACTGCTCGGCGAACCACCCGCAGCGGGGCGCCACCACCCGCGTGCCGACGTCGCGGCACACCTCCAGGTCCCGCGAGTGCGTGCCGCAGCGCTGCGGCAGCACCGCCACGTGCAGCTCCTGCAGCTGCGCGGCCCACCGCGCCGGGTCCCGGGCGACCACCTCGAGCCCCTCGGCGCGGGCCAGGTCCGGGTCGAGGGCGAGTGACCGCCCGGGCTCGAGGAACACCCGCAGCCGCCCGCCGCCGGAGACCGCGCCCGACAGAGCGGCCCGCACCATCGCGACCGGGTCGGTGACCGCGGCCCCCGGGATGCCGAGCGCCAGCCCGACCAGGCCGCGCTCGGCGCCGGTGTCCGGGTCGGCCGCGGCGACCGAGGGGTGGGCGACGACGATCGCCGTCCGCCCGAAGCGCTCGGCGATCTCGTCGGCGGCCCCGGGGGTCAGCGTGAAGACGACCTCCGCGGTGGCCAGCAGCGCGGCGAGGTGGGCGTCGTGCCGGGCGGGCCGGGCAGGGTCGCGCAGCTGGTGCACGGTGACGACCAGCGGCACCCCGGTGCGGCGCAGCGCCTCGGTCCAGCTGACCACCTCGTCCTCGTGCAGGTGCCCGCGGCCGGTGTGCAGGTGCACGACGTCGACCAGGCCGGCGTGCGCGGTGAGGTACGCCGGGTCCAGCCACGGGCTCGGGTCGTGGGCGGGCCCCACCCGCACCGCGGAGGCGGGCAGCACGGCGTCGACGTAGGGATCGGCGTGCGGCACCGTCGCGACGCGGGTCCGCGCGGACGTCGGTAGTGCGTGCATCACTCGGGCGGCCACTCCTCCTGCGGTCGAGCACTGCGACGGCAGGGGCGGTGCTCCTCGATGAACTCCGGGGAGTTCCGATACCCCAGGATGGTGCCGCACAACCGTGTGGAGGCTCACCGAGTGGCCTGCGCCACCCGATAGGGGTTCAGCCGGCGCCGCTGCGGCCCTCCCGCGCGGCGGCGTAGGCCGGCGCCCGCAACCGGGCCATCGGGCCGTCGGCGACCAGGCCCGGTGGCGGGTTGCGGACGGCGTCGAAGCGCAGGTCGGGGTCGAGGCCCTCGACCGGGTCCCCGAGGGTCAGCCGGCCGAACGGCACCCACTCCCCCGCCCCGCGGGCGACCACCAGGCGGAACGTGGTCCCGGGGGCCGCGGCGGCGACCGGCGCCGGGTCCGACGGCAGCTCCTCCGGCCGGTCCGGGACCGCCGCCAGCCGGAGCGTCCCGGCGGCCGAGCGGTATCCCATGATCGACGAGTAGGTGGTCGCGGCGTCGACCCGGGGCACCGGCAGGAGCCGCGTCCAGCGGCCGGAGCCGGTGCTCGACAGCAGCAGGTCCACGGGCCGGCCGCCGTCGGGCAGCCGGACCGCGAGGCCCAGGACGTCGGGCAGCGGGGCGGGCAGGCCCGCCCCGCGGGACAGCCGCACGACGGCGTCCTCGCGCGCCGGTCCCTCCAGCCACGGGACGCCCCAGGAGCCGGGGACGCCGGTCCGCTCGAGCACGGCCGCGACGACGGCGCCGCGGGGGTGCATCGGCTTGCCGCGGCGCCGGCGCGCCAGGGCGCCCAGCGGCACCGCGGCCAGTCGTCCGGCCAGCCTCGCGAGGTCGAGCACGCCGCTGCCCTACCCGCGCTCCCGGGCCGTGCACGTGTCGCTCGTCAACCGGCAGGACCTGCCGGTGACCGGGCGGGATGTCCGTCGTTCCTTGCCTGTGACACGGAGCAGTCCGCCGCATACGGTCAGTCAGTGCTCACGACGCTCCTGGTCACCGGCGGGGTCCTCGCCGGACTGCTCCTGCTGCTCGCCCTGATCGTCGCCCTGAGCTCCCGGCCCGCTCCCCGCACCGCTCCGCGGCCCGGCGAGCGCTCCGCCGGGTGGGTGGCCGACGCCGGCCGCCCGCACCCCGACGCCTGGTCGCCGCTGACCACGACCACGACGTCGGAGATCCGCCCGGTCCGCTGACCGGGCCCCAGGTCCGGCGTCCCGGCGGCTGCGGACGGCGCGCCGCCGGGACGACCCGCCGGCTCAGCGCCGCACCGGCGCCCACTCCGACTCGGCGCGCAGCACCGGCTTGAGCACCTTGCCGCCGGGGTTGCGGGGCAGCACCGCCGACCGCACGGACACGAACTGCGGCACCTTGAAGTCGGCCAGGTGGGCACGGGCGTGCGCCAGGAACGCCTCGAGGTCGAGCTCGGTGCCGGGCACCGGCACGACGACGGCGCCGACCTTCTCCCCCATCACCGGGTCGGGCACCCCGACGACGGCGACCTCGAAGACCCCCGGCGCGGCCGCCAGCGCGTTCTCCACCTCGACGCAGTACACGTTCTCGCCGCCGCGGTTGATCATGTCCTTGGCGCGGTCGACGACGTAGGTGAACCCGTCGTCGTCGATGCGCGCCAGGTCCCCGGAGTGCAGCCAGCCGTCGGTGAACGCCTGCGCGGTCGCCTCCGGCTTGTTCCAGTAGCCCTGGACGACGTTGGCGCCGCGGATGAGCAGCTCCCCGACACCGGTCTCCGGGTCGGGGTCGGCCACCTGCAGGTCGACCCCGGGGCGGGGAAGCCCACCGAGTCGGCGTGCGTGCCGGCGTACTCGTGCGGCAGGAACGTCGAGATCGACGACGTCTCCGACAACCCGAACCCGTTCCCCACCCGCGCCGCCGGGAACGCCTCCTTGATCCGCGCCACCAGCTCCGGCGCGATCGGCGCCCCGCCGTAGGTGGCGAACCGGACGCCGCTCACGTCGGTGTCGGCGAAGGCGGGCTGGTTGACCGCCAGCCAGAACACCGCGGGCACCGACGTGACGACCGCGATCCGCTCCTCGGGGATGACCCGCAGGAACCGGCCGACCTCGAACGCCGGCATGACCACCGCCGCCGCGCCGCCCTCCAGCGCCGGCAGCAGCTGGCTGTTGCAGCCGGTGACGTGGAACAGCGGCACGCTGATCAGGTTCCGCAGCGTCGGGTCGTGCCGGCCCAGCCCGACCACCCGGCGCGCGTTCTCCGTGTTGGTCAGGAAGTTCTCGTGGCTGGTCATCGCGCCCTTGGGGAAGCCGGTCGTCCCCGAGGTGTAGAAGATCGCCGCGAGGTCGGACCGGGTCAGCCCCTCCTCCACGTACGGCGCGCCGTCGGGCAGCGGCTCCCCCGGCGCCAGCACCACCCGCGCGCCGCTGTCGTCGACGACGTACTGCGCCTCGGGCTCGGTGAACCGGGTGTTCACCGGTACGGCCACCCCACCGGCCATCAGCGTGCCGAGGAAGCCCAGCACCCAGTCGGCGCCGTTGCCCAGCCGGATCGCCACCCGGTCGCCGCGGCCGACGCCGGCCTCGCGCAGCCCGCCGGCGACCCGCGCCGCGCCGTCCCACAGCTGCCGGAAGGTCAGCCGGGGGCCGTCGACCTCCACGACCGCCTCGCCGTCCGGGTCGCGCTCGACCGAGGCCCGCAGCATCGCGACGACGGACCCCGGCAGGTCGGTGTAGTGCTTGACGCCGGCCGCGTCGCGCTCGACCCCTGCCTCGTCGAAGGGGTGCAGCGCCATCTCAGTAGGTCCCGGTGTTCTCGAAGTACCGGCGCGGGACGTCCACCAGCATCGTGGTGATCTGCTCCTCGGTGACGCCGCGCTCGCGCACGTAGGGGAGGACGTCGTCGTGGATGTGCGTGTAGTGCCACTGCGGCAGGAGGTCCATGACGCCGGGGGCCAGCCAGTCGATGTAGCAGGAGGCGTCCTGCGAGAGCACCATCCGGTCGGCGTAGCCGCGGCGGCACATCTCGACCAGCGTGTCGGCGCGGGCCTCGAAGGTCGTGTCCAGGTTGATGCCGAACCGGTCCATGCCGAGGACGAAGCCCGCGTCAGCGAGCTCGGACAGGTGGTCGACGTCGGTGGTGTCCCCGCTGTGCCCGAGCACGACGCGGCCGGGGTCGACGCCCTCGTCGTCGAGCACCTTCTGGACGTCGAGCCCGGTGTGGCTGCCCGGGTGGGTGTGCACGGTGATCGGGGCGCCGGTGGCGCGGTGGGCCTTGGCGACGGCACGCATGACCCGCTCCACGCCCGGGGTCAGGCCCTGGTGGTCGATGGCGCACTTGAGGAACGCCGCCCGGACGCCGGTACCGGCGATGCCGTCGGTGATGTCGCCGACGAACATGTCGACCATCGGGTCGGGAACCTCGGCGCCGACGGCCTCGTTGAGCGCCGGGCCGCGGTAGTGGAAGAAGAACGGGACGTCGTCGTAGGTGTAGCAGCCGGTCGCGACGACGATGTTGAGGTCGACCTGCTCGGCGATCCGCTGGATGCGCGGGATGTAGCGGCCGAGGCCGATGACGGTGGGGTCGACGATGGTGCGCACGCCGGTCGCGGCCAGCCTCGTCAGCTTCTGCACCGCGTCGGCGACCCGGTCGTCCTCGCTGCCCCACTCGCCGGGGTAGTTCTGCTGGACGTCGGCGTTGAGCACGAACACGTGCTCGTGCATGAGGGTCGGGCCGAGTTCGGCGGTGTCGACGGGGCCGCGAACGGTCTGCACCTGGGGCAACGGGTCCTCCTCTGGGCCGGTGCCCGGACGACGCCGTCCGGGCACCGGCACGCTAGCGGGGACGTGACCTGCGTCGCACTGGGGTCAGCCGCCGGTCACCAGTTCCGCGGCCCGCTCGCCGACCATCACCGCGGTCGCCGCCGGCCCCCGCGAGGGCGCCTCGGGCAGCACCGACGTGTCGGCGACCCGCAGCCCGTCGACGCCGCGCACCCGCAGGTGCTGGTCGACGACGGCGCCCGGGTCGCCGTCCGGGCCCATCCGGGCGCTGCCGGCGAGGTGCACCGCCGTGGTCAGGTGCGCGCGGACCCAGCCGTCGAGGGCGGCGTCGTCGGCGAGGACGCCGGCCGGCGGGCCGGGGCGGGCGGCGACCAGCGGGGCCAGCGCGCGGGTGCGCAGCAGGCCGTCGGCCAGGCGCACCGCCTCGCGCAGCCGCCGCCGGTCGGTCGCGGTCGCCAGGTACCGGTGCTCGATCCGCGGCGGCGCCGCGGGGTCCGCCGACGCCAGCGACAGCCGGCCCCGGCTCTCCTCGCGGTACAGCCCGGCGGCCAGCGCGAGCGTGCGGTCGTCCCCGCCCCCGCCGGGGACCACCCGCCCCCAGGGCCGCAGCCACGGCAGCACCTCCAGGTCGCCGGGCACGGGCGAGTCCGAGGAGGTGGCGTTCAGCGACCCGTGCAGCGGCAGCGGCCAGTCGCCCTCGGGCAGCCCGGCCACGGGCACCCAGGGCAGGTGGACCAGGGGGTGGTCGGTCAGCCCGGCGCCCACCCCGGGCAGGTCGGCGACGACGTCGAGGCCGTGCGCGCGCAGGTGGTCGGCCGGGCCGACGCCGGACAGCAGCAGCAGGTGCGGCGAGCCGACGGCGCCCGCGGCCAGCACCACCTCGGCGGCGTGCACCGGGCCGGCGTCGGTGTCCACGCCCACCGCGCGGCCGCGCCCGACCAGCACCCGCCGTACCCGCACCCCGCCGCGCACCGTCAGTCGCGGCGACCCGCGCCGCGGGGACAGGTAGGCCATCGCCGCGTTGACCCGCAGGCCGCCGTCGACGGTGAACGGCACCGGTCCGTAGCCGGGCGGGCCGCCGGCGTTCTTGTCCGGCTCCTCCGGGACGCCGAGCTCCGCGGCCGCCGCGGCCAGCGCCTCCGTCAGCGGCGAGCCGCCGACGGGCCGGGTGACCGGCAGCGGGCCGCCGCGGCCGTGCCCCGGCCGGTCGCCGTACTGGCGGTCGTCCTCGAGCCGGCGCCAGGCCGGCAGCGTGGCGTCGAGGCTCCACAGGTCGTTGCCCGCGGCGGCCCAGCCGGCGTGGTCGGCGGGGGTGGCGCGGACGAAGTAGCCGCCGTTGACGGCGCTGGACCCGCCCACCACGCGCCCGCGCGGCAGCGGGGCGGTGGTGCCCGGGGTCAGCTCGGTGGTGAACGACCAGTTCGCGGGGTGCCCGGGCACGGTGGCGCGCAGCGTGGCGGCGTCGCGCAGGTCGGGCGGGAAGTCGGCGGGCCGGGGGTGGTCGGCGCCGGCCTCGAGCAGCAGGACGCGGCGGCCGGCGTCGGCGAGGCGGGCGGCCAGCGCGCAGCCGGACGATCCGGCGCCCACCACGACGACGTCCCAGCTCACAGGCCGAGGACCCCCGGCAGGTCCAGCCGCCGGACCTTGCCGGTGGAGGTGCGCGGCAGCTCCCCCACCGGGTGCAGGCTCTTGGGCCGCTTGGCCGGGGACAGCCGCTCCCGTGCCCAGGCGCCGAGGGCGGCGGGGTCCGCGGTGCCCACGTAGGCGGCGACCACCCGCTGCCCCCACTCCTCGTCGGGGACGCCGACGACCGCGCTCTCCACCACGTCCGGGTGCGCGTCGAGGACCGCCTCGACCTCGGCCGGGTAGACGTTCACGCCGCCGGAGACGACCAGGTCCTCGCGGCGGCCGTCGAGCCAGACGGTGCCGTCGGCGTCGACCCGGCCGAGGTCGCCGACCGTGACCCGGTCGCCGCGCCAGGCCGCCGCGGTCTTCTCCGGCGCGCGCCAGTACTCGAACCGCGCCCACCGCGGCACGGCGCACCACAGCTGGCCGCGCGCGTCGGTCTCCAGCCGCCGGCCCGGCCGCGCGCGGCCGACGCTGCCGGGGTGCGCCAGCCAGTCGTCGGCGGAGCAGACGGTGAACTGGGCCTCGGTGGAGCCGTAGAACTCCCAGACGCTGCCCGCCGGCAGCGCGTCGAGCACCGCCCGCTTGAGCGGCTCGGGGCAGGGTGCGCCGGCGTGCGCGAGCACGCGGAGGGAGGACCAGTCGACGTCGTCGCGGGCGAGCAGCCGGCGCAGGTGGGTGGGGACGCAGAACGTCGTCGTGGGGGCGAGCGTGCTGACCGCCCCGGCCGCCCGGGCGGCGTCGAACGGGCCGGGCAGCAGCACCTCGCCGCCGGCCAGCAGCGTGTGGACGGCGAACCGCAGCGGCGCCGAGTGGTGCAGCGGGGAGAGCACCAGGTGCCGGTCGGCGGCGGTGAAGCCCCAGAGGTCGATCTCCTCGGCGGCCAGCGCGCGGGCGTCGCCGTCGTCGAGGACGCCGGACCACACGCCCTTGCGGCGCCCGGTGGTGCCCGACGTGTAGTGCATCGGCCGGGCCAGCGGCACGTCGGCGAGGTCCGCCTCGTCGTCGCCGGTGAGCAGCCGCTCGGGCGCCGGACCGGCGTCGAGGGCCGCGTCGGCGTCGTCGGCGAGGGCGGCCCGCTCGGCGGCGGGCAGCGCCGGGTCGAGCACCACGGGCACGATCCCGGTGCGCAGCGCCCCGAGGACGACGGCCAGCAGCGCCGGGGAGGACGCCGCCGAGACCAGCAGCCGGTCGCCGCGCCGCAGCCCCGCCGCCCGCAGCGCCGCCGCGGCCCGCCGCTGGTCCCGCTCGCTGTCGGCGGCCCGGACGACGGCGGTCACGGCAGTCGCACCCCGTCGCCGTCCACCACGACGTGCCCCTCGGCGGCGAGCTTGGCCAGCGTGGCGCGGGTCGACTGCGCGGCCGCCGGCCACAGCGCCCGGGGCACCTCGGCGTAGACGTCGGCCACCACCGCGTCGACGGTGCCCGCCCCGCGGACCAGCGCGGCCAGCAGCTGCGACTCCCGGAACGCGCGGTGGGCGAGGTAGAAGTCGAGCACGGCGCCCGGGTCCTCGGTGAGCTCCGGTCCGTGCCCGCAGTACAGCGCGCTCGGCCCGAGGTCGTGCACCCGCCGCAGCGACTCCAGGTAGGCGACGACGTCACCCTCCGGGTGCGTGACCACCGACGTCCCCCGGCCGAGGACGTGGTCGCCGACCAGCACCGCCCCGGACTCCAGCCGGAAGGCCAGGTGGTCGGGGGTGTGCCCGGGCGTCGGGACGACGTCCAGCGCGGTGCCCGCCAGACGCAGCCGCTCCCCCGGCTCGAGCAGCCGGCCGCCGGGCCCCGCGACGGCGGCGTCGGCCGCGGCGACCGGCGCGCCGAACCGGGCCCCCCACGGCTGCGCGGCCTCGGCGTGGTCGCCGTGGTGGTGGGTGACCAGCACGGCGACGCAGCGCGCGTCGCGGGCGGCCAGCGCCTCCTCCACCGCGGCGAGGTGGGCGGGGTCGTCGGGACCGGGGTCGACCACGACGGCCTGCCCGCTGCCCGGCGCGCCGACGAGGTAGGTGTTGGTGCCGTCGAGGGTCATGCCCGACGGGTTGGGGGCCAGCACGCGGGTGACCAGGGGCTCGAGGTCCGCCGTCCGCGGCAGCCCGCCGGGGGCGGGGAGGTCCCAGGTGACGCGTGGGTCGACGGGGGCGCGCACGACCGCACGGTAGTCCGCGCCCGCACGCGGACCGCCCGACCGGCCGTTAGCCTCCGAGCATGCGATCGATCGCGCACCTGTCCCGCTCCGCCGTCGTGGCGGCGGCCGCGGCCGTCCTGCTCACCGCCTGCGGCGACGGGGGCGACGGGTCGGGCAGCGGGGAGGCCGCCGAGTCCACCGCCGCGAGCACCTCGAGCTCCGCCGAGTCCAGTGGCGACCCCAGCGGCTCGTCCTCCGCGGGCAGCGACGACCCCGCCGTCGCGGCGTTCTGCGAGCAGGCCGCGCAGTACGAGGAGCTCGGCAACCAGCTCTCGGCCGCGACGACCGAGCAGCTGCCGGGCCTGCTGCAGCAGGCGGCCGCCGCGTTCGACTCCGTGCAGCCGCCGGCCGAGATCGCGAGCGACTGGCAGGTCGTGGGCGACGCCGTGCAGGCCTTCTCCGACACCGCCAACTCCGTCGACCTCAGCACCCCCGACGGCCAGGCCCAGCTGCAGACCGCCGCCCAGCAGTTCGTGACCGTCGCCCAGGGCCCGGAGGCGACCAACGTCACCGAGTTCGGCGAGCAGAACTGCGGCGCCGCCGCTCCCACCTCCTAGCCGGCACGACGACGGCCCGCTCCCCGCTCGGGGGGCGGGCCGTCGTCGTGTCCGGCCCGGTCAGCGGCGGGCGGGGACGGTCCCGGCGAGCACCGCGGCGGCCAGGCCCGCGAGCACGACGAGGACCAGCGCGGCGGACAGCCCGACCCCCTCGGCGAGCACGCCGACGGCGGGCGGCCCGGTGGCCGAGCCCAGGTAGCCGACGGTGGTGACCGTGGCGATGGCGGCCGGTGCCGGGATCCCGGCGCCGCCGCGGTGCGGCGCGTCCGGCGCGGCACCGAGCACGACCGGCGCCAGCGGGGCCACCGCCAGCCCGACGAGCGCCCAGCCGGCCAGCGCCCAGCCCGCGGTGGGCGCCAGCGCCGCCAGCCCCGCCCCGGCCGCGACGGCCAGCCCGCAGCCCCGGACGACGGCGGCGCGGCGGCACCGCAGGAGCAGCCGGTCGCCGGGGAGCCGGCCCACGACCAGCGCAGCGGTGACGGCGAGCAGGCCCGCGGCGGCCAGCCCCGGCCCGGCGCCGTGGTCGGCCCGCAGGTGGACGGCGACCCACTGGGTGGCCGAGGCGTCGACGAGGAACGCGCACGAGGCCACCGCGCCCAGGCCGAGCAGGCCCCGGCGGGACCCGGCCGATCGCGGGCGCGCGGGCGCCGGGAGCTCGCGCAGCAGCAGCCGCGTCGCGGGACCGCCGGCGACGAGACCGGCCGCGGTCGCCGCGCCCAGGTGCACGCCGAGCGGGACGTCCGCGGCGGCGGCCGCCGTCGCCCCCAGCGCGCCGGCCAGCAGCCCGACCCCCTGGGCGGCGTGCAGGCCGGAGAGCACCGGGCGCCGGCACCGCCGCTCCAGCGCCACGCCCTGGGCGTTGAGCGCGACGTCGACGACGCTGTTGGCAGCGGCCCAGCCGGCCAGCGCGGCCGCCAGCCACGGCAGGGACGGCGCCGCCGCCGCGACCGACAGCAGCGGCGCGTAGCCGGCCAGGCCCAGCGCCGCCCCGGCGCGGCTGCCCCGGCGGGTGACCAGCGCGCTGCCCAGCGGCAGGCCGAGCAGCGCCCCGCCCTCGACGGCGAGGACCGCGACCGCCAGGCCACCCGGGCTCAGCCCCAGCCGCTCCTGCACCGCGGGGACCCGCCCGGCCCAGCTGGCGGCGAGCAGCCCGGTCAGGAGGAAGAGGACGCGGGTCGCCGCCACGGCCCGGCCCGCGGTGGGCTGCTCGACGGTCACCCCCGGGACATCGGCCGCCGGGGCCGTGACCATCCATCAGGATCGGCTGGGACGGTCCTGACGTCCGGTCATGGCAGGGGCAGACTGCGGGCCGTGCTGGACACGACGAGGCTCGTGACGCTGCACGCCGTCCTCACGCACGGCTCGTTCACCGCGGCGGCGGCCGCGCTGCACCTCACCCAGCCGGCGGTCTCCCGCCAGGTGAGCCTGCTGGAGCGGCAGCTCGGCACGCTGCTGGTGCACCGCACGCAGCAGGGCGTGCGGCCCACCGAGGCCGGCCGCCTGCTGGTCGCCCACGCGGAGACGCTGCTCGCGGGCCTGGAACGGGCCGAGCGCGAGGTGCGCGACCTCGCCGGCCTCACCCGCGGCACCGTGCGGCTGGGCTCCTTCCTCTCCGCCCTGGTGCACCTGTCCGCCGAGCTGGCCGCGGCGCTCGGCGAGCGCCATCCCGGCCTCGTCGTCGTCGACGAGCTGGTCGACCGGGCCGCGGCCCTGGCCCGGCTGCGCCGGGGTGGACTCGACCTCGCGCTCGTCTGCGAGCCCGACCTGGAGCCCGCCCCGCCTGCCGACGACGTCGAGCTGCACGCCCTGTTCGACGACCCGCTGCGCGTCGCGCTGCCGGCCGGTCACCGCCTGGCCGGCGCCGCCGCGGTGCGGGTGCGCGACCTGGCCGCGGACACCTGGATCCGCCCGCACGACGGCTCGGCCGCCCGCCGGCTGGACGCGGTGCTCACCCGCGCCGGGGTGACGCCGCCGCTGCTGCTGGCCGGCCACGGCGACGAGCCGGTGGAGACCCAGGCGCTGGTGGCGGCCGGCCGCGGCGTCGCGCTGACCCACGACCTCACCGTGGTCGTCGGCGGGCACGACCTCGTCCTGCGCCCGCTGGCCGACGAGCCGGGCTCCCGCCGGGTGCAGGCGGCGGTGCTGCCGGGACCGCGCCCGCCGGCGACCGCCGCCGCGCTGGCCGCGCTGCAGCGGATCGGCGCGGCCCGCCGCGCCCGGCTCAGCAGCCGCTGATCGACACCCCGCGGGCGCGCAGCCACGGCACCGGGTCGACCTGGCCGCCGTGGAGGGCGCCCGAGGGGTGGACCTCGAAGTGCAGGTGCGGGCCGGTGGACTGGCCGCGGTTGCCGACCTCGGCGATCGGCTCGCCCGCGACGACGCGCTCGCCGGTGCCGACGTACTCGGCGTTGACGTGGCCGTAGACGGTGACCGCGCCGTCGTCGCCGCGGATGTAGATCGCCAGGCCGAAGCCGGTCGCCGGGCCGTGCCGGACGACGACGCCCGAGGTGGCCGCGTAGATCGGCGTCCCGATCGGGGCGGCGATGTCCACGCCGCCGTGCAGGACGCCCCAGCGGGCGCCGAAGCAGCTCGACGTCCGGCCCGAGGTCGGCTTCACGTAGCCGGACCCGCTGACCTCGGAGGCGGCGGCCGTGCGGGTCCCCGACGACGCCGCGGCGCGGGCGGCGGCGGCCGCGGCGGCGGCCTCCTCGGCGGCCCGGGCGGCGGCCGCGGCCGCGGCCGCCTCCTCCTCGGCCTTCTGCCGCTGCCACTCCTGGTAGGCGTCGCGGGCGCCCTGCAGCTCCAGCAGGTGGATCTGCGCCGCCTGCAGCTGCTGGTCCAGCGTCGCCTTGTTCGCCTCGGCCGCGGCGACGGCCGTCTGCTGCGCGGCCACCTGCGCGTCGGCCGCGGCCTTGGCGTCGGCGGCCTGCTGCTCGGCCGCCGCGGCCGCGTCCCGGGTGGCCCGCGCGGCGGACTCGGCGTTGGCCTGCCGGACCCGCGCGACCTCGAACTCCTCGAGCACGTCGACCTGGGTGTCGGCGACGTAGTCCAGCAGCGCGGCCCGCTGGACCAGCTCGCCGGGGCCGGCGGAGTCCAGCAGCGCCGCCGCGGTGGCCAGGGTGGGGTCGTTGACGTAGCTGTCGCGGGCGAAGCCGGCGATGCGGTCGATCGCGGCGTCGACGGCGTCGGTCGCGGCCTGCAGGTCGGCGGCGGCCTGGTCGGCGGCCGCCTGGGCCTGGAGCAGGGCCTCCTCGGCGGCGAGGTAGGCGGTGCCGGCCGCCTCGGCCTGCACACCGAGCCGCTCGAGCTCGCTCTCGGCGGCGGCCACCTCGGCGGCGAGCCGGCCCACCTCGGCGGCGGCCGCCTCCTGGGCCGCCTGGGCGCCGGCGATCTCGCCGTCGCTCGGGTTCACCGGCGGTGGCGGGACGGCCAGGGCGGGCCCGGCGGTGCCGAGCAGGACCGCACAGGAGAGCAGGCCGACCAGGGCGGCGCGGACGCCGCCACGGCGGCCGCGGGTCCGGGCGGGACGGCACTGCGGCATCGGGCGCTCCCTGGGGAAGAGGGGTGGTGCAGGTGCGGCGTCAGCGTCGTCCGGCGGACACGCGCCACAGTGGCAACACGCGGCACGGAAGTCACACCGTGACCGCACGACACAGTCATCGACATCCGTCACGTCACTTGTCGACACCCCGGGCGGCGGACTGGAGACCCCTCGGGGGTGACGGACGGCACGTCCGCACGTTCTAGGCTCGACGGTCGTGGACGTCTTCGGCTCCGGCGCTGAACAGGTGGTCTTCTGCTCCGACCCGGCCTCGGGCCTGCGGGCGGTGATCGCCGTCCACTCGACGGTGCTGGGCCCCGCGCTGGGCGGCACCCGCTTCCACCCCTACGCCACCGAGGACGAGGCGGTCGCCGACGCGCTGCGCCTGGCCCGGGCGATGACCTACAAGAACAGCCTGGCCGGCCTCGACCTCGGCGGCGGCAAGGCCGTGGTCATCGGCGACCCGCGCACCGACAAGACCGAGGCGCTGCTGCGCGCCTACGGCCGGTTCGTCGAGGCCCTCGGCGGCCGGTACCTCACCGCCTGCGACGTCGGCACGACCAACGCCGACCTCGACCTCGTCGGCCGCGAGACCCGCTTCGCCCACGGCCGCTCCGAGGTGTACGGCGGGTGCGGGGACTCCTCGGTGCTCACCGCCTTCGGCGTCTTCCAGGGCATGCGCGCCGCCGCCCAGCACCGCTGGGGCGAGCCGACGCTGTCCGGGCGCACCGTCGCCGTCGCCGGCGTCGGCAAGGTGGGCGGCTGGCTGGTCGACCGGCTCGTGGCCGACGGCGCCGACGTCCTCGTCACCGACGTCGACCCCGCCGCGGTGCAGCGGGTCCTCACCCGGCACCCCGGCGTCGAGGCGGTCGCCGACACCGCGACCCTGGTGCGCTGCCCGGCCGACGTCTACGCGCCCTGCGCCCTCGGCGGCGCGCTCGACGACGCGACGGTCGCCGCCCTGCAGGCCGAGGTGGTCTGCGGCGGCGCGAACAACCAGCTCGCCCACGAGGGCATCCCGGACCGGCTGACCGCGCGCGGGATCCTCTACGCCCCCGACTACCTCGTGAACGCCGGCGGGGTCATCCAGGTCGAGGACGAGCGGCACGGCTTCTCCTTCGCCCGCGCGGAGGCCAAGGCGGCCGGCATCTTCGACGTCGCGCTGCGGGTGTTCGAGACGGCCGCGGCCGAGGGCGTCTCCCCCGCGGTCGCCGCCGACCGGCTGGCCGAGCAGCGGATCGCCTCCGTCGGGCGGCTGGCGACCATCCGGCTGCCCCGCTGACCTGGGCCGTCGGCAGGGGCGTGGCGCGGACCACCGCCCCTGTCGGGGGACCGCGGGGGAGGACCCGTGCCCGCGCCTCGCTCGTGTCGTAGGCTGGGTCAAGACACAGTCACTCAGTCGGGGTCGCCACGCGGGCCGTCCAGCCCGTGAGCTGGACTCCCGTTCTCCGTCACGAGGGGGTCGAGCCGATGGGGCGCGGCCGAGCGAAGGCCAAGCAGACACGCGTGGCCCGTGAGCTCAAGTACAGCTCACCCAACACCGACCTCTCCGCGCTGCAGCGCGAGCTGGCCGGTTCTCCGTCTCCGTACACCGCGTCGCGTGCCGACAAGGACGACGACGAGGACGACGACGAGTACACCGACCGGTGGGCGGACGACGACTCCGAGGACGACTGGGCAGCCAGTCGCTGAGGGTCGGCCCCGCGCCGGTCTGATCGACACGACACACCGCCGTCCCTCGTGGGGCGGCGGTGTGTGCCGTGGTCAGCGGTAGGAACCCACCAGCCGCGCGCCGGTCCCGCCGGCGCCGACGGTGCCCGCCACCCAGGCCGGCACCCCGCGGCCGGTCAGCAGGCCCACCGCCCGCTCGGCCACCTCGGCCGCGACGACGGCGACCATGCCGACGCCGCAGTTGAACGCCCGCTCGGACTCCTCGCGCGGCACGCCGTGCTCCTCGAGCAGGGACACCGCGGCCGGCAGTGCCCAGGTGCCGCGGTCGAGCACCGCCTCCAGCCCGTCGGGCACCACCCGCGCGGTGTTGCCGGCGAGCCCGCCGCCGGTGACGTGCGCGAACGCGTGCACCCCGTCGACCCCGAGCCCGTCCACCAGGGCGAGGCAGTCGAGGGCGTAGATCCGCGTCGGCTCGAGCAGCACGTCACCCAGCGGCCGGTCCAGCCCGGCCGGGGTGGCGGCGAGGTCGAGGCCGGCGGCGGACACCACGCGGCGCACCAGCGAGTAGCCGTTGGAGTGGAACCCGCTCGAGGCCATCGCGACGACGACGTCGCCGTCGCGGACCCGCTCGGGCCCGAGCACCGCGTCGGCCTCGACGACGCCGACCGCGGTGGCGGCCAGGTCGTACTCGTCGGCGGCCATGAGGTCGCCGTGCTCGGCGGTCTCCCCGCCGACCAGCGAGGCCCCGGCCTGCTCGCACCCCGCCGCGATGCCGGTGACGATCGCGGCGATCCTCTCCGGGACGACCTTCCCGCAGGCGACGTAGTCCTGGAGGAACAGCGGCTCGGCGCCGCAGGCTACGAGGTCGTCGACGACCATGGCGACCAGGTCGATGCCGACGGTGTCGTGCCGGTCCAGCTGCCGCGCCAGGGCGATCTTGGTGCCCACGCCGTCGGTGGACGAGGCGATCAGCGGGCGCCGGTAGCGGGTCGTGTCGAGCGCGAACAGCCCGGCGAAGCCCCCCAGGCCGCCGACCACCTCGGGCCGGCGGGTCCGCTCGACGGCCGTCCGCATGAGGTCGACGGCCCGCTCGCCGGCGTCGATGTCGACGCCGGAGTCCGCGTAGGTGAAGCCGCCGCTCCCGGGCGCCCGGCTCACGGACGGCGCAGGGCGTCGTCGGCGCCGCCGGGCACCGCGGGGCTGCCGGCCTGCTGGCCGGTCCAGCCGGTGACGGCGCGCTCGGCGTCGTCGACCCGCGGCATGGGGGTGCGGGCCACGCCGGCGGGGAGGCTGCCCTCGAGCACGTGCTTGCCGAGCACCCCGGACTCGCCGAGCGGGATCGGGTACCGGCCGGTGAAGCACGCGGTGCACAGCCGGTTGACCGGCTGCTCCGTGGCGGCGACCAGGCCCTGCTCGGAGACGTAGCCGAGGGAGTCGGCGTTGATGGAGGCACGCACGCCGTCGACGTCGAGGCCGTTGGCGATGAGCTCGGCGCGGCTGGCGAAGTCGATGCCGTAGAAGCACGGCCACTTCACCGGCGGGCTGGAGATGCGCACGTGCACCTCGACCGCGCCGGCCTCGCGCAGCATGCGGATCAGCGCGCGCTGGGTGTTGCCCCGCACGATCGAGTCGTCGACGACGACCAGCCGCTTGCCGCGGATGACGTCGCGCAGCGGGTTGAGCTTGAGCCGGATGCCCAGCTGCCGGATGGTCTGCGACGGCTGGATGAACGTGCGGCCGACGTAGGAGTTCTTGACCAGCCCGAGCCCGTAGGGGATGCCGCTGGCCTCGGCGTACCCGACGGCGGCCGGCGTGCCGGACTCCGGGACCGGGATCACCAGGTCGGCGTCGGCGGGCTGCTCCTTGGCCAGCCGGCGGCCGATCTCGACGCGGGCGGCGTGCACGCTGCGGCCGCCGATCGTGGTGTCGGGGCGGGCGAGGTAGACGTACTCGAAGACGCAGCCCTTGGGCTCGGCCGGGGCGAAGTGCTGGCTGCGCAGGCCGTTCTCGTCGATGGCCAGCAGCTCGCCGGGCTCCACCTCGCGGACCACCGAGGCGCCGACGATGTCGAGGGCCGCGGTCTCGCTGGCCACCACCCAGCCGCGCTCGAGCCGGCCGAGGACCAGCGGGCGCACGCCCTGCGGGTCGCGGGCGGCGTAGAGGGTGTCCTCGTCCATGAAGGTGAGGCTGAAGGCGCCGCGCAGCTGCGGGAGCACCTCCATGGCCGCGGCCTCGACGCTCATGTCGGGGCGGGCGGCGATCAGCGAGGTGACCAGGTCGGAGTCGGTGCTGGCGGTGAAGGCGCCGGGCACGCCGGCGTCCGCGGCCCGGCTGGCCAGCTCCGCGGTGTTGACCAGGTTGCCGTTGTGGCACAGCGCCAGGCCGGTGCCGGCGTCGGTGGTGCGGAACGTCGGCTGGGCGTTCTCCCAGGTGGACGCGCCGGTGGTCGAGTACCGGGTGTGCCCGACGGCGAGGTGGCCGCGCAGGCTGCCCAGCGTGGACTCGTCGAACACCTGGCTGACCAGGCCGAGGTCCTTGTAGACGACCACCGAGGCGCCGTCGGAGACCGCGATGCCCGCCGCCTCCTGACCGCGGTGCTGGAGGGCGTACAGGCCGAAGTAGGTCAGCTTCGCGACCTCCTCCCCCGGAGCCCAGACGCCGAAGACGCCACAGGCGTCCTGGGGGCCGGGAGCGTGGGGGTCGAGGTCGTGCGTCAGCCGTCCGTCACCGCGAGGCACACCGACGAGCGTACCGGCGCCCTGCGGGGTACCTCCTGCCCGAGCCGTGATCGTGCCCACCCCGGCGGCGGGTCCGCACCGGCCGGCCGGGCACTCCGGGCGGGCGGAACCGCAGCAGGGGTCCGGCGCGTTGACGGACGGTCCACCTGAGAGGAACCGACATGAGCAGCGACCGGCCCGACCCGAACGACTTCCTCGAGATGGCCCAGCGCATGCTGCGCGGGCTGTTCGACCCGTCGCGCGGCGGCGACGACGGCGACGACGACCCCTGGCGGCGGGCGACCGACCACGACACGCGGCAGCGCCGGCGCGAGCCCAGCGCCGAGGAGCGGCGGGAGAACCTCACGTTCGCCCTCGCCACGCGCGCCGTCGAGGCGCTGGAGGACCTGGCGCTCAACGTCGCGGCGATCCGCCAGCGCCTGGAGCGCTCGGGCACGCCGGAGCCCCCGGCCGCGGAGGCCGGGAGCGACGGGACGACGGCCGGGGGGAACGCCGGCCCGGCGTGACGCCGGGCCGGCGCCGCCCTACCGGACGGTGCTGATCTCGGCGGAGATGCGGGTGTCCTCGCCGTGGCCGGTGTGCACCACCGTGTCGCCGTGGAGGGTCAGCAGCCTGCTGCGGATCGACCGCACGATCGTCGGGTGGTCGCTGAAGCTGCGGCCGGTGGCGCCGGGGCCGCCGTGGAACAGCGTGTCGCCGGTGAAGACGGCGGCCAGGTCGGGCGCGTGCAGGCACGTGCTGCCCGGGCTGTGACCCGGGGTGTGCAGCGCGGTCAGCGACGTGCCGGCGACGCGGAAGAGGGTGCCCTCGGCCAGCGCCTCGTCGGGGTCGGCGCTCTCGTGGACCATCTCCCACAGCACCCGGTCGGCGGGGTGGAACCAGACCGGCGCGCCGGTGGCCTCCCGCAGGTCGACCGCGGCCGTGATGTGGTCGTTGTGCCCGTGGGTGAGCACGATCGCCGTCACCCTCCGCCCGCCGATCGCCTCGAGGATCGGCTCGGCGCGGTGCGGCGCGTCGATCACCAGCACCTCGTCGTCGTCGCCGACGAGCCAGACGTTGTTGTCGACGTCGAAGTCCTGCCCGTCGAGGCTGAACACCCCGGAGACGACGGCCTTCTCGATGCGGACGCCTCCCGTGGACCCGGCCATCAGAGGACCACCACGGAGCGCAGCACCTCGCCCTTCTGCATCTTCTCGAACGCGGCCTCGACGTCGTCGATGCCGACGGTCTCGGAGACGAAGTCCTCCAGCGGGAAGCGGCCCTGCCGGTAGAGGTCGACCAGCATCGGGAAGTCCCGCGAGGGCAGGCAGTCGCCGTACCAGGAGGACTTCAGCGCCCCGCCGCGGCCGAACAGCTCGATCATCGGCAGGGTGAGCTGCATGTCCGGCGTCGGGACGCCGACCAGCACCACCCGGCCGGCCAGGTCGCGGGCGTAGAAGGCCTGCTCGAACACCTCCGGGCGGCCGACCGCGTCGATGGCGACGTCGACGCCGAACCCGCCGGTGGCCCCCTTGATCGCCTCGACGGCGTCGGTCTCGCGGGAGTTGACGGTGTGGGTGGCGCCGAACTGGCGCGCCCACGCCAGCTTTCGGTCGTCGACGTCGACGGCGACGATCGTCGTCGCGCCGACCAGCCTCGCCCCGGCGATCGCGGCGTTGCCGACGCCGCCGCAGCCGAACACCGCCACCGACTCCCCCCGCTGCACCCCGCCGGTGTTGATCGCCGCGCCCACCCCGGCCATCACGCCGCAGCCGATCAGCCCGGCGGCGGTGGCCGGCGCCTCCGGATCGACCTTGGTGCACTGGCCGGCGGCGACCAGCGTCTTCTCCACGAACGCGCCGATGCCCAGCGCCGCCGACAGCGCGGTGCCGTCGGTGAGAGTCATCGTCTGCGTGGCGTTGGCGGTGTTGAAGCAGTACTGCAGCCGGCCCTTGCGGCAGGCGCGGCACTGACCGCACACCGCCCGCCAGTTGAGGACGACGAAGTCGCCGACGGCCACGTCGGTGACGCCCTCGCCGACCGCGGCCACGGTGCCGGCGGCCTCGTGGCCGAGCAGGAACGGGAAGTCGTCGTTGATGTTGCCCTGGCGGTAGTGCAGGTCGGTGGCGCAGACGCCGCAGGCCGCGACGTCGACCACCGCCTCCCCCGGCCCCGGATCGGGCACCAGGACCGTCTCGACGCTGACCGGTTCTCCCTTGCCGCGGGCGACGACGCCCCTCACCTCGTAGGCCATGCCGGGAGCCTATGGGCGGCCCGGCGGGGTCCGCGCCCGCTGCTCCCGCTGGCCGGGAACCCCGCCCCGACGGGCAGGTTCCCGGACCCGGCCGTAGCGTTCCCCACAGTCGTCGTCCCCGTGGAGGTCCCCCGTGGCGCTGCCCGGCTTCCTGCGCCGTGAGCGCATCGTCGCCCGTCCCGGCTTCAACCGCTGGCTGATCCCGCCGGCGGCCCTGGCGGTGCACCTGTGCATCGGGCAGGCCTACGCCACGAGCGTCTACAAGCCCGCGCTGGTCGAGCACTTCGACACGTCGCTGACGGCGATCGGCATCATCTTCTCGATCGCCATCGTCATGCTGGGCCTGTCGGCCGCCCTGTTCGGGACGTGGGTCGACCGCAACGGCCCCCGCGCGGCGATGTTCACCGCGGCCTGCCTCTGGGTCACCGGCTTCCTCGTGGGCGGGCTGGGGATCGAGACCCGCCAGCTGTGGCTGGTCTACCTCGGCTACGGCGTCATCGGTGGCATCGGCCTGGGCATCGGCTACATCTCGCCGGTCTCCACGTTGATCAAGTGGTTCCCCGACCGGCCGGGCCTGGCCACCGGCATGGCCATCATGGGCTTCGGCGGCGGCGCGCTGATCGCCTCGCCACTGTCCCGGCAGGTGATGAGCTGGTACGACCCGGCCTACGACCCCGGCACCCAGGGCTCGGTGCCGAACGGGGACGCCGTCGCGGCGCTGTTCTTCACCTTCGCCGCGCTCTACCTGGTCTTCATGATGTTCGGCGCCTCCATCGTGCGGGTGCCCGGCGAGGGCTGGAAGCCCGCCGGCTTCGACCCGTCGACGATCAAGCAGAAGGCCCTGGTCACCACCGAGAGCGTCTCGGCCAACAACGCGATCAAGACCCCGCAGTTCTGGCTCCTCTGGGTGGTGCTGTTCTGCAACGTCACAGCGGGCATCGGCATCCTCGAGCAGGCCGCGCCGATGATCCAGGACTTCTTCCGCACCGGGGACACGTCGCTGGTGGCCGGGACCGCGGCGGCCGGCTTCGTCGGGGTCCTGTCGCTGGGCAACATGGCCGGCCGCTTCGTGTGGTCCTCGACGTCGGACTACATCGGCCGCAAGCCGATCTACATGGTCTACCTCGGCGTCGGCCTGCTGCTCTACGTCGCGCTGGCCACCATCGGCAACAGCGCCACCTGGGTGTTCGTGCTGCTCGCCGCGGTGATCATCTCGTTCTACGGCGGCGGGTTCGCCACCGTCCCGGCCTACCTGCGCGACCTGTTCGGCACCTACCAGGTGGGCGCCATCCACGGCCGGCTGCTCACCGCGTGGTCGGCGGCCGGTGTTGCCGGGCCGCTGATCGTCAACAGCGTCCTGGACACCCAGGGTGAGCCGGGCAGCCTGGTGGCGGCCAACTACCGGCCGGCGCTGTTCATCATGGTCGGCCTGCTCGCCGTCGGGTTCGTCGCGAACCTGCTGGTGCGACCGGTGGCCAGCAAGTGGCACGAGCCGCACCGCGACGCCGCCCCGGCCGCCCCCTCGACCCCGGAACGGAGCGCCGCCCGATGAGCACGCCGCTGTCGAAGACGACCTCGCCCGACGGGCAGCAGCCCGTGCACACGCCCACCGGGCTGATCGCGTTCGCGTGGACGCTGGTCGGCGTCCCGCTGGCCTACGGGCTGTACCAGACGGTCAAGACCGCGCTGACGCTGTTCACCGGCTGAGGTCCTCCGTGCAGGTCCGCGGAGGTGCGCCGTGCACCTCCGCGGACCTGCACGTCGTCACGCCCGCCGCAGCGGAGGCAGCGGCAGGTGGGCGGACAGGTCGGCGCGGTTGCCGCTGGCGCTGACCAGCCCCCCGGCGACGGCCTCGGCCCAGCCGAGCCCGCCGGTGGCCAGCCGCAGCCAGGTGGCCGTGTCGGTCTCGACGACGTTCGGCGGGGTGCCCCGGGTGTGCCGCGGCCCGGGCACCAGCTGGACGGCGACGTGCGGCGGCACCCGCAGCTCCACCGAGCGGCCGGGCACCTGCTGGGCCAGCCACCGCGCGGTCGTCTTCACCGCAGCGCCCAGCACCGACCGCGGGGGCTGCTCGGCCTCCCCGGCCAGCCAGGGGCGGACGGCGTCGACGGCGGCGCGCAGCTCCTCGGCGGGGATCGGCTGCTGCGCGGGCATCAGCTGGTGGGGACGGTGCCCGCCGGGACGGTGCCCACGGTGGCCTCCGGCGACCCGAACAGCGCCGGGAGGGTCGCCGTCCACGCCGCCCGGAGCTCGGCCAGCGGCAGCTCGCCGACGCCCTCGACGGCGAGGACGTCGCCGCCGGTGGTGCCGAGCTCGGTGACCGCGACGCCGGCCCACTCGGCGGTGGTGCGCACCGCCTCGGGGTCGGTCGTGGTGACGACGGCGCGGGCGCCGGACTCGCTGAACAGCGCGGTGAACGCGTCGTCTCCGAGCCGCAGCGTCGCCCCGGTGCCGTACCGCAGCGCGGACTCGGCCAGCGCCTGGGCCAGGCCGCCGTCGGCGAGGTCGTGCGCGGAGGTGACCAGGCCCTCGCGGCCCAGGGCCCCGAGCAGCTCACCGAGGGTGCGCTCGGCCTCGAGGTCGACGGCCGGCGGGCGGCCGCCGAGGTGGCCGTGGACGACGCTCGCCCACGCCGACCCGCCGAACTCCGGCCGGGTCTCGCCCAGCAGCAGCACGGTCTCGCCGGCGGCCCGCCAGCCGGTGGGGACCCGCGTGCGGACGTCGTCGTGCACGCCCAGGACGCCGATGACCGGCGTCGGGTTGATGGCGACGTCGCCGGTCTGGTTGTAGAGGCTCACGTTGCCGCCGGTGACCGGGAGGCCGAGGGCGCGGCAGGCGTCGGCCAGGCCGCGGACGGCCTCGGCGAACTGCCACATGACCTCGGGCTCCTCGGGGGAGCCGAAGTTCAGGCAGTTGGTGACCGCCAGCGGCCGGGCGCCGGTGACGGCGACGTTGCGGTAGGCCTCGGCGAGGTTGAGCTGCGCGCCGGCGTAGGGGTCCAGCCGGGCGAAGCGGGCGTTGCCGTCCAGGGCGAGGGCGATGCCGCGGTGGGTGTCCTCGTCGATGCGGACCACGCCGGCGTCGTCGGGCTGGGCGAGCACGGTGTTGCCGCGGACGTAGCGGTCGTACTGCTCGGTCACCCAGGTCTTGTCCGCGCCGTCGGGGCTGGCGACGACGGCCAGCCAGTGCGCGGTGAGCTCCTCAGGCGTGGCCGGGCGGGGCAGCGCGGCCGCGTCGTCGGCCTGCAGGGCGTCGAGGTCGGCGGGGCGCTGCATCGGCCGCTCGTAGACCGGGCCCTCGTGGGCGACGGTGCGCGGCGGGACGTCCACGATGCGCTCGCCGTGCCAGTCGACGGTGAGCCGGTCGCCGTCGGTGACCTCACCGATGACGGTGGCCAGCACGTCCCACTTGCGGCAGACGGCGAGGAAGGCGTCCACCTTGGCCGGCTCGACGATCGCGCACATGCGCTCCTGCGACTCGCTCATGAGGATCTCGGCGGGCGTCAGGGTGCTGTCGCGCAGCGGGACGCGGTCGAGGTCGACGTGCATGCCGCCGGTGCCGGCGCTGGCCAGCTCGGAGGTGGCGCAGGACAGCCCGGCGCCGCCGAGGTCCTGGATGCCGGTGACCAGGTCGGCGGCGAAGATCTCCAGGCAGGCCTCGATGAGCAGCTTCTCGGTGAACGGGTCGCCGACCTGCACGCTCGGCCGCTTGGCCGGACCCTCCTGGTCGAAGGTCTCGCTCGCCAGCACGCTCACGCCGCCGATGCCGTCACCGCCGGTGCGGGCACCGAACAGGACGACCTTGTTGCCGGCGCCCTCGGCCTTGGCCAGGCGGACGTCCTCGTGCCTCATCACGCCGACGCACAGCGCGTTGACCAGCGGGTTGCCGGCGTAGCACTCGTCGAACAGCAGCTCGCCGCCGATGTTGGGCAGGCCCAGGCAGTTGCCGTAGCCGCCGACGCCGGCGACGACGCCGGGCAGCACCCGGGCGGTGTCGGGGGCGTCGGCCCGGCCGAAGCGCAGCGAGTCCATGACGGCGACCGGCCGGGCGCCCATGGTGAGGATGTCGCGGACGATGCCGCCGACCCCGGTGGCCGCGCCCTGATAGGGCTCGACGTAGCTGGGGTGGTTGTGCGACTCGACCTTGAAGGTGACCGCGTAGCCGTCGCCGACGTCGACGACGCCGGCGTTCTCGCCGATGCCGACCAGGAGGTGCTCGCTGCGCGGCAGGTCGCCGAACCGGCGCAGGTGCACCTTGGAGCTCTTGTAGGAGCAGTGCTCGCTCCACATCACCGAGTACATGGCCAGCTCGGCGGTGGTGGGCCGGCGGCCGAGGATGTCGCGGATCCGCGCGTACTCGTCGCTCTTCAGGCCGAGCTCGGCGAAGGGCTGCCCGACGTCCGGGGTGCTCTCCGCGAGCGCGACGGTGTCGAGCCGGTCGGCCAGCGGGCCGGGGCCCGTGTCGAGGTCGGAGAGACCCTGCGTCATGCGCTGACGACCGCCTTCAGGACGCTGGTGAAGAAGCCGAGCCCGTCGGTCGACGGCCCGGTGAGGTCCTCGACGGCGTGCTCGGGGTGGGGCATGAGCCCGACGACCCGGCCGTCCTCGCTGGTGACCCCCGCGATGTCGCGCAGGCTGCCGTTGGGGTTGCCGCCGACGTACCGGACCGCGACCCGGCCCTCGCCCTCGAGCCGCTCGAGGGCGGCCGGCGCGGCGACGTAGCGGCCCTCGCCGTTCTTGACCGGGACGACGATCTCCTGGCCCTCGGCGTAGGCCGAGGTCCACGCGGTGTCCGCCCGCTCGATGCGCAGCCGCTGGTCCCGGTTGCGGAAGTGCAGGTGGCTGTTGCGGGTGAGCGCGCCGGGCAGCAGCCCCGCCTCGCAGAGGACCTGGAAGCCGTTGCAGATGCCGAGGACCGGCATGCCCTTCCGCGCCCGGTCGACGACGTCCTGCACCAGGGGCGCGCGGGCGGCGATGGCGCCGGCGCGCAGGTAGTCGCCGTAGGAGAACCCGCCGGGCAGGACGACGGCGTCGACGTCCTCGAGGTCGTGGTCGGCGTGCCAGAGGACGACGGGCTCGGCGCCGGCCAGCCGCACCGCGCGGGCGGCGTCGACGTCGTCGAGGGAGCCCGGGAAGGTGATGACACCGATGCGCACGGCTCAGGCCCCCGGCAGGTGCAGCTCGACGTCCTCGATGACGGGGTTGGCCAGCAGCGTCTCGGCGATCTGCTTGAGCTCCGCCTCGTCCGGGGTGCCCTCGACGTCGAGGACGAAGTGCTTGCCCTGGCGGACCCCGGTGACCTGCGTGTGGCCGAGGCGGCCGAGTGCGCCGAGCACCGCCTGCCCCTGCGGGTCGGAGATCTCCGGCTTGAGGACGACGTCGACGACCACCTGCGGCACGGCTCCAGGCTAACCGGTCCCCGTGGGCACCCGGTCGCCGCCGGGGAGGTGACCCGCACCCCCGTCCTCACCCCCGGGGGTGAGGAGCCACCCGGCGTGGTCAAGGTCACCTGCTCGGGCGACGACTCCACCCCAGCCGGGCGACCGTCCCGGACCGCCGAGGAACCGGAGACACCCGTGAGCATCCGCCAGTCCCAGGGCCGGCACCGCGCCGTCGAGGCCGGCTCGGCTCCCACGTCCCACCGGCGCCCGACGTCCCGCCGGCGCCGGGTCACCGCTGCCGCGGTCGGGGGCGTCGTGCTGCTCGGCGGTGGCGCCGCCATGGCCGCCTGGAGCATCTCCGGCGAGGGCCCTGGTGACGCGCAGGCGATCGCCCCCGACCGGCTGCAGGTCGACGACCAGGCCGCGGCGGTCGCCGACCTGTACCCGGGCGCCACGGGTGACGTGGTGGTCCGCGTGCGCAACCCCAACCCCTATCCGGTGGTGCTGCAGACCGCGAGGTTCGGCACCGTGACCGCCGGCGGCGACTGCCCGCAGGACAGCGTCTCGGCGGTGGCGGCCTCGATGCCGATCCCCGGCTCCGTGACGCTCTCCGACGGCAACTGGCACGAGCTGACGCTGGCCGACGCCGTCGCCATGACCTTCGCCGCGCCCGACGAGTGCAAGGGCGCGACCTTCAGCGTCCGCGTCACGGTCGAGGGCCTCCAGGTCGCCTGACCCGTCCCGCCCGGCCGGCGCACCGCGCGGCGGCCGGGCGGTGGCACCGACCCGTCCCGGTCCCGTCCCGGCGGTCCCTCGAGCACCGGCCGCGCCGAGCCGATGGTCCGCCTGCCGGGGTCGAGGTCCCCCGCAGCCCACGTCATCCGCCGGAGGTCCCGTGAGCACCCGCCAGTCGCGAGGGCGGCACCGCGCCGCTCCGGCACGGCCTGCTCCCGCACGCCACGCCCGCCCCGCGAGCGGCCGCCACGCCCGGACGCGGTCCCGCGCGTGCCGCCGGCTGGCCGTGGTCGCGGCCGGCACGGTCCTCTTCGGCGGCGGCGGGGCGGCGACGGCCGCCTGGGTCGCGCAGGGCGACGGGGACGCCGACGCCACGGCCCTGAGCGCGCAGCCGATCCTCGTCGACGACCAGGCCGAGCCGGTCGCCGACCTCTACCCCGGGGGCACCGGCGACGTCGTCCTGCGGCTGCGCAACCCCAACCCCTACGCCGTCACCCTCACCACCGTGCAGTACGGGACCGTCACCGGCGGCTGCGCGGCGGGCAGCGTCGTCCCCGTCCAGACCACCGTGACCCTCGCCCAGCCCATCCGGCTCGAGGAGGACTCGGCGGTCCAGACGGTGACGTTCCCGGACGTCGTGCGGATGCTGCCGACCGCACCGAACGAGTGCCAGCGCGCCACCTTCACCGTGCCCGTGACGCTGACCGGCACCAGCGCCTGATGGCCACCGGGACCTCCGCCGCGCGCCGTGCACCGCGAGCTCCGCTGCCCGTACGCGCCGGCGCCCTGGTCGCGTCCCTCGCGTGTGCCGTGCTGCTCGCCGGACCCCAGCAGGCGTCGGCCGGCTGGGTCGCCTCCGGCGGTGGCGGCCCGGCCGCCGCGGCCACCGCGCTGTCGCCGGGTCCCCTGCCCACCCTCTCGCGCAACGGCCTGACCGGCACCGTGACCGTCTCCTGGCCCGCCGTCACCCTCGCCGGCCAGCCGGTCACCGGCTACGTCGTCCGCCGCTACAGCGCGACCGGTCCCAGTCCCGTGACCAGCGGCACCTGCACCGGCGGCCCGGTGTCGGGGACGGGCACCGCCGGCGTCGTGACGACGACGAGCTGCACGGACACCCGCGGGTGGACCACCCAGACCTACGCCTACCGGGTCGTGCCGGTCTTCCGCGAGTGGCTCGGCGCCGAGTCGCCGGCCGCGTCGATCTGACCGGCGCCGTCAGCGCAGCAGCGCGACGACCTCGTCCGGGCGCTCCCAGTGCGCGTTGTGCCCGGCGTCCTCGAGCAGCACCGCGCCGGGGTCGACCCGTCGCATCGCGTCGAGACCGACCATCGGGTCGGCCGCGCCGGCGGCCAGCCGCAGCGGCGCCTCCGCGCGGGACAGGACCTCCTCGACCGGCGGGCCGACGGCGCCGAACGCGCGCGGGTCCAGCGCCGCGGTGAACCCGCCGCCGGCCTCGCGGACCCCGGCGAGCGCCACCTCGGAGGCGGGGTCCACGAGTCCGGTCAGCCCGGCCAGCCGCAGGTGCCGCGCGGCGGCCTCGGCGGCGGTCGGGAACACCTGCGGCGGGCGGCCGGCCAGCGAGCGGGCCCGCGCGACCTCGTCGTCGGTCCAGTCGATCTTGACCCCGACGGCGACGACCCGGACGACGTCGACGCCGTACCAGCCGCCGGCGAGCACCGCGCCGACGACGCCGCCGAAGGAGTGCCCGAGCACGGTCACCCGCGTGGCCCCGCGGTCGGCCGCCACCGCGGCCACGTCCGCGGCGTGCACCGCGTACCCGTAGGGCGGCTCGGCCACCGAGCGGCCGTGCCCGCGCAGGTCGGGGACCGCCCAGGACCCGGGCCAGGACCGCTCGACCAGCGGCAGCAGCCGGTCCCACACCGCGCCGGTCGCGCCGAGCCCGTGCAGCAGCAGGAGCAGGTCCCCGCCCGACCCGCCGGAGCGGTACTCGATGCCCGCGCGCGTCCGCATCAGCGGAAGGAGGTGCCGGTCAGCTGCTCGTAGGCGGCGACGTAGCGCTCGCGGGTGGCGGCGACGACGTCGTCGGGGAGCTCCGGCGGCGGCGAGACGCGGTCCCAGCCCGAGGAGGTCAGCCAGTCGCGGACGTACTGCTTGTCGAACGAGGGCTGCGGGGCCCCGGGCGCCCACGACGACGCCGGCCAGAAGCGCGACGAGTCCGGCGTGAGCACCTCGTCGCCGAGCACCAGGCCGCCGTCGGCACCGAGGCCGAACTCGAACTTCGTGTCGGCCAGCAGGATGCCCGCCCCCGCGGCGACCTCCGCACCCCGCCGGTACAGCGCCAGCGTCAGCTCCCGCAGCTCCTCCGCCCGCGCGGCGCCGACGAGGGACACCACGCGCGCGAAGTCGATCGCCTCGTCGTGCTCCCCCACCTCGGCCTTCGTCGACGGCGTGAACACCGGCTCCGGCAGCCGCGAGCCCTCGACCAGCCCGGGCGGGAGCGGCACGTCGCGGATGGAACCGGTGCGCGAGTACTCGACGGTCCCCGAGCCGGACAGGTAGCCCCGCGCCACGCACTCGACCGGCAGCATGTCCAGCCGCCGCACGAGCATCGCCCGCCCGGCGACGCCGGCCGGCACGTCGGTGGCCGACACCAGGTGGTGGGTGGCGCCGAACGCGGACAGCACCGGCGTCAGCTGCTCGAACCACCACACCGACAGCTGGGTGAGCACCCGACCCTTGTCCGGGATCGGCGTCGGCAGCACGTGGTCGTAGGCCGAGATCCGGTCGGAGGCGACCAGCAGGAGACGGTCGTCGCCGGCGTCGTAGACCTCCCGCACCTTGCCGCGGGCGACCAGGGGCAGGTCCACGGTCACGTCAGCGCGGCCAGCCGGTCGAACAGCGGGCCGAGGTTGCGCACGTAGCCCTCGGGGCGGCAGATCTCGTCCAGCCGCGCCTCGTCGAGCGTCACGCCGGAGGAGTCCGCGCGGGTCCGCAGCGTCGACCGGAACGGCGTCCCGGAGTTCCACGTCTCCATCGCCGCGCCCTGCACCAGCGCGTAGGCGTCCTCGCGCGAGAGCCCGGACTCGACCAGCTCCAGCAGCACGGCGGAGGTGTAGATCAGCCCGCCGGTGAGGTCGAGGTTGGCCCGCATCCGGTCGACGTCGACGACCAGGTTCTCCACCAGGCCGGTGGTCAGGTGCAGCAGGTAGTCGGTGGTGATCGCGGCGTCGGGGAGGAACACCCGCTCGGTGGACGAGTGCGAGATGTCCCGCTCGTGCCACAGCGGGATGCCCTCCATCACCGGGACGACGGCGGCGCGCACCACCCGCGCGAGCCCGGCGATCCGCTCCGAGCGGATCGGGTTCTTCTTGTGCGGCATCGCGCTGGAGCCCTTCTGGCCGGAGCCGAAGGCCTCCGACAGCTCCCGCACCTCGGTGCGCTGCCCGTGCCGGACCTCGAGCGCGATGGTCTCGCAGACGGTGGCGATGACCGCCAGCGCGGCGACCCACTCGCTGATCGAGTCGCGGATGACCACCTGGGTGGAGGCGTCGGCCGGCCGCAGCCCGAGCGCCTCGGCGACCACGACCTCCACCGACGGGTCGATGAGCGAGTAGGTGCCGACGGCGCCGGAGATCGCGACGACGCCGACCCGCTCGCGCGCCGCGCGCAGCCGGTCGCGGGAGCGGGCCGTCGCGAACGCGAGGTCGGCCACCCGGTGCCCCCACACCACCGGCTCGGCGTGCACGCCGTGCGTGCGCCCGACCCGCAGGGTCTCCCGGTGCGCCAGGCCGTGGTGGCGCAGCGCGGCGACCAGCCGGTCGGCCTTGGCCAGCAGCACGTCGGTGGCCTCGGTGAGCTGCACGGCGAGCGCGGTGTCGAGCAGGTCCGACGACGTCATGCCGTGGTGCACGTAGGCCGCCGCCGAGCGGGGCTCGGTGTTGTCGGCCCAGGCGGTGAGGAAGGCGATGACGTCGTGCTGCGTCGTCTCCTCGATCTCCGCGACGCGGGCGGCGGTCGGCGGCGGGGCGTTGCGCACCGGCTCGACGACGTCGGCCGGGACCCGCCCGGCGGCCGCGTGCGCCTCCAGCACCAGCGTCTCCACCCGGCACCACAGCTCGTACTTGTGCTCGTCGCTCCAGACCCGGCCCATCTCGGGGAGCGTGTAGCGGTCGATCACGCGGGTACCCCCGGCAGCCGGTCGAGTCGTCGGAACACGGGAGCATCCTCCCGCAGCGCTAGCGTGATCGAGAACGGCCCCCACCGACCGCGGAGGACCCCATGCTGCGACAGGCCGGCTCCCTGGTCGCCCGCGCGCGTGAGCGCATCCGGGCGGCGGGTGAGCGGGACCCGCACGCGTGGCCCGAGCGCGACGACGACCGGGCGATCCTGGTGCACGACGAGGTGTACGACGAGGAGGCCGACGCCGGTCCCGTCGACCCGCTGGCCGACGGTGAGCCGCCGCTCGGCAGTCCCGAGCCCGGCGCCCCCGACCTCGACGGGCCGCTGGGCGCGGGCGGGGTGAGCGGCCCCCCGGAAGGCGGGCGCCCGCACCGGGCCGCCGAGCGCGGCCGCCGGCTGCTGGGCCCGGGCCGCGAGGCCCCGCAGGGCGACGCCGCGGTGCCCGGCGCGCTGCGCACGGCGGCGGCCTGGTCGTGGCGGCTGATCGTCGTCCTCGCGGGGCTGTACGTGCTGCTCTACGCGGCGGCGTACGTCGCCGTGGTGATCGTCCCGGTCATGGTCGCGCTGCTGCTGGCGGCGTTGCTGCAGCCGGGTGCGGCCGCGCTCATCCGGCGCGGGTGGCCGCGGTCGCTGGCCGCGATGGCGATGCTGCTGGTCGGGCTGGCCGTCGTCGCCGGGATCATCACGCTGGTCGTCGAGCGGTTCAGCGCCGGCTTCTCCGACCTCGCCGACCAGGTCAGCCAGGGCCTCGACCAGATCCGCGACTTCGTCGTCGAGACCTTCCCGGTCACCCAGCGGCAGATCGACGACGCGGTGACCGCCGCCCAGGACGCCATCGTGTCCAACCGGGAGACGCTGGCCACCGGCGCGCTCACCACGGCCGCCACGGTCGGCGAGGTGTTCACCGGCGTCGTCCTGGCGCTGTTCACGCTCTTCTTCTTCCTCAAGGACGGCCGGTCCATCTGGCTGTGGCTGGTCGGCCTGTTCCCCCGCGACTCGCGCGCGTTCATCGACGAGGCCGCCCGCCGGTCGTGGCGCACGCTCATCTCCTACGTCCGCGCCACCGTCGCCGTGGCGCTGGTCGACGCCGTCGGCATCGGCATCGGCCTGGCGGTCCTCGGCGTGCCGCTGGTGATCCCGCTGGCCGCGCTGGTGTTCCTCGGCGCGTTCATCCCGATCATCGGGTCGTTCCTGGCCGGCTCGATCGCGGTGCTGGTCGCGCTGGTCGCCGTCGGCCCGATCAAGGCACTGATCGCGCTGGCGATCGTCGTCCTGGTCATGCAGCTCGAGGGGCACGTCCTGCAGCCGCTGCTGCTGGGCAAGGCGGTGCACGTGCACCCGCTGGCGGTCGTGCTGGCGATCGCCGCCGGCCTGCTCGTCGCCGGGATCTTCGGCGCGCTGATCGCGGTGCCGGTGGTGGCCTGCGCGAACGTCGCCGGCACCTACCTGTCCCGGCGCCACGACGGCCCGCGGCCGCCCGAGCCGCGCCCGGAGCGGGCCCGCCCGGCGGTCGGGGTCCGGGGCTGGACGGGCGCGTAGTCCCCGGGGGAGCGGCGGAGGTGCTCCCGGAAGGCCCGCTCGACCGTCTCGTCCCACTCGGGCAGCGCGGCGGCGTAGCGGCGGTCCGCCTCGACCTCCAGCCGCTCGGCGGCGTCGAGGTCGTCCTCCCCCAGCCCGGTGGCCTGCCGCGCGACGTCCGCCACGGCCTCCGCGGCCGTGTCCAGCCCGAACAGCCGGAACCCGGCCACCGCCCGCTCGACCTGATCGGGCTCCAGGCCCTGCACCGCGTGCAGCAGGCCGCCGTTCACCGCCATCCCGTGGCAGAGGAGGACCGCGGCGAGGGCGGCGTCGCCGGGGTGGGGGGACGGCCCGTCCGGGTCGCAGGCGCGGTTCCAGACCGCGTCGGCCGGGTCGGTCATCCCGGGACCGCGATCCGGCCCTCGACGGCGGCCAGCGCGATGTCGCTGCGCCAGTGCGCGCCGGCGAGCCGGACGGCGGCCACCCGCTCGTAGGCCGCCTGCCGCGCCGCGGCGAGGTCGGCGCCGGTCGCGGTCACCGCGAGCACCCGCCCGCCGGCCGAGCGGACGGTCCCCTCGGCGTCGACGGTGGTGCCGGCGTGCAGCACGCCCTCGCCGTCGGCGCCGGTCACCGGGTCGCCCGTGCGCGGCGCCTCGGGGTAGCCGGCGGCGGCGACGACGACGGTGACGGCCGCGCCGGACCGCCAGCGCAGCGGCGGGTGGCCGGCGAGCGTGCCGGTGGCCGCGGCGTGCAGCACCCCGGCCAGCGGGGTCTCCAGCAGCGGCAGCACGACCTCGGTCTCGGGGTCGCCGAAGCGGGCGTTGAACTCGACCACCCGCACACCGCGCGAGGTCAGCGCCAGGCCCGCGTAGAGCAGCCCGCTGAACGGCTCGCCGCGGCGGCGCATCTCGTCGACGGTCGGCTGCAGCACGGTGGCCAGCACCTCGTCGACCAGGCCCGGCGGCGCCCAGGGCAGCGGGGCGTAGGCGCCCATCCCGCCGGTGTTGGGGCCGGCGTCGCCGTCGTCGCGGCGCTTGTGGTCCTGCGCGGGCAGCAGCGGCAGCACCGTCGTCCCGTCGGTGACGGCGAACAGCGACACCTCGGGGCCGTCGAGGTACTCCTCGACCAGCACCGCTCCCCCGGCGTCGAGCACCCGGTGCCCGTGGGCGACCGCGGCGTCCCGGTCGGTCGTGACGACGACGCCCTTGCCGGCGGCCAGCCCGTCGTCCTTGACCACGTACGGCGCGCCTGCCTCGTCGAGCGCCGTCTCCAGCTCGGCGGGCCCGCCGACGGGCCAGGAGCGGGCGGTCGGCACCCCGGCGGCGGCCATGACGTGCTTGGCGAAGGACTTGCTGCCCTCGATCTGCGCGGCCTGCTGCGACGGGCCGAAGCAGGCGACGCCGGCGTCGCGGACGGCGTCGGCGGCGCCGGCGACCAGCGGCACCTCGGGGCCGACGACGACCAGGTCGGCGGCCCAGCCGGTGGCCAGCGCGGCCACCGCCACCGGGTCGGCGACGTCGAGCGCGGCCTGCTCGGCGATGCGGGCGGTGCCCGCGTTGCCCGGCGCGCAGGCCAGCGCGGTCACCGCGGGGTCGGACTGCAGAGCGACGCACAGGGCGTGCTCCCGGGCACCGGAGCCGATCACGAGCACGCGCACGGACCGCGACCCTACCCATGGAGGACCCCGTCCTCCCCACCCCTCGCACGCTCGGGGCGGTGCCCTGGACGGGGCCTGCTACCGCACCCGGTTCGGCTGGGAGCGGTACGCCCGGTGCAGCGCCTTGACCCGCTGGTGCTCGGCGGCGCGGGCGCGGGCGTCGGCCCGCAGCAGCTGGCGGCGCGCCTCGGCCTGCAGCTTGCGCCAGCCCAGCAGGCGGCCCGGGTCGAGCCGGCCCTCGTCGATCGCCGCGGCGACGGCGCACCCGGGCTCGGTGCGGTGCTCGCAGTCGCGGAACCGGCAGTGGGCGGCCAGCTCGGCGACGTCGGCGTAGGCGGTGTCCACGCCCTCGTCGTCGTGGAGGCCGAGCTCGCGCATGCCGGGGGTGTCGACGAGCAGGCCGCCGCCGGGCAGGACGTGCAGCTCGCGGGAGGTGGTGGTGTGCCGGCCGCGGCCGTCGGCCTCCCGGATCTCCCGGGTGGGCGCCACCTCGCGGCCGGCCAGCGCGTTGGCCAGCGAGGACTTCCCGACGCCGGACGGCCCCACCATCGCCGCCGTCACGCCGGGCCCGAGCAGCGCCCGCAGCGCGTCCAGGCCCGCGCCGGTGCGCGCGCTGACGGCCAGCACCTGCGCGCCGACGGCGTCCTCGGCCACCTCCGCGACGGCGGCGGCCACGTCGTCGCACAGGTCGGCCTTGGTGAGGACGACGACCGGCGTCGCCCCGCTCCCCCACGCGACGGCGAGGTAGCGCTCGACGCGGCGGGCCCGGGTCGGGCCGGCGAGCGCGTCGACGACGAGGACCAGGTCCAGGTTCGCGGCGACGACCTGCGCGGCGGAGGTGCGCCCGGCGACCGTGCGGGTGAACGCCGAGGTGCGGGGCAGCAGCGCGACGGCGAGCTCCCCGCGCAGCGCCACCCAGTCGCCGACCGCGGGTGCCGCCACGCCGTCGGGGTCGTGCAGCGCGGCGGCGGGGTGCACGCGCCGCTCGCCGTCGGCGGTGAGCACGGTCAGCCGGCCGCGGTCGACCCGCGCCACCCGTCCGGGCTCGGTCCCCGGCGGGAGCTGCTCCAGACGCGCCCGGGACCAGCCGATCCCTGAGAGATGTGTCACGGGGTGGATGGTCCCGCGCAGGTCAGCGCGGTGTCCTCCCAATTCTCAGAGACTCGCCAGTCCGCGTTCGCCATCCCGACACCTCCGTCGGGTGTTCTGGATGGCATGCACGCGATCGAGTCGCTTGCGACTCCCGCCGTGGCCCGGTCCTCCCGTCCTCTCGTGGTGGGGCACCGCGGTGCCTGCGCCTACCGGCCGGAGCACACGATCGCCAGCTACGAGCTGGCCATCGACATGGGCGCCGACCTCATCGAGCCCGACATCGTCGTCACGAAGGACGGCGCGCTGATCGCGCGGCACGAGAACGAGCTGTCGCGCACCACCGACGTCGCCACCCGGCCGGAGTTCGCCGACCGCCGCACCACCCGCCGGGTGGGCCGCAAGCGGCGCACCGGCTGGTTCGCCGAGGACTTCACCCTCGCCGAGCTGCGCACCCTGCGCGCCGTCGAGCGGCGGCCGGACCTGCGCCCGCTCAACACCGCCTACGACGGCCAGTTCGGGGTCCTCACCCTCGAGGAGGTCGTGGAGCTGGCCCGCCGGCGGTCGACGCCGCTGCGGCAGGTGCGCGTGCTCGCCGAGCTCAAGAAGCCCAGCTGGTCGGCCGAGCGCGGCCAGCCGATGGTCGAGCTGGTCGCCGCCGAGCTGCGGCGGCTGGACGCGACCTCCCCGGACGGCACCGTCGTCGTCCAGTCCTTCGACGCCGCGGCCCTGCGCCGGCTGCGCGCCGACCTCGGGGACGACGGCCCGACCATGTTCCAGCTGGTCGACGTCACCGCCTGCGACGACCACCTGCTCACCAACGCCGGGCTGCGCGCGGTGTCCACCTACGCGCAGGGCATCGCGCCCTGCGTGGACCACGTCCTGCTGCGCGACGCCGACCAGCGGATGACCGGCGTGTCCGACCTGCTGCCCCGCGCGCACGCCGCCGGCCTCACGGTGGTGCCGTGGACGCTGGCGGCGGAGAACGAGTTCCTCCCGCTGCACCTGCGCAGCAGCGAGGACCCGGCCGCCCGGGGCGACGCGCTCGGGGCCGCGCGGCTGCTGCTCGCCCTCGGGGTCGACGGGATCATCACCGACAACCCCGACGTCGTCGTCGCCGCCCGCGCCGAGCTGGAGCAGACGGCCGCCCCCGCGATCGACACCGCGGTGGACACCGCCGCCTGACCGGAGCCGCCTGACCGGAGCCGCCCGACGGGGAGGCCCCGCAGGGTCCCGCCGCGAGCCTGCGAGTGGCGGGGGCAGGGGGTCCCCCGTCAGTCGATCAGGTCGTGGACGACGACGTTCTCGTCACGGCCCGGGCCGACGCCGATCACGCTGATCCGCGCGCCCGAGAGCTCCTCGAGGCGGCGGACGTAGGCCTGCGCGTCGGCGGGCAGCTCGTCGAAGGAGCGGCAGTGCCGGATGTCCTCGGACCAGCCCGGCATCTCCTCGTACACCGGCTTCGCGTGGTGGAAGCCGGTCTGGGTCATCGGCATCTCCTCGTGCCGGACGCCGTCGACGTCGTAGGCGACGCAGATCGGCACCGTCTCCAGCCCGGAGAGCACGTCGAGCTTGGTGAGGAAGTAGTCGGTGATCCCGTTGACCCGGCTGGCGTAGCGGGCGACGACGGCGTCGAACCAGCCGCAGCGGCGGTCGCGGCCGGTGGTCACGCCGACCTCGCCGCCCTGCTTGCGCAGGTACTCGCCGTTGGCGTCGAACAGCTCGGTCGGGAACGGGCCCGAGCCCACGCGGGTCGTGTAGGCCTTGAGGATCCCGACCACCCGGGAGATGCGGGTGGGGCCGATGCCGCTGCCGGTGGCCGCGCCGCCCGCCGTCGGGTTCGACGACGTCACGAACGGATAGGTGCCGTGGTCGACGTCGAGCAGGGTGCCCTGCGAGCCCTCCAGCAGCACCCACTCACCGGCGTCGAGCGCGTCGGCGAGCATCAGCCGGGTGTCGGCGATGCGGCCCTTGAGCTGCTCGGCGTAGCCGGCGTACTCCTCGACCACCTCGTCGACGTCGATGGCCTTGCGGTTGTAGACCTTGACCAGGACCTGGTTCTTCTCGATCAGGGTGCCCTCGAGCTTCTGCCGCAGGATCGACAGGTCCAGCAGGTCGGCCACCCGGATGCCGGTGCGGGCGACCTTGTCGCCGTACGCGGGGCCGATGCCGCGACCGGTGGTGCCGATCTTGCGCTTGCCGAGGAACCGCTCGGTGACGCGGTCCAGCGCGCGGTGGTGCGGCATGATCAGGTGGGCGTCGGCCGAGATGACCAGCCGCGAGGTGTCGACCCCGCGCTCCTCCAGCCCCGCGAGCTCCCCGATGAGCACCTGCGGGTCGACGACGACACCGTTGCCGATGACCGGCGTGCAGCCCGGCGTGAGGATCCCCGACGGGATCAGGTGCAGGGCGTAGCGCTCGCCGTCGGGCGTGATGACGGTGTGCCCCGCGTTGTTGCCGCCCTGGTAGCGGACCACGTAGGGCACGCGCCCCCCGAGCAGGTCGGTGGCCTTGCCCTTGCCCTCGTCGCCCCACTGGGCGCCGATCAGCACGACTGCCGGCATCTCGCTGTCGTCCCCCTCAGGACTCGTCACCGGCGGTCGACCGGCTGGCAGGTGGCAGGGTATCGGCATGCCCCTCGTCGAGTTCGACCTGCGCGGTCTCGCGCCCGGACGGGCGCCCGAGCGGGCCGTCCTCGCCGAGGCGCCGGACGCGGACTCCCTGCTGGTGCGCGGCCCCGTGCCGGCGCTCGCGGGCGTGCTGGCCGTGCTGCACGCCGCCGGCCGGACGGCGGAGGTCCCGGTGTCCTGGGACCCCGCCGACGACAGCGCCTCCCGGGGGCTGGCCCGGGACCTGGGCATCGGCAGCGGCGGGGAGCGGGAGCTGTCGCTGGTCCGCGACGACCACGGCGGGGTGCTGCTGCAGCACGGCCGCTACGAGGCCGCCGAGAAGGGACGGCTGCCGCTGGCCGCGCGCCTGGGCGTGCAGGCCCACCACGACGACGCCCGGGTGGCCGACGGGATGGTGGCGCGGATCGACGTGCGGCCGGACTGGACCGCCGTCGACACGATCCGCGTCGTCGTCTCCCCGCAGCTGATGCGCCCGCCCCGGCGGAGCTCCGGCCGCGCGCTGCAGCTGGCCAGCGACCCGGCCCGGGTCACCCGCGACGGCGTCCCCTACCCGCGGCCGGTCTCCCGCTGGACCTGGTACGCCGACGACCGGGTGCGCTGGCGCCTGCGCCCCTGAGGGGGACGCGATCGCGGCCGCCGTCGTGGACACTGGAGCCACTCCAGACCGAGGAGGCCCTCCTGCGACCGTTCCCCCCGGTGGCCCGGTGACCGTCGACCGCCTGCCCGCGTTCCGCGTCGCCCCGCCGCGCCGGCGGCTGCTCGACCGGGCCCTCGCCCGGCCCAGCCTGGTCGCGGTGCTCGGGCTGGTGATCGTCCTCGTCCTGTTCGGGCTCCGGACACCCGACCTGCTCACGCCGGCCGGGCTGGGCGGGGTCCTCGACGCCGCGGCGCTGCTCGGCATCGGCGGCGTGGCGGTGGGCCTGCTCATGGTCGGCGGCCACTTCGACCTGTCGATCGGTACCGTCACCCTCGGCAGCGCCGTCCTCACCGCGCTGCTCGCCGGCCCCGCCGGGTGGGGCATCTGGCCCGCGCTGGCGACGTCGCTGGCCGCGGCCCTCGCCGTCGGGCTGGTCAACGGCTGGCTGGTGGTGCGCACCGGGCTGCCGAGCTTCCTGGCCACCCTCGCCACCGCGCTGGTGCTGCAGGGCACCACCCTGTCCGGCGTCCCGCTCGTCGCGGGCGCGCCGCGGATCAGCGGCCTGGACGAGGCGCCCGGCTGGTCCTCGGCGTCCGCCGTGTTCGGCGCCACCGCCGAGGTGGGCGGCGGCACCTTCCCGGTGTCGCTGCTGTGGTGGCTGGCCGTCACCGCGGGCGCCGGCTGGCTGCTGTGGCGGACGCGGTTCGGCAACGAGGTGCTGGCGATGGGCGGCTCCCGCCGGGCGGCCCGCGAGCTGGGCGTGCCGGTCCGCCGGACGACGCTGGTGCTCTACGCGCTCACCGCGACCGCGGGCTGGCTGCTCGGCACGCTGGCGCTGGTGCCGGCCGCGAGCGTCGGCGCCACCCCGGCCCTGGTGAGCGCCATCGACTACGTGGTGGTCGCGGTGATCGGCGGCTGCCTGCTGACCGGCGGGCAGGGGTCGATGGGCGGCGCCGCGGTCGGCGCGCTGCTCTACGCCGCCGCCCGCGAGGGCGTGGAGCTCGCCGGGTGGGACCCGCGCTGGTCGCAGGCGCTGCTCGGCGTCGTGCTGCTGGTCGCGCTGCTGGTGGGAGGGGTGGTGCGCGCCCGGCTGCGGGCCGCGCCGCGCTCGTGACCGCCGTGCCACCGGTGCTGGAGCTGCGCGGGCTGAGCGTCCGCCACGGCGGCGTGCCGGCGCTGGACCGGGTCGCGGTCGCGCTGGAGGGCGGCCGCATCACCTGCGTGCTCGGCGAGAACGGCGCGGGCAAGTCGACGCTGGTGTCGGTGCTGTCGGGGCTGCGCCGGCACGACGAGGGCGAGCTGCTCCTCGACGGCGTCCCGGTGCGCTTCCGCAGCCCCCGGGCGGCGCGGGCGGCGGGGATCGCCACGGTCTGGCAGGACCTCGCCGTCGCGCCGCTGCTGCCGGTGTGGCGCAACCTGTGCCTGGGCGCCGAGCCGACCCGCCGGCCGTGGCCGCTGCGCCGCCTGGACGTCGACGCCGCCCGGGAGACCACCGTGCGCGCCCTGGACCGCATCGGCGTCACCGGCATCGACCCCGACCAGCCGGTGAACACGCTCCTGCCGGGGTCGCGGCAGAGCCTGGCGATCGCGCGGGCGGTGCACTACGGCTCGCGGGCGCTGGTGATCGACGAGCCGACCGAGCCGATGACCATCGCCCAGCACACGCTGGTCGGGCAGGCGGTGCTCGGCGCGCGGGCGCAGGGGCTCGCCGTCGTCGTCGTCACCCACAACCCGCGCTACGCCCACCTGGTGGGCGACCGCTTCCTGCTGCTGGCACGTGGCCAGGTGGCCGGCGACCTCACCCGCGCCGACGTCGACGCCGACGACCTCACCCGGCTCATGGCCGGCGGTGAGGAGCTCACCGCGCTGACCACCCGCCTGCAGGAGCTGCACCCCGAGCTCGGCGACCGCTAGGCCGCCGAGCCCGGGGGTGGGTCAGGTGAAGAGGCTGACGCCGCCGGGGCCCACGAGCAGGCCCACGACGATCAGCACGATGCCCCAGAGCAGCTGCTTGCGGAGGATCGCGAAGATGCCGGCGACCACCAGGACGACGGCGAGGATCCAGAGGAGCGTTGCCACGGACACCTCCTGTGACGGGCGCCCCGGCGGGGCGCGCTGGTCACGGAGTGTTCTCCCGGCGAGGCCGCCCCGCCCGGTGAACGCAGTGGTGCGGGGGCGGCCTCACCCGTCACGGTGACCGTGGGTGATCCGGGCCGGGTCCCGGGGAAGGAGCCCGGGTCAGGGTGCGAGCGAGGGGTCGCAGTCGCGCAGCAGCTGGGTGCAGCGCTCCTGCTCGTCGGTCTCGCCGATCGCCTCGGCGGCGCGGGCGAGCACGGTGACGCAGCGCAGGAAGCCCCGGTTGGGCTCGTGCGACCACGGCACCGGGCCGTGGCCCCGCCAGCCGTTCTTCCGCAGCGCGTCCAGGCCGCGGTGGTAGCCGGTGCGGGCGTAGGCGTAGGCCTCGATGGTGCGGCCGTCCGCGAGCGCGGCCTCGGCCAGCGCCGCCCAGGCCGCGCTGGCCCGCGGGTGGCCGGCGGCGACCTCGGCGGGGTCCGTGCCGGCCGCCAGCGCGGCCTCCGCCTCGGGGTCGCCGGGCAGCAGCGTGGCCGGCGGCTCGCCGAGCAGGTTCTGGTGCGCGTGGGTCACGGCTCAGGCGCCCTGCGACTGGCCGGCCGACAGCAGGTCCTCGCACGCGGTGACGACGCGGGCGGCCATGCCGGTCTCGGCGGCCTTGAGGTAGCTGCGCGGGTCGTAGGTCTTCTTGTTGCCGACCTCGCCGTCGATCTTCAGCACGCCGTCGTAGTTGCTGAACATGTGCCCGGCGATCGGCCGGGTGAAGGCGTACTGGGTGTCGGTGTCGACGTTCATCTTCACGACGCCGTAGGACAGCGCCTCGCGGATCTCCGACTGCAGCGAGCCCGAGCCGCCGTGGAAGACGAAGTTGAACGGCTTGCCGCCGTCCCCGAGGCCGAACTCCTGCGACACGACCTCCTGGCCCTGCTTGAGGACCTCCGGGCGCAGCTTGACGTTGCCCGGCTTGTAGACGCCGTGGACGTTGCCGAAGGTCGCCGCCAGCAGGTAGACGCCGCGCTCCCCGAGGCCGAGCGCCTTGGCGGTGGCCACGAAGTCGCCGGGGGCGGTGTAGAGCTTCTCGTTGATCTCGTGGGCGACGCCGTCCTCCTCGCCGCCGACGACACCGATCTCCAGCTCGAGCACGATCTTGGCCGCCGCGGTCTTCTCGAGCAGCTCCTCGGCGATCTGGAGGTTCTCCTCCAGGTCGATCGCCGAGCCGTCCCACATGTGCGACTGGAACAGGGGCGCCTGGCCGGCGTCGACCCGGTCCTTCGACAGCGCGATCAGCGGCCGGACGTAGGAGTCCAGCTTGTCCTTGGGGCAGTGGTCGGTGTGCAGCGCGACGTTGACCGGGTACTTCTCGGCGACGACGTGCGCGAACTCGGCCAGCGCGACGGCGCCGGTGACCATGTCCTTGACCCGGGTGCCGGAGCCGAACTCCGCGCCGCCGGTGGAGAACTGGATGATGCCGTCGCTGCCCGCGTCGGCGAACCCGCGGAGGGCCGCGTTGATCGTCTCCGACGAGGTGCAGTTGATGGCCGGGTAGGCGAAGCCGCCCTCCTTCGCCCGGCTGATCATGTCGGCGTAGACCTCGGGGGTCGCGATGGGCATCGGGGCACTCCTGTCGATCGACGCTGGTCGGCGGTCAGTATCTCCCGGGCGCGGAACCCCCGACAGGCCCCCGTCTCAACCCCTGCGGCGCAGCACCTTGCCGGGGTTGAGCAGGCCGGCCGGGTCGAGGGCGTCCTTGATCCGGCGGTGCACGTCCAGCGACACCTCGCCGATCTCGCGCTCCAGCCACTCGACCTTGATCGAGCCGATGCCGTGCTCGCCGGTGACCGTGCCGCCCAGCGCCAGGCCCAGCTCCAGGACGTCGTCGAAGGCGGCGAACGCCCGCGCCCGCTGGTCGGGGTCGGTGGGGTCGAAGCAGACCGTCGGGTGCATGTTGCCGTCGCCGGCGTGCCCGACGACGCCGATGGTCAGTCCCCGCCGCACGGCGATGCCGTCGCAGCCGTCGAGGAACTCGGCGATCCGCGAGCGGGGCACGGCGACGTCGTCGATGAGCGTGCTGCCCAGCTGCTCGAGCGCGGGCAGCGCCATCCGGCGGGCGGCGAGCAGCAGGTCGCCCTCGGCGGGGTCGGCGGTGGTGTGCACGAGCTCCGCGCCGGCCTCGCGGCACAGCCGCGCCAGCACCTCGACCTCGGCGAGCGCCGCCTCTCCCCCGGCGTCGGACTGCGCGACGAGCAGGGCGCGCGCGGCCCGGTCGAGGTCGGCGTGCAGCAGGTCGTCGACGGCGCAGATGCAGGTGTTGTCCATGACCTCCAGCAGGCTGGGCACCAGCCCGGACGTCACCACCCGCTCGACCACCTGCCCGGTCTGCGCGGTGGTGGCGAAGGTGGCCACCAGGGTCACCGGCTGCTGCGGCGCCGGGCGCAGCGCGAGCGTGGCCTCGGTGATGACGCCGAGGGTGCCCTCCGAGCCCACGAACAGCCGGGCGAGGTCGTAGCCGGCGACGCCCTTGACCGTGCGGCGCCCGGTGCGCAGCACCCGCCCGTCGGCGAGGACCACCTCGAGGCCGAGCACATAGTCGGTGGTGACGCCGTACTTCACGCAGCACAGGCCGCCGGAGTTCTGCGAGAGGTTGCCGCCGATCGTGCACCAGTCGTAGCTGGAGGGGTCCGGCGGGTAGAACAGCCCGGAGCCGGCGACGGCGTCGCGCAGCTGCTTGTTGACCACGCCGGGCTGGACGACGGCGAGCCGGTCGGCGGCGCTGACCTCCAGGACGGCGTCCATGCGGGTCATGACCATGGTGATCGCGCCGTCGACGGCGTTGCTCGCACCGGCCAGCCCCGAGCCCGCGCCGCGCGGGACGACCGGGACGCCGTGCCGGGAGGCGACCCGCATGACCGCGGCGACGTCGTCGGTGCTCCGGGGGAGGACGACCGCGGCGGGGGTGCCGGCCTCGGCGAGCATCGCCTGGTCACGGGCGTAGGCGGCGGTGACGTCGGGGTCGGTGAGGACGCCGTCGCGGCCGAGCACGGCGGCGAGCTCGTCGACCCACGCGGTGGCGAGTGTGGTCACCGCCACACCGTACGGCCGATCCCGGGCACGTCCGCGGCGACGTCCCGTGCTCCTCCGCGGGAGTGCGCGGCTACGACAGGCCGAGGTCGGACAGCTCGAAGGCGGCGCGGTACTCCAGGCCGGCGGCCTCGACGGCGGCCCGCCCGCCGCGGTCGACGACCACCGCGACGGCGATGACCTCGGCCCCGGCCTCCTGCAGCGCCTCGACGGCGGTCAGCGGGCTGCTGCCGGTGGTGGAGACGTCCTCGACGACGAGCACCGCCCGCCCGGCGACGTCGGGCCCCTCGATCCGCCGCTGCAGCCCGTGCGCCTTGCCGGCCTTGCGGACCACGCACGCGTCGAGGAAGCCCTCGCCGTCGGCGGCGGCGTGCAGCATCGCCGTGGCGACCGGGTCGGCCCCGAGGGTGAGCCCGCCGACGACGTCGTAGCGCAGGTCGCGGGTGAGCTGGCGCATCACCCGGCCGACCAGCGGCGCGCCCTCGTGGTGGAGGGTCAGCCGGCGCATGTCGATGTACCAGTCGGCCTCGCGCCCGGAGGACAGCGTGACCCGCCCGTGGACGACGGCGAGGTCGACGACCAGCTCGAGCAGGCGGTCGCGGTCGGGCTGGGCAGCGGGCGCCGTCATGGAGGCGAATCTACGCACGGTTCCGGCCCGGCTCCCGCGAGGGAACCGGGCCGGCGGCCGTGACGCCTCAGCCCTGCGCGGGCGCCAGGACCTGGTCGACGACGTAGACGGTGGCGTTGGCGGTCTGCACGTTGCCGCAGATCACCGAGGCCGGGGTGCCGGTGACGGTCCGGGCGACGGTGAAGCTCTCGCCCGAGCCCTCGATGGTGACCTCGTCGCCGGCCACGGTGGTGTGCGTGCCGGCCAGCTGGTCCGGCGAGAGCCGGCCCGGGATGACGTGGTGGGTCAGGACCTGGGTCAGCATCGCCTGGTCGGCCAGCACGGCCTGCAGCTGGTCGGCCGGGATCGCCTCGAACGCCGGGTCGGCCGGGGCGATGACGGTGATGTCGTCGGTGGTGTTCAGCGTGTCCACCAGGTTGGCCTGGGTGACCGCCTGCACCAGCGTCGACAGCACCGGGTTGTTGCTGGCCGCGGTGGCCACCGGGTCGTCGGTCATGCCGGCGAAGCTGCCCTCGCCGTCGGCCGGGACCGAGGAGCAGGCGGCCCCGAAGGGCTCGTCGGACGCCGGCTCGGCCATCGGGCTGCTGCTCCCCGTCGAGTCGGCGCCGTCCGCCGCCGGCGAGCTGCTGGCGGAGGGCGGGCTGTCGGAGGCCGCGCCGGTGTCCTCCGAGCCGCAGGCGCTCAGGGTGACCGCGAGGGTCGAGGCGGAGGCCAGCAGGAGGCCGCGGGTCAGGGTGCTCTTCACGGGGTGTGCTCCTCGGTCGTCGGTCCATGGTCCCCCGGCCCGTTCGAGGGGTCGGGAGAGGCGTCTGCGGCCGGGTGGCCGAGACGGGCTCTGGGGTGTGCCGGGTGCCGCCCCGCGGGGCGGGGGCCGCTAGGTCGCGATCACCCGGATGGAGTGCAGGCCGCTGGCCCCGTTCGGGAAGGGCCGGGCGCGTTCCCCGGTCTGCACCTCGCCGTCGGCCGTGGTGGCCCGGACGGTGAGCTGGTAGGAGCCGGGGGCGAAGTCGAAGGGCAGCCGCCACTGCCGCCACACGTCGGCGTCCACCGCCGGGGCGAGCTCGGCCTCCCGCCACTCGCCGTCGTCGACCCGGACCTCGACCCGGGCGATGCCGCGGGTCTGCGCCCAGGCGACGCCGGCGATCGGGCGCCGGCCGGCCCGGAACCGGCGCAGGGGGGCCGGGGTGTCGATCCGGGAGGCCACCTTGACCGGGCCCTGGGCGGCCCAGTCGCGCTGGACCCAGTAGGCGTCGAAGGCGTCGTAGGTGGTGGCCTCGATCGAGGTCATCCACTTGCAGGCGGAGACGTAGCCGTACAGCCCCGGGATGAGCATCCGGACCGGGAAGCCGTGCTCGACCGGCAGCGGCTCGCCGTTCATCCCGAAGGCGATCATCGCGTCCTCGACCTGCAGCGCCGCGCGGGTGGGCGCGCCGATGGTCATGCCGTCGGCCGAGCGGCAGACCAGCTGGTCGGAGCGGTCGGAGACGCCGTTCTCGCGGAGGAGGGCGCCGAGCGGGACGCCGGTCCAGCGCGCGGTGCCGGCCAGGCCGCCGCCGACCTCGTTGGAGACGCAGGTGAGCGTGACGTCGCGCTCGACGACGTCGTCGCGGTCGAACAGGTCGGCGAGCGTGTACGTGCGCGGGGAGTCGAACATCCCGGTCAGGTCGAGCCGGTACTCGGCGGGGCGGATCTGCGGGACGGTGATCGCGGTGTCCACCCGGTAGAAGTCGCGGTTGGGCGTGAACAGCGGCGTCAGCCCCTCGACGCGCTCGGCGAGGTCGGCGCCCGGGGGCAGCGCGGCGGCCGGGGACGACGGCGTCGGGAGGGTGAGGTCTCCGCGGGCACCGCTGACGTCGAACCGGCGCTGCAGCAACCGCCCGCCGCCGCCGGCGACCGCGGCCGCGCCCAGGGCGGCGCCGCCGGTGAGGACGAAGCGGCGGCGGTCCATGCCGGCGCCCTGGCGGTCGGCCGTCGGCGGCGCGCCGGGCCGCCGGTCCGTGACCGCCTCGTCGTCACTCCGGGGGGCCGGCACGGTCAGCGGGGCCACCAGCAGGAGGAGGGCGACGACGCCGGCCCCCGCGCCCACGACGGAGGGCAGCGCGTCCAGCGGGCCGCCCGCGGGCCGGGTGGCCGCGGCGAGGGCGCCGACGGCGCCGAACAGCGCGATCCCCGCCACGCCGGTCCGCCGGGAGCGCAGCGACACCAGCCCGACGAGCGCCGCGTACAGCCCGACGAGGACCAGCGTGCCGACGACGAGGGCGACCTTGTCGTCCTCGCCGAACGTCGCGACGGCGAACTGCTTCACCGGCTCGGGGACCAGGGTGATGACCGTGTCGCCGACCGCCACGACCGGCGAGGACGCCGGCCCCACGGACGCGGCGACCAGCTCGGCCACGCCCAGCGCGACCGCGGCGGCCGGCAGCCCGGCGAGGGCGGCGAGCAGCCGGCGCGTGCCGCGGCCGGCGGGGCGGGCGGCCCCGTCCGGCCCGGTGGCCGGTGCGGGGGCCTGCTCGGTGGTGGTCACGTCCGGCGTTCGGGCCGGCCGGGCGAGCGGTTCACCACCGGAGGTGACGAGATGATGACGAGATCTGATGGCGTGCGACGGATCAGCGTCCCTGTGCCCGCCGCCAGCCCTGGTAGCGGTACCAGGCGCTGGCCGGCTTCTGCGCCAGCGCCACGATGCCGACCACGGTGAGCAGGAGCGAGGCGAGGGACAGCACCGTCAGCAGGCCCGAGACGGTCGGGGCACCGCCGCCGAGGAAGCCGACCAGCGAGCCGGCCACGCCCAGGCCGCCCAGCACCCAGAGCACGATCCGCGCCCAGTTGCGGCCCTTCCACGCGAACCACAGGAACAGGACCTGCAGCGCCACCAGGACCAGCGCGAAGCCGGCGCCGGCGACCAGGGCGGCCCGCGCCGCCGACTCGCTGATCGCGACGTCGGGCGAGGCGGCCTGCACCTGCGCGATGAAGCCGTCGACGTCCGCGAACGTGACCAGGGCGTTCACCAGGCCCAGGACGAGCGTGGCCGCGAAGGCGCCCACGCCCAGCACCACGGCCGAGGGGCGCTCGACCGGGGCGGGCGCGCCGAAGCCGTCGGGCGCCGCCGGCGCGGACGCGTACCCGCCGTGGGCGCCCTGCCCGTGGGCGCCCTGGCCGTACGCGCCCTGGCCGTACGCGCCCTGGCCGTAGGGGTCCTGCCCCGGCTGGTCCCAGCCCTGCGGGCCCTGTCCTGCGGTCATGTCCGTCCTCTCCCGTGGCGGTTGCCCGCGCATCATGATCGACGGGCCGCCGTCCGGCCACCCCCGGACGCGCAGCGCGCCCGGCCGGCGGTCAGCGGGCGGACGACCGCCGGCGCTCCCCCTCGGCCCGGTACCACTCGGAGGCCGGCCGCAGGGCGAGCGCGACGAGCCCGACCGCGCTGATCAGGGTGATGAACACCGACAGCGACCCGAGGAACCCCGAGCCGGTCGCCCCGGGACCGGTGAGGCCGGACAGCCCGCCGAGGACGTTGACCGCACCGAGGACCTGGAGCACCACCCGCGCCCAGTTGCGCCCGGTCCAGGCGAACCGGATGACCAGCGCCTCCAGGGCCACCAGCACCGCCCCGAAGCCCGCGCCGACCCAGAACGCGGCCCGCGCCGTCGACTCGGGGACCTCGGCCCCCGCGGCGGCCTGCACCTCCGCGACGATCCCGTCGACGTCGGACAGCGTGACCACCGAGGACACCAGGCCGAGGATCAGCGCGGCCATGAACGCGCCGATCCCCACCCGCACCGCGACCGGTCGCTCGGCCGGCGGCCGGGGCTCGGCGCCGGGCGCCGACGGCGCGTTCCCGTAGCCCGGGAGTCGTCCTCCCCGTTCCTCGGTCACGTCGTCCCCTTCCTCTCCTCGACGTCCTGCCGCCATCGTGCCCGTGCCGTGCGCGGCGCCTCCCCGCATCCCGCCCCGGGGACGCGACGGGCCCGCCGCCCCGAGGGACGGCGGGCCCGGGTGAGGAGCTCCCCGCGTCAGCCGCGGCGGACGGTGAGGCCCTCCTCCGCCAGGTCGTCCGGCGCGTCGACGACGACCTCGTCGCCGTCGCGGATGTCCCCGGCCAGCAGCGCGCGGGCCAGCGGGTCGCCGATCGCCGACTGCACCAGGCGGCGCAGCGGGCGGGCGCCGTAGACCGGGTCGAACCCGTTGAGCGCCAGCCACTCGCGGGCGGCGTCGGTGACGGTCAGCGTCAGCCGGCGGGCGGCCAGCCGGCGGGCGAGCACGCCCACCTGGATCTCGACGATCCCGGCCAGCTCCTCGCTGCCCAGCGCCCGGAACACCACGACGTCGTCGAGGCGGTTGAGGAACTCCGGCTTGAAGTGCGACCGGACGACGTCCATGACCGCGGAGCGCCGCGCCTCCTCCGGCAGCGACTGGTCGGCGATCAGCTGCGAGCCGAGGTTCGAGGTCAGGATCAGGATGGTGTTGCGGAAGTCCACCGTCCGCCCCTGGCCGTCGGTGAGCCGGCCGTCGTCGAGGACCTGCAGCAGCACGTCGAAGACGTCGGGGTGGGCCTTCTCCACCTCGTCGAGCAGCACGACGGTGTAGGGCCGCCGCCGGACCGCCTCGGTGAGCTGGCCGCCTGCCTCGTAGCCGACGTAGCCCGGAGGGGCGCCGACCAGCCGGGCCACCGAGTGCTTCTCGGAGTACTCGCTCATGTCGATGCGGACCATCGCCCGCTCGTCGTCGAACAGGAACTCCGCCAGCGCCTTCGCCAGCTCGGTCTTGCCGACGCCGGTGGGGCCGAGGAACAGGAACGAGCCGGTGGGCCGGTCGGGGTCGGCGATGCCCGACCGCGCGCGGCGGACGGCGTCGGAGACGGCGCGGACGGCGTCGGGCTGGCCGACGACCCGCCTGCCGAGCTCGTCCTCCATCCGCAGCAGCTTCGCCGTCTCCCCCTCGAGCAGCCGGCCGGCGGGGATGCCGGTCCAGGCCTGGACGACCTCGGCGATGTCGTCGGGGCCGACCTCCTCCTTGAGCATGGAGGCCTGGGCGGCCACCGACTCCTCGGCCGCGGCGAGGTCCTTCTCCAGCTGCGGCATCACGCCGTAGCGGAGCTCGGCGACGCGGGCGAGGTCGCCCTCGCGCTCGGCGCGCGCGGATTCGGTGCGCAGCCGCTCCAGCTCCTCCTTGAGCTGCTGGATGCGGACGATCGCGCCCTTGTCCTGCTGCCAGCGCGCGGTCAGCTCGGCGAGCTCCTGGCGCCGGTCGGCGAGGTCGGCGCGCAGCGCGGCCAGCCGGTCGAGCGAGGACGGGTCGTCCTCCTTCTCCAGCGCCATCTCCTCGATCTCCATGCGGCGCACGGCGCGCTCGACCTCGTCGACCTCCACCGGGCGGCTGTCGATCTCCATGCGCAGCCGGCTGGCCGCCTCGTCGACCAGGTCGATCGCCTTGTCGGGGAGGAAGCGGGCCGTGACGTACCGGTCCGACAGCGTGGCGGCGGCGACGATCGCGGCGTCGGTGATCCGGACGCCGTGGTGCACCTCGTAGCGCTCCTTGAGCCCGCGCAGGATGCCGATCGTGTCCTCGACCGAGGGCTCGCCGACGAAGACCTGCTGGAAGCGGCGCTCCAGCGCCGGGTCCTTCTCGATGTGCTCGCGGTACTCGTCGAGCGTGGTCGCGCCGACCATGCGCAGCTCGCCGCGGGCGAGCATCGGCTTGATCATGTTGCCGGCGTCCATGGCCGAGTCGCCCGTGGCGCCGGCGCCGACGATGGTGTGCAGCTCGTCGATGAAGGTGACGACCTGCCCCTCGGACTCGGCGATCTCCTGCAGGACGGCCTTGAGCCGCTCCTCGAACTCGCCGCGGTACTTGGCGCCGGCGACCATGCTCGCCAGGTCCAGCGCCATCAGCCGCTTGCCCTTGAGGCTCTCGGGGACGTCGCCGGCCACGATCCGCTGGGCCAGGCCCTCGACGATCGCCGTCTTGCCGACGCCGGGCTCGCCGATGAGGACCGGGTTGTTCTTGGTGCGGCGGGAGAGCACCTGCACGACGCGGCGGATCTCGGTGTCCCGGCCGATGACCGGGTCGATCTTCCCCTCGCGGGCGCGCTCGGTGAGGTCGACGGCGAACTTCTCCAGCGCCTGGAAGGTGCTCTCGGGGTCGGCCGTGGTGACCCTGCGGTTGCCGCGGACGGTGCGGAAGGCGGCCAGCAGCGCGTCGCGGGTGGCACCGGCGCTGGTGAGCACCGTGCCGGCCTCGCCCCCGGAGCCGGCCAGGCCGACCAGCAGGTGCTCGGTGGAGACGTACTCGTCGCCCAGCGCGCTGGCCTGCTCGCCGGCGGCGTTGACCACCCGCAGCAGCTCACGCGACGGCGACGGCGCGGCGACGGTGGCGCCGCTGACGCTCGGCATGCGGCGCAGGGCGGCCTCGGCCTTGGCCCGGACGTCGGCCGGGTCCGCTCCGGTGGCGGTCAGCAGCGGGCCGGCGATGCCGTCGCTCTGCTGCAGCAGCGCCACGAGCAGGTGCAGCGGCTCCAGCGCCGCCTGCCCCCGGTCGACCGCCAGCCGCTGGGCGGCCGCGAACGCCTCCTGCGAACGGGTGGTCAGCTTGCTCTCCATGGTCGGTGCGCTCGGTCCTCTCCTGGGCGTGCCGGGGTCCCGGCGGGGGATCCTGTCGTCCGGTGCAACGGACCAGGGGTTGAGTCTGTTCCGCTCAACTTGCCTCGTGGGGCAGGAGGTGGTCGAGGAGGCGCCCCGAGGGGTTGACATCCGGCACAACTGCATGCCACGCGACCGGATGGTCCCTACACTCAAGGCATGACGACCACCGGAGACCCGCGCCGCCCTGCCCCGAGCGTGGCTCTGGACGATCAGCTGTGCTTCGCGCTGTACGCAGCGTCCCGCGCGATGACCGCCCGGTACCGGCCGATGCTCGAGGAGCTCGGGCTCACCTATCCGCAGTACCTGGTGATGATGCTGCTCTGGGAAGAGGACCACCAGACCGTCGGCCAGCTCGGCGCCCGCTTGGCGCTCGACAGCGGCACCCTGTCCCCCCTGCTCAAGCGGCTCACCGCGGCCGGGCTGGTCACGCGCCACCGCCGCGTGGAGGACGAGCGGTCGGTGGCCATCGCCCTCACCGACACCGGCCGGGCCCTGCGCGACAAGGCCTTCGCCATCTCGCAGGACATGATCTGCGCGCTCGACCTGGACGTGGAGTCCTTCTCCGATCTCAAGCAGACGCTCAACGTGCTGACCCAGCGGGTCACCGAGGCGCCGCGCGCCGTGTGACCCGGGCGGTGGGTTGCCCGCAACCCGCCGGGGTAGGGCCGCGGGGTCCCGCGCGCCGGCGAGACGACACCGGCGCGCCCCCCGACCGGAAGGCAGCCCGATGCCCACCCGCACCGCCCGCACCGCCTGGAACGGCACCCTCCAGGACGGATCCGGCCAGGTCGAGCTGTCCAGCTCGAAGCTCGGCACCTTCGACGTGAGCTGGCCGAAGCGGACCTCCGACGAGGCCGGCGGCTCCACCAGCCCCGAGGAGCTCGTCGCCGCGGCCCACTCCGCCTGCTTCTCGATGGCCCTGTCGAACGAGATCGCGAAGGCCGGCGGCACGCCGCAGTCGCTCGAGGTCACGGCCGACGTCACGCTCGGCCTCCAGGACGGCGCCACGATCACCGGGATCAAGCTCACCGTGCGCGCCGAGGTCGACGGCCTCGACGCCGACGGGTTCGAGAAGGCCGCGCAGGCGGCGAAGGTCGGCTGCCCGGTCAGCAAGGCGCTCGCCGCCGTCGACATCACGCTGGACGCCCAGCTGGACTCCTGACCCCGGGACGCACGACGGCCCGCTCCCCAGCCGGGGAGCGGGCCGTCGTGCGTTCTGTCAGCGGGCGGTGCCGACCGCCTCGTCCTCGGCGGGCGCGGGGCGGGACTCGCGGGCCAGCCGCTCCTCGCCGCTCTCGGTGCGCAGGGCCACCTCGCGGATGAGCAGGATGGCCGCGACGGCGACCACCGCGATGACCGCGGAGACGAGGAAGACCCGGCCGGTCGCGTCGCCGTAGGAGACCCGGATGAGCTCCTGGATGGCCGGCGGCGCGTCCGCGAGGCTCGCCAGGCCGACGCCGCCCGAGCCGCCGCCGGCCGCGGCCGCCTCCGGCGGCAGGCCCGCGGTGATCAGGTCGGTCACCCGGTTGCTGAGCACCGCGCCGAGCACGGAGACGCCGACGGTGCCGCCGAGGCTGCGGAAGAACGCCACCGCCGACGACGCCGCGCCGAGGTCGCTCGCGGCCACGGTGTTCTGCACCGCGAGGACCAGGTTCTGCATGGTCATGCCGATGCCGACGCCGAGGACGAACAGGAAGACGCCGAGCAGGACCATGTCCGTCTCGTGGTCGACGGTCGCCAGCAGGCCGAACCCGGCGACGACGAGCAGCGACCCGGCCACCAGGAACCGCTTCCACCGGCCGTGTCGGGTGATGAGGATGCCCGAGACGGTGGAGGAGACGAGCAGGCCGCCGACCATGGGGATCGTCAGCAGGCCGGCCGCCGTCGGCGAGTAGCCGCGGGAGATCTGCAGGTACTGGCCGAGGAAGACGGTGGACCCGAACATCGCCACACCGATCGCGACGCTGGCCACGATGGCGAGGGTCGTGGTCCGGTCGCGGAACAGCCGCAGCGGGACGATCGGCTCGGCCGCCCGCAGCTCGGTCACGACGAAGGCGACGACGGCGAGCGCGCTGCCGCCCAGGAACAGCGCCGTCTCGACCGAGGCCCACGCGAACCGGTCGCCGGCGAGGGTGACCCAGATGAGCATCGCGGAGACGCCCGCGGTGAGGAACGCGGCGCCGAGGTAGTCGATGCGGACCCGGCGCCTGGTCACCGGCAGGTGCAGCGTGCGCTGCAGCAGCACCAGCGCCACGGCGGCGAAGGGCACGCCGACGTAGAAGCACCAGCGCCAGCCGAGCCAGCTGGTGTCGACCAGCAGGCCGCCGAGCAGCGGGCCGCCGACGGTGGCCACGGCCATGACCGCGCCGAGCAGGCCCGAGTACCGGCCGCGCTCGCGGGGGCTGATCATCGCGGCCATCGCGATCTGCACCAGCGCCTGCAGGCCGCCGAGACCCAGGCCCTGGAGCACGCGCCAGCCGATGAGCGTGCCCACCGACTGGGACAGGCCGGCGAGCATCGAGCCGACGATGAAGACGACGATCGACAGCTGGATCAGCAGCTTCTTGCTGAACAGGTCGGCGAGCTTGCCCCAGATCGGCGTGGACGCCGTCGAGGCGAGCAGGGTGGCGGTGACGACCCAGGTGTACTGGCTCTGGCTGCCCCGCAGGTCGGTGATGATCGTGGGCAGGGCGTTGGAGACGACGGTCGAGGACAGGAACGCCACGAACATCGCCAGCAACATCCCCGAGAGGGCCTCGAGGATCTGCCGGTGCGTCATGCGGCCCTGCTGCTCGGCGGGCGCCTCCGCCGCCGGGGCGGCGACGGCGGGCTCGCGGGTGGTGGTCACGGTGCTCCTGGTCGGTGCGGGATCGGGTGCGGACGGCGGCCCGGACGGTCGGGCGGTGGTCACGAGGCGGCCCCGACGGCGTGCGGGGAGCCGGCGTGCGGCGAGCGGGCGGGCGGCGGCGCGGCGCGGTCGAGGTCGTCGGCCAGCCGCTCGAGCAGCTCGGTGAGCCGGTGGGCGTCGGCCTCGTCCCAGTCGGCCAGGGCCCGGGTGGCCCACTCCGAGCGCAGTGCGCGGGTCTGGGCCAGGGCGGTGACGCCCGCGGTGGAGACCCGGATGAGGCTGGCGCGGCCGTCGTGCGGGTCGGGCCGGCGCTCGACGAGGCCGGCCCTCTCGAGGGCGGCGACCTGGCGGCTGGCGACCGAGACGTCGACGCCGGCCTGCGCGGCCAGCGCGCTGCAGCGCTGCTCGCCGTCGCGCTCGAGCGGGACGAGCAGCGCCCAGCCGAAGGAGGGCAGCTCCCCGTAGACGGAGTCCGCGGCCCGGCCGGACACGTGCCGGCCGGCCCGGACGAGGCGCGCGATGCCGGCGGTGAGCCGCTCGCGCGTCCGGGAGGTGATGGGCATGGCGACCTCGTGGACAAGGTGATTGCAGACCACAACCATACATGCGGTTGGTTGCTGTCTACAACCTACTACCCGCCCGGTGTGTTCCCCCGACACGACGACGGCGCCCGGACCGCGGGGGTCCGGGCGCCGTCGTGGCGTGGTGCGGGAGGGGCGGGGTCAGGACGCGGGGACCGCGGCGTCCCCCGCCTCGCGGGCCTCGCCGAGCCGGTTGAACCGGGCCAGCAGCTCGCCGAGCTGGGCGACGTCCTCGGCCGGCCAGCCGGACAGGTCGGCCTCCCAGCGCGCCCGGCGGGCGTCGCGGATGCGGGCGAGCCGGGCCGCGCCCTCGGGGGACGGGGTGAGCACCTGCGCCCGCCCGTCGGCGGGGTCGGGCTCGCGGTCGACCATGCCGAGTGCCACGAGGGAGGCCACCTGGCGGCTGACCGTGCTCTTGTCCAGGCCGAGCCGGGCGACCAGGTCGCTGGCGCGCAGCGGGCCGGCGTCGGCCAGCAGCGCGAGCAGGCCGTAGGCCGCGCCGTCGAGGTCGGGGTGCAGCTCGCGGGCGAGCCGGGCCGAGATGGCCCGCGACCGGCGCAGCAGCAGGCCGATCTCGCGCTCCAGCCGCACGAAGGACTCGTGCTGCTGCTCCCGGCGCGCGCTCGTCACGTCTCCCTGGACGACGACGGCGCCGCCGGGGTTCCCGCTCACCGCTGCGCCTCCCTCGGGCGCCAGACGACCAGCGCGGACGTGTGCTGCCGCCGCACCGGCACGAGGTCGGTGCCGACCAGGTCGCGGCCGTAGCCGCTGCGCATCGCCGTCTCCGCGGCGATCCGCCGGTGCTCGGACTCCTCGAGCTCGGCGACCAGCTCGTGCACGCGCTGCTGCAGCGCCTCGACCTGGGACTCCAGGTCGATGATCCGCTTGATGCCGGCCAGGTTGACGCCGTCCTCCTGGGACAGCCGCTGGACCTCGCGCAGCAGCGCGACGTCGCGCGGGCTGTAGCGCCGCCCGCCGCCCGCCGTGCGGCCCGGGGTGACCAGGCCGAGCCGGTCGTACTGGCGCAGCGTCTGGGCGTGCATGCCGGCCAGCTGCGCGGCCACGGAGATCACGAAGACCGGCGCGTCGTCGGCGACGGCGCGGCTCGCGTCGGCGCGCTCCCGGCCCTCGGTCCCCGCGGCGCTCACCGGGTGCTCCCGCGCTCGGCGTTGCGCTGGGTGGCCGCGGTGATCTGCGGGCGCGGGTCGCCCAGTTCGGCGTCGAGGGTCTTCACCGCCCGCTCGGCCTCGGCCGAGAGCCGCTGCGGGACGGCGACCTCCACGGTCACCAGCAGGTCGCCGTCGCGGCCGCGGCCGGGCACGCCCCGGCCCCGGACCCGCAGCGTGCGGCCGCTCGCCGTGCCGGCGGGCACCTTGAGCGTGACGTTGCCGTCCAGGGTCGGCACGGTCAGCGTCGTGCCGAGGACCGCCTCGGGGAAGGTGACCGGCACGGTGAGGGTGATGTCGTCGCCCTTGCGGCCGAACAGCTCGTGGTCGCTGACGTGCACGACCACGAACAGGTCGCCGGCGGGGCCGCCCCGCCGTCCCGGCGCGCCCTTGCCGGCCAGCCGGATCCGCTGCCCGTCCTTGACGCCGGCCGGGATCCGCACGGTGATCGTGCGGGTCTGGGTGGTGACGCCGTCGCCCTGGCAGGTCGGGCACGGGTCGTCGACCACCTGGCCGGTGCCGCGGCAGTTGCGGCACGGCTCGGAGAAGGCGAACGCGCCCTGGCTGCGGCTGGTGACCCCGGCGCCGCCGCACACCTCGCAGGTGTGCGGCGAGGTGCCCGGGCGGGCGCCGCTGCCGGAGCAGGTCGGGCAGGTGCCCGGGCTCTGCATCCGCAGCGGCACGGTGACACCGAGGACGGCCTCCTCGAAGGAGAGGGTGGCCTCGGTCTCGACGTCCTGCCCGCGGGCCGGCCCGGACGCCGCCTGGGAGCGGGCCCGGGCCGAGCCCGGTGCGGCACCGCCGAAGAGGTTGCCGAACAGGTCGCCGAGCCCGCCGCCCCCGCCGCGCGTCCCGGCGCCCCCGGCTCCGCCGAAGAGGTCGCCCAGGTCGAACGGCTGGCCGCCGCCGGTCCCGCCGGGGAAGCCCCCGGGGAACCCGGCACGCGCCCCGGCGCCGCCGGAGCCGAACAGCCGGCGGGCGTCGTCGTACTCGGCCCGCCGCTTGGGGTCGGACAGCACGTCGTAGGCCTCGGAGACCTCCTTGAAGCGCGCCTCGGCCTGCGTGTTGCCCGGGTTCTTGTCCGGGTGCAGGTCGCGGGCGAGCTGGCGGTAGGCCTTCTTGATCTCCGCGGCGTCAGCGCCCTGGGAGACGCCCAGCGCGGCGTAGTAGTCCTTCTCGATGAAGTCCCGGGTGCTCATCGGACGCCTCCTCTCTGCGTCTGGTGGCGGCCGGTCAGCCGGCGGCCGGGGTCTCCCCCGGCACGCCGCCGCCGGTCGCCTCCTGCTCGGGGGCGTCCGCGGCGCCGCCCGCGGGCTCGGTCACGGACACCATGGCCGTGCGCAGCACGCGGTCGCCCCGGCGGAAACCCTGCCGCAGGACCGTCGTCGCGGTGGGCACCGTGACGTGGTCGGACGTGTCGTGCAGGACGGCCTCGTGCAGCGACGGGTCGAACGGGTCCCCCGCGACGCCGAAGGCCTCCACGCCCAGGCCGTCGAGCAGCCCGAGCACGCGGTCGGCGACCACCTTGAAGGCGCCGGTCAGGTCGCCGTGGTCCCGGGCCCGCTCGATGTCGTCGACGATCGGGAACAGCTGGGCGGCGAAGCGCTCGGCCGCCTGGTCGACGACGAGCTGCCGGTCCCGGTCGACCCGCCGCCGGTAGTTGGCGTACTCGGCGGTGACCCGCTGCAGGTCCTCGGTGCGCTCGGTCAGCTGGCGCGACAGGTCGCCGTCCGCGGCGCTGTCGACGACCGGCGCGGCCGGGGCCTCCGGGGCGGCGGTCTGGTTCTCGGTCATCTGCTCCCCTGGCGATGGGTGGGCCGGTGTCTGTGCCGGAGCCGGGCGGGGCGGGACGCCGGCCGGCTGCTCGCCGGCCGGCATCCGCACCTCACCGCTGACGGGGTCGATCCGCCGCTTGTCCCGGATCACGACCCGCGGCTGCTCGTCCCCCTGGCTCATCGGCGGTCGGTGTCCTCGTCGACGATCTCGGCGTCGACGACGTCGTCGTCGCCGGACGGGGCCGACGCGCCGAACCCGTCACCCGAGGCGCCCGCGGTACCGGCACCGGCACCGGCGCCGGCGCCGTCACCCGCCTGGGCCTGCTGGGCGTAGAGCGCGCCGCCGACCTCCTGCGAGACGCGGGCGACCTTCTCCTGCGCCGACTTGATCGCGGCGATGTCCGAGCCGCCGAGGGCGGAGCGCAGCTCGGTCAGGGCCTCGCCGAGCTCCTCCTTCTTGTCGGCCGGGATGCGCTCGCCGTTCTCCGCGAGGAACTTCTCGGTCTGGTACTGCAGCGACTCCGCCAGGTTGCGGGTCTCGGCCTCCTCGCGGCGGCGCTTGTCCTCCTCGGCGTGGGCCTCGGCGTCGCGCATCATCCGCTCGATGTCCTCCTTGGGGAGGGCCGAGCCGCCGGTGATGGTCATCGACTGCTCCTTGCCCGTGCCCAGGTCCTTGGCGGACACGTGCACGATGCCGTTGGCGTCGATGTCGAAGGCGACCTCGATCTGCGGGACGCCGCGCGGCGCCGGCGGCAGACCGGTCAGCTCGAACATGCCGAGCTTCTTGTTGTACATCGCCATCTCGCGCTCGCCCTGGAACACCTGGATCTGCACGGACGGCTGGTTGTCGTCGGCCGTCGTGAAGATCTCGGAGCGCTTGGTCGGGATCGTGGTGTTGCGCTCGATGAGCTTGGTCATGATCCCGCCCTTGGTCTCGATGCCGAGGGACAGCGGGGTGACGTCGAGCAGCAGGACGTCCTTGACCTCGCCCTTGAGGACGCCAGCCTGCAGGGCGGCGCCGATGGCGACGACCTCGTCCGGGTTGACGCCCTTGTTGGGCTCCTTGCCGCCGGTCAGCTCGCGGACCAGGTCGGTGACGGCCGGCATGCGGGTCGAGCCACCCACCAGGACGACGTGGTCGATCTCGCCGACGGAGATGCCGGCGTCGCGGATCGCCTGGTTGAACGGCGCGCGGGTGCGGTCGAGCAGGTCCTGGGTGAGCCGCTGGAACTCGGCGCGGGTCATCGTGACGTCGAGGTGCAGCGGGCCCTCGGCACCGGCGGTGATGTAGGGCAGGTTGACGTTGGTCGACTGCGCGCCGGACAGCTCGATCTTGGCCTTCTCGGCGGCCTCGCGGAGGCGCTGCATGGCCAGCTTGTCCTTGGACAGGTCGATGCCGTTCTGGGCGTTGAACGTCTGCACCAGGTGCTTGACGATCCGCTCGTCCCAGTCGTCACCGCCGAGGTGGTTGTCACCGGCGGTGGCCTTCACCTCGATGACGCCCTCGCCGATCTCGAGCAGCGAGACGTCGAACGTGCCGCCACCGAGGTCGAAGACGAGGATCGTCTGCTCGGTCTCGCCCTTGTCCAGGCCGTAGGCCAGCGCGGCCGCGGTCGGCTCGTTGACGATGCGCAGGACGTTGAGGCCCGCGATCTCACCGGCCTCCTTGGTGGCCTGGCGCTGCGCGTCCTCGAAGTAGGCGGGGACGGTGATGACGGCGTCGGTGACCGTCTCGCCCAGGTAGGTCTCGGCGTCCCGCTTGAGCTTCTGCAGGATGCGGGCGCTGATCTCCTGCGGCGTGTAGCGCTTGCCGTCGATCTCGCCGGTCTGCCAGTTGGTGCCCATGTGGCGCTTCACCGACCGGATGGTCCGGTCGACGTTGGTGACCGCCTGGTTCTTGGCCGACTGGCCCACCAGGACCTCGCCGTTCTTGGCGAACGCGACGACCGAGGGCGTGGTGCGCGAGCCCTCGCTGTTGGCGATGACCGTCGGCTCGCCGCCCTCCAGGACGGTGACGACGGAGTTGGTGGTGCCGAGGTCGATGCCGACCGCTCGTGCCATGGAGCTGGCTCCTCTTCCGTGTGCTCGGGTGGTGCTGGGTGTCGTGGGGGTCGGTCGAGGGACCTCCCGCCTTGCGCGGGGTCCGCTCAACTTTCCTGCCCACCGTAACGGCAGACCACCCGGCGGTGTTCCCGAGGGGTCGAGCTGCGCACGATCAGGCGGCCTGATCGTGCTGAGTCCTGACTCAGCGTCGGCGGTGAGCCAGGACGCACGACGGCGAGCTAGGTCGACGACGCCGCGATCGGCCCGGTCCCCCTGGTGGGCTCGACGGTGCGGACGACGCGATACCGGCGTGGCCCGACCGCCGGGGCCGCCAGGAGCCCACCCACCCGGGCCTCGAGTTCGCGCCGCCGTCCGGGCACGAGGTCCTCGTGTGCCAGGCGCACGACCCGGATGCCCAGCGCGCGCAGGAGGTCCTCGCGCCGCTTCTCCCGCCAGAGCACCTCCCCGGGATGCCGGCCGTCGACGGGGTCGAGGTACTTCACCCGCCCGTCGAACTCGATGGCGACTCCGGCGTCGTCGTACCAGGCGTCGACCCGCGCGACGAAGCCTCGCGGACCGTGCACCTCGACCTGCAACTCCGGACGGGGCAGTCCGGCCTCGATCAACGCGAGCCGACCACGGGACTCGAGCGGGGACTCCGCGCGGCCGTCCGCGAGCCCGAGGGCCCGTGCCGCGTCGCCGATGCCGACCCAGTGCACCGCACGGAGGACGGCAGCCTGCAGGTCTTCCCGTCCGGCGAGCCGGTCGTGCAGTGCGGCGTCCATCGCCACCACCGAGTCCACGAGGTCCCACTCCCGGGCGCAGTCGACGAGCGTCCGCGCCGGCGCGGTCACGCCGAATCCGGCGAGTCGCCCGAGGTCACCGTCCGGGAGCGAAGCCCGGGCGACGACGTAACCCCGACCGCGCCGCCACTGGCCCGGGTGGGTCAGCCGCACGGCCCCGTCGACGTCCTCGGGGAGGACGAGGCGGTGGACCCGGGCGGCGGAGGTGTGGCTCAGGACCGGACCGGGAGCCAGGGCGAGCAGGACCGCGACGCAGTCGAGGAGGTGCCGGAGCCGGACGTCCGACTCGGCGGCAGCTAGGTCTCGGGCGCGGACGTAGACGCCTCGCCGCAACCAGCGCCAGTGGCCGGCGCTCAGCTCGGAGCGGATCTCGTCGGGTCGGTAGCCGACGCGCACGGCCTCTCGCGCGGTGAAGACGCCGAGTCGGGCGGCCGCGAGGCGGGCGAGTTCCGGGTGCACGTCGACAGTCTTCGATCTTGCGGCGACCGCGCCGTGGTCCCCACGGAACCTGTGGACGACGTCGCGACACCGTCCTGGCTCACCACGACGCCTCCTGGCTCACCGTCGGCGCTGCACCAGGACGCGGCACGATCAGGCGGCCTGATCGTGCGACGGCCGGGACGCGGTGACCGGGGCGTGACCCGGGGGCGTGAGCCCGGTCACTCCCCACCCCGACGGCGCCTGCGCGGAAACACGCCCCCGTCGTGTTCCAGCCGGATCCCCAGGTCGCGAAACCGCACGTCAGGACGCCGGTCGGTGGGCGGGGAGGACCGTCGGACCGCCCCGGATCGGGGCGCCGCGCCTCCGGTTACTGCCGAGTAACCTGAGCGCACCCCGGCTATCGTGCTGGGCTGCGTGGGCACCGCAGCCCGCGCGTGATCCGCCCCCGGTCCTCAGGGCCGGAGACGGCGGCGGGACCCTTCTCGTCGTCCGGTGCGGACGGAGTCAACCGACGCCGCAGAGGCGTGGGGAGAGGGAATCATGACGGGCCCCCTGCAGATCGTGCTCGGCACGATCAGCGTGCTGTTCCTCATCGTGTCGGTCGTCCTCGCCTACAAGGCCGTCCGGGCGATGGTCCGGATCATCCGCACCGGCCAGGCCGACAGCAGCCGGTTCGGGCCGTTCGGCCCGCGGATGAAGACCCTGCTGGTCGAGTCGCTCGGCCACACCCGGATGCTCAAGTGGTCGGCCATCGGCGCGGCCCACTGGTTCGTCTTCGTCGGCTTCTACGGCCTGTTCCTCACCCTGGTCGAGGCCTTCGGCGAGGTCTGGAACCCGGCCTTCCACCTGCCGCTGCTCGGCGAGTGGAGCCTGTGGAACCTCTTCGCCGACGTCATCGGCACCGGGACGATCCTCGGCATCCTGTACCTGATCTACCGGCGCCAGAAGGACCACCCGCGCCGCCAGGGCCGCGCGAGCCGCTTCGCCGGGTCCAACGAGGGGCGCGGCTACTTCGTCGAGGCCGTCGTCCTGACCGTCGGCATCTGCATCCTGCTGATCCGCGCGCTCAAGATCTCCTCGGACCTCACCGAGGCGCCGGCCTGGTCGCACCCGGTCTCGGGCCTGCTGGCCACCGTGCTGCCCGACAGCCCGGACCTGCTCAGCGTCGTCGCGTTCGTGAAGATCGTCGTCTCGCTGGTCTGGCTGGTCGTCCTCAGCCGCACGCTCAACATGGGCGTCGCCTGGCACCGGTTCAGCGCCTTCCCGAACATCTACTTCAAGCGCGAGGGCACCAGCGGCGCCCCGGCCCTCGGCCCGCTGCAGCCCATGACCTCGAACGGCAAGCCGATCGACTTCGAGGACCCGGGCGAGGACGACGTCTTCGGTCGCGGCAAGATCGAGGACTTCACCTGGAAGGGGATGCTCGACTTCACCACCTGCACCGAGTGCGGGCGGTGCCAGAGCCAGTGCCCTGCCTGGAACACCGGCAAGCCGCTGTCTCCCAAGATGGTGATCATGGACCTACGGGACCACCTGTACGCCAAGGCCCCGTACCTCCTGGGTGAGAAGACCGCCGCCGAGACCGCCCCGGACTTCGACGTCCTCAAGCCCAGCGACGAGCAGGTCTGGGCCTCCGGCTACGCGCGCATCGAGGGCACCAACGACGCGCAGGCGCACCGCCCGCTGGTCGGCACCCTCGAGGAGGGCGGGGTCATCGACCCCGACGTCCTGTGGAGCTGCACCAACTGCGGCGCCTGCGTCGAGCAGTGCCCGGTCGACATCGAGCACATCGACCACATCGACGACATGCGCCGCTACCAGGTGCTCATCGAGTCGAACTTCCCGTCCGAGGCCGGCGTGATGCTGCGCAACCTCGAGAACCGCGGCAACCCCTGGGGCGTCAGCCCGAGCACCCGCGAGGACTGGATCAAGGAGGTCGACTTCGAGGTCCGCATGGCCGACGGCCCGCTGCCCTACGACGTCGAGTACCTGTTCTGGGTCGGCTGCGCCGGCGCCATCGACGACCGCGCCAAGAAGGTCACCAAGGCCGTCGCCGAGCTGCTGCACACCGCCGGCGTCGAGTTCGCCGTCCTGGGCTCCGGGGAGACCTGCTCGGGCGACCCCGCCCGCCGCATGGGCAACGAGTTCGTCTTCCAGATGATGGCCCAGGAGAACGTCGAGACCCTGAACGGCGTCTTCGAGGGCCGCGTGCCGGGCACCCGCAAGATCGTCACGACCTGCCCGCACTGCTTCAACTCGCTCGGCCGGGAGTACCCGCAGGTCGGCGGCGAGTACGAGGTCGTCCACCACACGCAGCTGCTCAGCCAGCTGGTGGAGGAGGGCCGGCTCACCCCGGTGACGCCGGTGGACCGCAAGGTCACCTACCACGACCCGTGCTTCCTGGGCCGGCACAACAAGGTCTACACGCCGCCGCGGGAGATCCTCGACAGCGTGCAGGGCCTCTCCACCCAGGAGATGCACCGCTGCAAGGACCGCGGCTTCTGCTGCGGCGCCGGCGGGGCGCGCATGTGGATGGAGGAGAAGATCGGCAAGCGGATCAACGTGGAGCGCACCGAGGAGGCCCTCGGCCTCGACCCGGACGTCATCTCCACGGCGTGCCCGTTCTGCATCACGATGCTGTCGGACGCCCTGACGGCGAAGAAGCAGAACGGCGAGGCCGCCGAGCACGTCGAGGTCCTCGACGTCAGCCAGATCCTGCTGCGCTCGATGGCGCCGGTCGGCACCCCGGGCACCGAGCACGGCGCCGAGGTCGGCACCGCGGACGACGACGTCGCGGGCACCGGCTCCGCCGCCACCGGCCACGGCCAGGCCTGAGCGAGGACCCGCACCACCCTGACGGACGCCGTCGGCAGGGCAGCTCCTCGCCGGCGGCGTCCGCCGTCTCGGGGGCCGGTCCTCCGGTAGAACACCGCGCGTGCTGCTGCAGCTGCGGGTGACCGTCCCGCCCGACCGGACCGACGCCGTCCGCGACCTGTTCACCCGCTGCCCCGGGACCGCCCACCTCGCCGTGCTGCCCGGCGCCTCGGTCGAGCCGCCCGGCGACCTGCTCCTCGCCGACGTCGCCCGCGAGTCCGCCGACGCCCTCGTCGGGGCGCTGCGCGAGCTGCACGTCGACCGCGACGGCGGCATCGCGATCGAGGCCGTGGACACGGCCGTCTCCGCCGTCGCCGAGCGGGCGGAGGAGGCCGCGCCGGGCGACGGCTCGGACGCCGTCGTCTGGGAGCAGGTGGTGCGGACGACGGCCGCGGACTCGTCGCTGTCGGTCTCCTACCTGTCGTTCCTGACCATCGCGACGCTGCTGGCCGGCATCGCGATCGTCAACGACTCGGCGGTCCTGGTCATCGGCGCGATGGTGCTCGGCCCGGAGTTCGCCCCGCTGGCGGGGCTCGCCGTCGCGCTCGTGCACCGGCGGCGCGGGGTCGCCCGGGCGGCGGCCCGCGCGCTGCTCGCCGGCTTCGCCCTGGCGATCGCGGTCACCGCGCTGGCCGCGCTCGCCGCCCGCGGGCTGGGCTGGGTCGACCCCGGGGTGCTCGCCACGGACCGCCCGCAGACCGGGTTCATCACCGCGCCGGACCACTGGTCGGTGGTGGTGGCGGTGCTGGCCGGCATCGCCGGCGTGCTGTCGCTGACGTCGGCGAAGAGCGGAGCGCTGGTCGGCGTCTTCATCTCCGTGACGACGGTGCCCGCCGCCGCGGACATGGCCGTGTCGCTGGCCCTGGGCGGCGGCGCCGAGTTCTGGCGCGCGGCCCTGCAGCTGGGGATCAACCTCGCCGGCATCCTGCTGGCCGCCGTGGTCACGCTGCTCCTGCAGCGGGTGCTGTGGCGGCGGGTCCCCCAGGTGCTGCCCCGCTTCGAGGCCACGCCGCGCACGGGACTGCGCACCTAGACGGTTGGCCCGTGCACCCGCCTCCGGGCGGGCCGGACGTGCGGGGGACCATCGACGGGTGACCCGCACGGCCGACGACGCTCCCCCGATCCCGACGGCCGGCGAGCGACGGCGCGGACTCGCGCTCGTCGCGGTCGCCATCGTGCTGACCGCCGCGAACCTGCGGACGGCGGTGAGCACCGTCGGCCCGGTGCTCGAGGAGCTCGAGCGCGGCCTGGGCGTCTCCAGCGCCGCGGCCGGCGTGGTGACGACGCTGCCGGTGCTGTGCTTCGCCGCCATCGGCTTCGCCGGGCCGCCGCTGGCCGCCCGGTTCCGGGACGCGCACGTGCTGGCCGGCGCGCTGCTCACCATGGCCGCCGGGCTGGTGCTGCGGGCGGTCGTCGACTCGTTCCCGCTGTTCGTCGCCGGCACGGTGCTGGCGATGGTCGGCGGCGCGCTGGGCAACGTGCTGCTGCCCGGCCTGGTGAAGCGCTGGTTCCCCGCGCGCACCGGCCTGCTGGTGGGCGCCTACAGCGCGTCCATGGCCATCGGCGGGGCCGTCGCGGCGATCTCCACCGCGCCGATCGCCGCCGCCGTCGGCCCGGGCGGCTGGCGGTGGGCCATCGGCGTGTGGGCGCTGCTCGCGCTGGTCGCCGCGGTGCCGTGGTTCCTCGCCCCGCGCTCCCCCGGTGCGAGCCGGGGCACCCACCGCGCGGTGCGGATGGCGCCGCTGGCGCGCAGCCCGCTGGCGCTCACCCTGGCGGCGTTCTTCGGCCTGCAGGCGACGCAGGCCTACGTCGTCATGGGCTGGTCGGCGCAGTACCTGCGCGACTCCGGCCTGAGCGCGGCCACCGCCGGGCTGCTGCTCGGGATCAACTCGGTCGTCGTCATCCCGGTCAACGCGGTCACCCCGTCGCTCACCGTCCGCCAGCGGTGGCAGCGGCCGCTGCTGCTGGGCTTCATGGCCTGCTACGTCGTCGGCTGGAGCGGCCTGTGGCTGGCCCCGCGCACGCTGCCGTGGCTGTGGATGAGCGTGCTCGCCGTCGGCATGGGCACCTTCAGCATGGTGCTGGCGCTGATCGGGCTGCGCGCCCGGACGCCGGAGACGACGGCCGCGCTGTCCACGGTCACGCAGGGCTGGGGGTACGTCCTCGCCGGCGCCGGGCCGCTGCTGGTCGGCGTGCTGCGCGGCGCGACCGGCGGCTACACCGGCATGTTCGTGCTCGTCGCCGTCGCCACCGTCGGGCTCACGGTCACCGGGTGGCTGGTCACCCGGGACCGGTTCGTCGACGACGAGGTGCCCGGCTGGTCGCCGGCGGCGGTCAGCCCTGCGCCCGCCGGGTCTCCGCGCGGGTGAAGTTCCGGAACGAGCGAGACGGCGTCGGCCCGCGCTGGTCCTGGTAGCGGGAGCCGTACACCGCCGAGCCGTACGGGTGCTCGGCCGGGCCGGTGAGCCGGAACAGGCACAGCTGGCCGATCTTCATGCCCGGCCACAGCGTGATCGGCAGGTTGGCCACGTTCGACAGCTCCAGCGTGATGTGGCCGGAGAAGCCGGGGTCGACGAAGCCCGCCGTCGAGTGGGTGAGCAGCCCCAGGCGCCCGAGCGAGCTCTTGCCCTCCAGCCGGGCGGCGAGGTCGTCGGGGATGGTGACGACCTCGAGGGTGGAGCCGAGGACGAACTCGCCGGGGTGCAGGACGAACGGCTCGTCGCCGTCGGGCTCGACCAGGGTGGTCAGGTCGTCCTGCTGCTGGGCGGGGTCGATGTGGGTGTAGCGGGCGTTGTTGAACACCCGGAAGTAGCGGTCGAGCCGGACGTCGATGCTCGAGGGCTGCACCAGCCCCGCGTCGTGCGGCTCGATGCCGAGACGCCCCTCGGCGATCGCGGCGCGGATGTCGCGGTCGGACAGCAGCATGGCGCGGAGTCTAGGGAGGCCGCCGGGCGCCCCCTCCGCTTCCCGCGGGACGGAGGTCCCGGACCCCCCGGTTCGGGTCGTGTCCGGACCGTTCCTGCCGATACCTGCCGGGACGACCCGCCGGACGCAGGAGGACACCGCGTGCTGGACACCCGCCCCCGGACCGCACCGCGCGCCGGCCGCCTCGCCGTGCGGCCGACGGGTGAGGAGCGGACGTTCGCGGCCGAGGAGCTCATCGTCTCCAAGACCGACCTGCGCGGGGTGATCACGTACGCCAACGACGTGTTCCTGCGGGTGGGCGCCTACACCCTCGACGAGGTCATCGGGCAGCCGCACAACCTCATCCGGCACCCCGACATGCCGCGCGCGGTGTTCACGCTGCTGTGGGACACCCTCGCCGCCCGGCAGGAGCTGTTCGCCTACATCGACAACCTGGCCGCCGACGGCGCGCACTACTGGGTGCTGGCGCACGTGACGCCGTCCTACGGCGCCGACGGGTCGGTCGTGGGCTACCACTCCAACCGCCGCCGGCCCTCCCGCCGGGCGGTCGACCGCGTCCGCCCGATCTACGAGCGCCTCCTGGCCGAGGAGCGGCGGCACCCGAACGCCCGCGCGGCCGTCGCGGCGTCGTCCGAGCTGTTCGACCGGCTGATCGGCGAGCACGCGGCGTCCTACGCGGACTTCGTGTGGTCGGTCATCGCCGAGGAGGAGGACTGAGATGGCACGCTCCCGCACCCGCTCCGACGCCGCGGAGCTCGAGGTCCACCGCGCGTTCGTGCGCCGGCTGACCGAGACCTGCGAGGCGGCCGCGCGCGGGGACCTGGAGGCGCGGGCCGTGCCGGTCGACGGCTCGGACGCCGTGCCGGAACTGGCCGCGCTGCGGCACGGCGTCAACCGCGCGCTCGACGTCAGCGACGCCTTCGTGCGCGAGTCCCGGGCGGCGCTGGCCGCCGCCGCCGAGGGCCGCTTCCACCGCAGCGTCCTGCGCACCGGGCTGCACGGCGCCTACCGGCACGCGGCCACCGACATCAACACCGCCCGCGACGCCATGCGGGCGACCGCCGGGCGGGTCACCGAGGCGCAGACCTCGCGGCTGCGGCTGGCCGACGCGTTCGAGTCGGTGGTGCTGGCGATGAGCGAGCAGGTCGCGACGGCGGCCACGGAGATGAGCGCGTCCGCCGCCGGGCTGACCAGCGCGGCGGCGGCGGCGTCGGCCGAGGTGGGCAACGCGACCGGCACGCTCGGCTCCCTGACCCGCACCTCGGCCGAGATCCGCGAGGTCATCGCCCTCATCGAGTCCGTGGCCGCGCAGACCCGCCTGCTGGCGCTCAACGCCACGATCGAGGCCGCCCGCGCCGGGGAGGCCGGCAAGGGCTTCGCCGTCGTCGCCTCCGAGGTCAAGGACCTCGCCGACCAGACCGCGCAGGCCACCGAGCGGGTGACCGCGCAGGTCGAGGCGATCCGCGCGACCTGCGACGACGTCACCGCCGTCATCGGCTCGGTCGGCACCACGGTCACCGACATGAACGGCCTGGTCGACGGGATCGCCGCGGCCGTCGACGGCACGGCGTCGCTGGGCACCGCGGACACCGACGTCACCGGCCTGTCGCAGATGGCCGAGCGGCTGCGCTCGGAGGCCACCGGGTTCCTGGCCGAGATGCGGCGCTGACCCCGGCACGGCCGGTGGGGTCCCGGGTCACGGATGTACCGTTCGAGCAGCGGGGAGCAGCTCGGCTCCCGAGGTCCTGACGCGCCGGCGGCGGTCCCGCCCGCGTCCGCACGGCTGTGCCGGGAGGTGTGCGTGGCGCCGGATCCCGTCGCGTCCGGCGGGGTCCGCGGCGTCGCGCCGGGCCCCGGGACCGAGGACGTCTTCGCCGGCGGCAGCGAGAACGGCCGGCTGATGGCCGCCTTCGACTGGGCGACGACGCCGGTCGGGCCGGTGGAGAGCTGGCCCGCGAGCCTGCGCTACGCCGTCCGCACCGTGCTGGCCTCGCGGTTCCCCATGATCCTGACCTGGGGCCCGGAGTACACGCAGTTCTACAACGACGCCTACGCCACGCTGATCGGCGCGAAGCACCCCGGCGCCATCGGCGACGACCTGCGGATCACCCTCGCCGAGGGCTGGGCCGCGCTGCAGGAGCCGGTCGAGCGGGCGATGGCCACCCGCGAGGCCTCGTGGATCCCGCAGCTCCTGCTGCTGCTCGAGCGCGCCGGCTACCGCGAGGAGACCTACTTCACCGTCTCGCACGCCCCCGCCTTCGGGGACGACGGCGAGGTGGCGGGGATGCACGCGGTGTGCACCGAGGTGACCCGCCAGGTGGTGGCCGAGCGGCGGCAGCGGCTGCTGCACGAGGTGGCCACCGCGGCCGGCCGGCGCGAGGACGAGCGCGACCTGGCCGTCCGGGTGTGCGGGGCGCTGGGGGCCGACCCGCTCGACGTCCCGTTCGCCGCGGTCTACCTGGGCGACGGCGAGGGCCGGCTGCACCGGGTGGCCACCGCGGGCGTCGGCGCCGCGGCGCTGCCGGCGGCGGTGGGCGCGGCGGCCGAGCTCGGCGCGGTCGACGTCGCCGGCCTGCACGTGCCCGGCGGGCCGTTCGGTGACGAGGTGGAGCGGGCGGTCGCGCTGCCGCTGTCGGGCGGGGCGGGGCGCGAGACGGTGGGCGCCCTGCTGGTCGGCGTCAGCCCCAACCGGGCGCTGGACGAGGAGTACCGCACCTTCCACCAGCTGCTGGCCGCGCAGGTCGCCGGCGCGGTCACCGACGCGCGCGCCTACGCCGCCGAGCGCGCCCGGGCGGAGGCGCTGGCCGAGCTGGACCGGGCCAAGACGACGTTCTTCTCCGACGTCAGCCACGAGCTGCGCACGCCGCTGACCCTGCTGCTGGCCCCGATCGCCGACGCGCTCGCCGACTCGGGCGGGGAGCTGCCGGAGCCGGTGCGCGAGCGGCTCACCCTCGCCCTGCGCAACGGCCAGCGGCTCAAGCGCCTGGTCGACGACCTGCTGGAGTTCGTGAGCATCGAGGCCGGGCGCACGGCCGCGGTGCGGGTGGCCACGGACCTCGCCGCCTGCACCGGCGAGCTGGCCGGCGTGCTGCGCGCCGCGGCCGAGCGGGCCGGCCTGACCCTCGACGTCGACTGCCCGCCGCTGCCCCGCCCCGCCGCGGTGGACCCGCGGATGTGGGAGAAGGTCGTCCTCAACCTGGTCGCCAACGCGGTCAAGTACACCTTCGTCGGCGGCATCACCGTCTCCCTGCGCGCCGAGGGCGACGAGGTGGTCCTGCGGGTGGCCGACACCGGCGTGGGCATCCCCGCCGCCGAGCTGCCGGCGCTGTTCGAGCGGTTCCACCGGGTGACCGGCTCCCCCGCGCGCAGCCGGGAGGGCACCGGCCTGGGCCTGGCGATGGTCCGGGAGCTGGTCGCGCTGCACGGCGGCACCGTGGAGGTGGAGAGCGAGCCCGGCGCCGGGAGCACCTTCACCGTGCGGCTGCCCTTCGGCGAGCCGGACACCGACACCCCGCCGCCCGCGTCGGCAGCCGCGGTCCGCGCGGCCGCGCTCACCCCGTGGGACGACGACCTGCGCCGGCCCGCCCCGTCGCCCGACCCGCTGGGCACCGTGCTCGTCGTCGACGACAACGCCGACATGCGCGCCTACCTCGCCCGGCTGCTGTCGCCGTCGTGGACGGTGCGGACGGCGGCCGACGGCGAGGCGGCCCTGCGCGACGTCGCGCGGGTGCGTCCCGACGTCGTCCTGAGCGACGTGATGATGCCGGGCCTGGACGGGTTCGGGCTGCTGCGCGCGCTGCGGGCCGACCCCGCGACGCGCGCCGTCCCGGTGGTCATGCTCACCGCGCGGGCCGGGCAGGAGGCCGCGGTCGAGGGCTTCGACGCCGGCGTCGACGACTACCTGCCCAAGCCGTTCGAGTCCGCGGAGCTGCTCGGCCGGCTGCGCGCGGTCCTCGAGCGCTCCCGGGGCCGGCGGGAGCCGGCGCCCCCGGCCGCCCCGTCGCCGTCCGCCCCGGCCGTCCCCGCTCCCGCGCCGCCGCGTCCCCGCGCCGCCGACGCCGTCCCGGCCGCCCCCGCGGCGCCGACCCCGGCGCACCTCCCGGGTGCGACGACGACGACCTGGCGGTTCCCCTCGAGCGCGGCGGCGATCCCGCCGCTGCGCCGCCGGCTGCGGGCGCTGCTCACCGACGCCGGCCTGGACGAGGACCGCGTCCACGACCTCGTGCTGGCCGCCTGCGAGGCCGCCACCAACGCGGTGGAGCACGCGCAGGACCCGCGCGAGCCGTACGTGGACGTCCGGGTGGCCGTCGACGGCGGCGCGGTGGAGATCGCGGTGCGCGACCACGGGCAGTGGAAGGAGCGGACGTCGAGCATGGACCGCGGCCGCGGCTCGATGCTCATGAGCGCGTTCGCCGACGTCACCGCGGTTCCGGGGCCGGAGGGGACCACGGTGACCATCCGCAGCCCCCGGCCCGCCGGCTGACCCCGGCCTGCCGACCGATGCCGCCGCCCTTGCTACGCTGGCGTCCGGCCGTCAGGCCGTCGCGGGTGTAGTTCAATGGCAGAACATCAGCTTCCCAAGCTGACAGTGCGGGTTCGATTCCCGTCACCCGCTCTCCTCCGCTCCACCCGGCAACCCGGTGGCCTCCCCGCTCCCCGCGTGGGACCGTCCGCCCGTGCCGCTCCCGCCCGTCCTCCGCGCGGTGGTGCTCGTCGAGGGGGTCAGCGACCGCGAGGCCGTGCTGGCGGCCGCGCGGGGCCTGGGCCGGGACCTCGCCGCCGAGGGCGTGGACGTGGTCGCGATGGGCGGTGCGCACGCCGTCCGCCGCCACCTGGCCGCGATCGGTCCCGGCGTCCGCGTGGCCGGCCTCTACGACCTCGCCGAGCGGGACGTCGTCCGCCGGGCGCTCGGGGTGCCCGACCCGGCGACGGCCGGGTTCTCCGCCTGCGTCGCCGACCTCGAGGACGAGCTCGTCCGGGCGGTGGGGACGGCCGGGGTCGAGGCGGCCGTCGCCGAGCACCGCGAGGCCCACGCCCTGACCACCTTCCGGCGGCAGCCGGCGCAGCGCGGGCGCCCGGCCGACGCGCAGCTGCGCCGCTTCCTCGGCACCACCAGCGGGCGCAAGGCCCGCTACGCGCGCGCCCTCGTCGAGCGGCTGGAGCCCGCGGCGTACCCGCCGCCGCTGAGGTCGCTGCTCGCCCGCGTCTGACCTCCCGGGGTCAGGCCCCCAGCAGGACCGGCGTCCGCGCCTCACCGGGCAGGTACTCGCCCCGCTCGTCGACGCGGTAGCGGGCGCTCTCCTCCGGCGTCGCCGCGACGGTGCGCAGCGCCGCCCCGAGCGCCGCGACGTCGTCCAGGGTCGTCCCGCGGTTGGCGCTGGCGCGCACGGCGCCGGGCAGCCGGACCTCGCCGCCCCGGGCCGCGTCGTGGAAGGCGCGGACCTGCTCCTCGCTCAGTTCCAGCAGGCGGGCCATGTACGGGTGGGCGCAGAAGCAGCCGCTGCGCACGCCGATCCCGAACTCCGCGGACAGCCGGGCGGCCACCAGACCGTGCGGGAGGTCGTCGAGGAGGAAGGCCGCCACGGGCAGCCGGTCCCCCGTCACCGGGCCGAGGCGGCGCAGCCCCGGGACCGTCGCGAGCTCGGCGTCCAGCGCCGCGGTGAGGGCGCGCTCGTGGGCGAGCAGGCCGGGCCAGTCCTCGGCCAGCTCCTCGGCCGCGGCGGCCAGCGCGACCGCGCCGACGACGTTCGGCGAACCGGCCTCGTCCCGGTCGGGGGCACCGGCCCACACGACGTCGTCGAAGGAGACCGCCCGGACCGCGCCGCCGCCGACCAGCAGGGGCTCGCCGCGGCCGAGCAGGCTCCGCGGGGCGACGAGCGCGCCGGCGCCGAAGGGCGCGTACGCCTTGTGCCCCGACAGGGCGAGGGCGTCGACGCCGAGGGCGGTCACGTCGATCGGCCGGTGCGGCGCCAGCTGGGCGGCGTCCACCACCACGAACACGCCGCGCTCCCGGGCCGCGGCGGTGATGGCGGCCAGGTCGGGCAGCCAGCCGGTGACGTTGGAGGCGCCGGTGAGGGCCAGGACTCGCGGGGTCGGGCGCTGGTCGAGCGCGGCGACGACGTCCTCGGCCGTGAAGGTCCCCCCGGCGCCGACCTCGACCACCCGCAGCCGCGCGGCGCGGCGCCACGGCAGCAGGTTGGCGTGGTGCTCGACCGCGGTGGTGAGCACCACGTCGTCCGGCTCGAGCCCGAGCCGGAACGCCAGCGCGTTCAGCGCCTCGGTGGTGTTGCGGACGAAGACGGTCTCGTGCGTGGCGGGGTCCGCCCCGACGAAGGCGAGCACAGTCTCGCGGGCGGCCTCGTAGCGGGCGCTGGTGTACCGGGACTTCGCGCCGGCACCGCGGTGCACGCTCGAGTAGCGGGGCAGGAACTCCTGCACCGCCCGGGCCACCCGGACCGACGACGAGCTGGTGGCCGCGGCGTCGAGGTCGACGTAGCGGGTGAGCCCCCCGCCGGCCGTCGGGACGCGGACGTCCTCGCCGACGAGCCGGCCCGGGGAGGTGTCGGGAACCAGTCGCATGGGATCCCCATCGGCACGTCCCGGCCGAAATCGAGCCCGGCGCCGCGCCTCCCGCCCGGGTCCACCCCCTGAGGGTGATCTCCGGTCCCCGGCCTCAAGCGCCCGGGCACGGTGACGACGTCCCTGGGCATGAGTGCCTTCCAGCTCCGGGTCGACGGCGACCGGCGACGGCCCCGGGGTTTCCGTCTCACCTCGCGGGTGTTCTGGGACCTCGCGGTGTGGATGGTCGGCCTCGGCATCGCGGTCGGGCTGGTCTTCCCGCCGTTCGCCACGGGCCTCGGGGTCCCCGCCCAGTACGCCGACCGCCCGGTGTTCCGGGCGGCCTGTCTCGTCGCCGGCTTCCTGGTCGGCGGGCTGAGCTACACGCTGTGCCGGTGCCTGGTCGGTGGGCGGCTGGCCGTCCTCAGCACCCACCTGCACTCGGTGGCGCAGACCATCTCGCACGCCAGCCGGACCGGGGACTGGTCGCAGTCGACGTCGCAGCGGATCACCGTGGACTCCGACGACCAGCTCGGCGAGACCGCCCGCGCCTTCAACAGCCTGCTCGACGCCCTGGAGGCGGGGGAGCACTTCCGGTCGCTGGTCCGCAACGCCTCGGACGTCATCACCGTCGTCGACACCGCGGGCACCGTGACGTACCAGACCCCGTCGGTGGGCTGGGTCCTCGGCTACCCGCCGGGGACGCTGATCGGCACCGACGTCCACGACCTGGTCCACCCCGAGGACGTGCGGGGCTTCCGCGAGCACCTCGGCCGCGTGGCCGCCGGGGAGCCGCCGGCGACCTGGCCGGCCGCCCGCATGCGGCACCGCAACGGCTCCTGGCGCTGGACCGACACCGCCGCCCGCAACCTGCTCGACGACCCGGCCGTCAGCGGCATCGTGCTCACCACGCGCGACACCAGCGACCGCAAGGAGCTCGAGGACCAGCTGCGCGTGCAGGCCTTCCACGACCCCCTGACCGGCCTGCCCAACCGGGCGCTGTTCATGGAGCGCCTGCGCGCGGCGGAGGAACGCGAGCGGGTCACCGGCACCCCGTCGGCGGTGCTGTTCCTGGACCTGGACAACCTCAAGACCGTCAACGACAACCTCGGCCACGACGGCGGCGACGCCCTGCTGCGGGTGGTCGCCCAGCGGGTCGGCGGCTGCCTGCGCCCCGAGGACACCCTCGCCCGCCTGGCCGGCGACGAGTTCGCCGTGCTGATGAGCGGCGCGCGCAGCGGGGAGCTGGCGCCCCTGGTCGCCGAGCGCGTGCTGGCCGCCCTCGCCCAGCCGGTCCACGTCGCCGACCGCGCCGTCCGCGCCAGCGTGAGCATGGGCATCGCCACCTCGGCGACGTGCGCCGCCAGCGGCCTGGGCCTGCTGCGCGCGGCGGACATCGCCATGTACGTGGCCAAGTCCAGCGGCAAGGGGCGCTACGAGACCTTCCAGCCCAGCCACCACGCCGCGCACCTCGAGCGCGAGCGCCTGCTCGCCGACCTCTACCAGGCGCTGGACCGGCAGGAGCTCGTCCTCCACTACCAGCCGATCGTCGACCTGGCGTCGGCCACGACCAGCGGCTACGAGGCCCTGGTGCGCTGGCAGCACCCCGCGCACGGGCTGGTGCCGCCGGCGCGGTTCATCGCGCTGGCCGAGGACAGCGGCCTGATCGTCCCGATCGGCCGCTGGGTGCTCCGGGAGGCCACCCGCCAGGCCGCCGCGTGGCAGCGACCGGACGGCAGCGGCCCGCGGATGAGCGTCAACGTGTCGGTGCGCCAGTTCCAGCACCCCAGCCTCGTCGGCGACGTCGCCGAGGCGCTGGACCGCTCCGGCCTGGACCCGCGGCGGCTGACCCTCGAGATCACCGAGTCGCTGCTCGTGCAGGACGCCGCCGCCACCACCGGCAAGCTGGAGGAGGTCAAGGACCTCGGCGTCCGGCTGGCCCTCGACGACTTCGGCACCGGCTACTCGTCACTGGGCTACCTGCGCCGGTTCCCCATCGACGTCCTCAAGATCGACAAGTCCTTCGTCGACGGCGTGGCCACGAGCCCGGAGGACCACGCGGTCATCGGCGCGATCGTGCAGCTGGGCCAGACGCTCGGCCTGGACCTCGTGGCCGAGGGCATCGAGACCGCCGACGAGCTGGCCGCGCTCCGCGGGCTCGGCGTCGGGTACGGGCAGGGCTACCACCTCGGTCGTCCCCTGCCCGCCGCGGCGCACGAGGAGGCGGTGCACCAGGAGGCGGTGCACGAGGAGGCGGTGGCCACCGGGGCCGAGCGCCGCCGGCCGCACTCCCCCGGCGCCGCCCTGCGGGCCGCCCCGGTGCCCCGCACCACCGGGCAGGACGTCCCGGCCGCGTCCCCGCACTGACGCCCGGCCGGGCCGCGGACCGGCGGCCGTGCCAGGGTCTGTCCGTGGACCCGTCCCGCGGAGGCCGGGGATGAGCCCGGGGCTCTCCGCCGCGGCCACCGACGCCCTCGTCGCGCGGCTGCGCGCCGCCGGCTGCGTCTTCGCCGAGGACGAGGCCCGCCTGCTGACCGCCGCCGCGGCCACACCGGAGGAGCTCGACGCCCTCGCCGGACGGCGGGTGGCCGGCGAGCCGCTGGAGCACGTCCTCGGCGAGGTGGAGTTCTGCGGCCTGCGGGTCTCCGTCGGCCCCGGGGTCTTCGTGCCGCGGCGGCGCACCGCGGCCCTGGTCGCGCGGGCGGTGGAGGTGGCGCGGGCGGCGCGGGACCGGCACGGGCGCCCGCCGGTCGCGGTCGACCTGTGCTGCGGCTGCGGCGCGGTCGGCCTCGCGCTGGCCACCGCCGTCGAGCTGGCCGAGCTGCACGCCGCCGACGTCGCCCCCGCCGCGCTGCACCACGCCCGGCGCAACCTCGCGCCGGTGGGCGGGCAGGTGCACGGCGGCGACCTGTTCGACGCGCTGCCGCGGCGGCTGCACGGGCGGGTCGACGTCCTGGTGGTCAACGCGCCGTACGTGCCCACCGCGGCGCTGCCCCTGCTGCCGCCCGAGGCGCGCCTGCACGAGCCCCGGACGGCGCTCGACGGGGGCGCGGACGGCCTCGACGTGCACCGGCGCGTGGCCGCGGGCGCCCCGGCCTGGCTCGCCCCGGGCGGGGTCCTGCTGGCCGAGGCGGGGGAGGACCAGGCGCCCGTGCTCGCCGCGGTGCTCGCCGCCGCCGGGCTGCGGCCGGACGTCCACGGCCCCGGGGAGGACGGGACCGCGGTCGTCACGGGGGCCCGCGGGGGCTGACCGGGCCCTTGGTCCCTGTCCCGACGCGCCGCGTGTCGCGAGGATCACTGCATGGCAGATCCGACCGCTCCCGTTCCGCCCGAGGACCGGTCCCTTCAGCCCGTCGAGCCCGTCCGGCTCGTCCCGCAGTTCTCCCGTCGTCCCGCGCCCTCGCTCGTCGTCCACGTCGACGGCTCGCCCTCCGGCTACGGCGCCCTGGTCTGGGCGCTGCGCGAGGCGGCCCGCCGCGAGGGGACCGTGCTCGCCGTCGACGTCGTCGACGGCGGCGAGAGGACGCTGACCGGACAGCGCGCGGCCGCGGAGCAGACCCGCGCCGTGGTCCTCGAGCGGATCGAGGCCCAGGTCGTCCGCGCCATCGCCGAGACGGGCGTGACCGGCCGCGTCCGCACCGCCACCCTGGAGCGGCCGCTGCTCGAGGCCCTCGTCGGCGCCGGCCGCGGCGGTGACCTGGTGCTGGTGAACGGATCGGGACGCGCCCTCCTGCGGCAGGTCGTGCCGCGCCACCCGAGCCGCCGCCTCGCGCACGGTGCGTGAACCCTCCGGCGGGACCACCCCGGCGGACGGCCGCCCCGACGCGCAGCAGGACCCCTCCGGACGGGCCGTGACCCCGCCCGGCCCGGAGGGCACGCCGCCGGCGCTCGCCGCCGGCGTGCGGGCGGCCGCGGCCGGCGAGCACCTCGAGGCGACGCTGCACGCCATCGTCGAGGCGGCGGTCGCGCACGCCGACGCCACCTACGGCGCGCTCGGCGTCCTCACCCGCGACGGGCGGCGGCTGGACCGCTTCGTCATCGTCGGCATGGACGAGGAGACGCGCGCCGGCATCGACCGCCTCCCGGCCGGCGCCGGCATCCTCGGCCTGCTGGTCGACCACCCCCGGCCGCTGCGGCTCGACGACCTCGGGTCCCACCCCGACTCCGTCGGCTTCCCGGCCGGCCACCCGCCGATGCAGTCCTTCCTCGGGGTGCCGGTGTGCGTCCGCGACGCCGTCTTCGGCCACCTCTACCTGACCGAGAAGCGCACCGGCGGCCCGTTCACCGAGGCCGACGAGGAGGCGGTGCTGGCGCTGGCCGCGGCCGCGGGCCTGGCCATCGAGAACGCGCGGCTGGCCGAGGCCGCCGAGCGCCGCCGGGCGTGGGTGCAGGCCGGCACCGAGGTGGCCACCGAGCTGCTGTCGGGTGAGGACCCGGCCGAGGTGCTGCTGACGGTGGCCGAACGGGCCGTCGCGCTGAGCGACGCCGAGGCCGGGGCACTGCTCATCGCACAGGAGGGCGACCCCGAGGCGCTGACCATCGTGGCCTCGGCCGGTTACATGGCCGGCGAGCTCGACGGGGTGCGGGTCCCGCTCGAGGACACCCACGTCGGCCGGGTGCACCGCACCGGGCTGGGGGAGCTGGTCGAGGACGTCGCGGCGGACCCCGTGCTGGGCCGGCACGCCGAGGTCGCCGTCGAGCTCGTCCGCGGCGCCCGCTCCGCGGTCATCGTCCCGCTCGGCCCGGCCCTGGGGACCCTGGTCTGCCTGCGCCGCGCCGACCGGGAGCCGTTCGACGCGGAGGTCCTCGAGGCGCTGTCCGCGTTCGCCGGTCAGGCGGGGCTGGCCCTGGAGCTGGCGCGCAGCCAGCGGCGCGAGCGCCGGCTGCAGGTGCAGGCCGACCGCGACCGGATCGCCCGTGACCTGCACGACCACGTCGTCCAGCGGATCTACGCGACGGCGCTCTCGCTGGACCGGATCAGCCGGGCGCTGGAGGAGGTCGACCCCTACGCCGCCCGCCGCATCGGGCGCAGCGTCGACGAGCTGGACGGGACGCTGCGGCAGATCCGTTCGGCGATCTTCGGCCTCCACGACGACGTCGTCCCCGAGGGCCTGGCCGCGGGGGTGGCCGACGCCGTGCGGCAGGCCACGGAGGGCTCGGCGGTGCAACCGGGGCTGCGGCTGCGCGGCGACCTCGACGGCCTGCCCGCGGGCCTGGCCACCGACCTGCTGGCGGTGGTGCGGGAGCTCGTGACCAACGTCGTCCGGCACGCGGACGCGAGCCGGGTCGAGGTGTCGGTCGAGGTCGGGGAGGACGGGCCGGGCGCGCCGGTGTCCGTCCGGGTCACCGACGACGGCCGCGGGCTGCCCGCGGTCACGGTCCGCAGCGGGCTGGCCAACCTGGCCGAGCGGGCCGAGCGCCGCGGCGGCCGGCTGACCGCGACCGGGGGACCGGCGGGCACCGAGGTGACCTGGACGGTGCCGGGGTGGGCGCAGCGGTCCTGAGTGCCCGGCCCGCCGGTCAGGAGGACCGGCGGCCGCGCAGCTCGGTGGCCAGGATCGCGGCCTGGGTGCGCCGCTCCAGCCCCAGCTTGGCCAGCAGGTGGCTGGTGTAGTTCTTGACCGTCTTCTCGGCCAGGCCCATCCGCTCGCCGATCTGCCGGTTGGTCAGCCCCTCCCCGATCAGCATGAGCACGGTGCGCTCCTGCTCGGTGAGCGCGGCCAGGCGCCGGTCGCCGTCGGGCCCGGACCCCGGCCGCCGCCCGGGCCAGCCCGCCAGCGTGCCGCCGCCCGCGACCGTGTGCACCGCCGAGACCAGGTCCGCGCCGCGCACCTGCTTCACGACGTAGCCGGCCGCCCCCGCCGACGCGGCCGCGGCGACGGCCGCCTCGTCGGCGTAGCTGGACAGCACCAGGCAGCGGACCCCGGGCAGCCGCTCCCCCAGCTCGCGGATCAGCTCGGCGCCGTCGCCGTCGGGCAGCCGCATGTCCACGAGGACGACGTCGGGCCGGACCGCCGGGCAGCGGGCCAGGGCCTCGGTGACGCTGCCCGCCTCGCCGACGACCGCCAGCCCCGGGTCGTCCTCGAGGACCTCGGCCACGCCCCGACGCACCACCTCGTGGTCGTCGACCAGGAACACGCGGACGGACGCACCGGTGACCATGACCGCCCCCCCTCCACGATCGTGATCAGGATCACAGAGGGTAGTGCGGAAACGGAGGGTCCTGCGAGGTCAGATCGGCAGGAGCAACGCTGCGTACAGGGTCAACCCCGGTCCGAAGGCCATCGCGACCACCGGACCGTCGACGTCGCCGAGCTCCTGGAGGACGAGCAGCACGGTGGCCGAGGAGCAGTTGCCGTGCTCGGCCAGCACCCGGCGGGACGCCGCGACCTGCGCCTCGGCGAGGCCGAGCTCGTCGCGGGCGACGTCGATGATCCGCGGGCCCCCGGGGTGCACCGCCCACCCGGCGACGTCCTCGACCCGCAGGCCCGCGCCGTCGAGCAGCTCCGCGACGACGTCGCCCACGTGCCGGGACAGCACGTCGGGCACCCGCGGGGACAGGCCCATGCGGAAGCCGAGGTCGGTGACGTCCCAGGTCATGTGGTCGGCCGTCGAGGGGTCGGTGCGCGCCACCACGCCGGCCAGCCGCCGCCCGCGCGCGGCGCCGGGCTCGACGACGACGGCGGCCGCGGCGTCGGAGAACAGCGCGTGCGCGACCACCTGGTCCAGGTCCCGCTGCGCCGGCTGCACGTGCAGGCTGGTCAGCTCGCAGCACAGCAGCACCGCCGGGCGCGAGCGCGCGGCCACGAAGTCGCCGACGGCGGCCAGCCCGGGCAGCGCGGCGTAGCAGCCCATGTGCCCGACCAGCAACCGCTGCAGACCGGCGGGCATGCCCAGGTCGCTGGCCAGCCGGATGTCCAGCCCGGGGGTCGCGTACCCGGTGCAGGTGGCGACGGCGAACAGGCCGACGTCGCCCGGCGCGAGGCCGGCGTCGTCGAGCGCCCCGGCGACCGCCTGCTTCCCCAGCGGCAGTGCCTCCTCCACGTAGCGGGCCATGCGCGCGCCGGTGCTCCACCGGCTGAGGTCCTCGTCGACCGGGTTGGCGACCGCGTGCCGGGTGCGCACGCCGGCGCTCGCCCAGATCCGCCGGGCGGCGCGGACGCCCTCGTAGTGGCGGGCGAAGAAGCCCTCCCACGCCGCGTCCTGGTCGAGGGTCGCCGGGAGGGCGGCTCCGGCGCCGGTCAGCAGGGCGGCGCTCACCCGCGGGGCCCCCGGGGGAACGCGCTGCTCAGCGAGGCGATCACGCCCCGACCGTACGGGCGGAGGCGGTGCGGCGCTCCTCGGGTGGCGTGCCGTCACCCGGCGGACGCGCAGCGTCGCGCCGGCGGCCGTGGCCGGCGAACAGCACCGCCGTCGTGGGCAGCTCGCGCATGCGGACGACGTCACGCCGGCCGAGCCGCCAGGCGACCAGGTCGCGCACCGACGGCCGCAGCCCCACGAGCCGCAGGTCCAGGCCGAGGCCGTCGGCGGCGGCGAGCAGCCGGCGCCGGTCGACGAACAGGGCGGGGTCGTGGATGCCCGGCGGCGGCCCGCCGGGGACGCGCTCCATGAGCCGGACGGCGATCAGCTCCGCCAGCCGGGTCGCGGCGATGGCGTCGATGACCAGCGTGCCGCCAGGGCGCAGCAGCCGCGCGGCCTCGGTGAGCACCGCGACGTCGTCGGTGACGTGCTCGAGGATCTCCCCGGCCACGACGACGTCGGCGCACCCGTCCCGCAGCGGCACCGCGAGCACCGAGCCGCGGACGGCGCACACCCCGTGCCGGGCGGCCACCGCCAGCCCGGCGGCACCCAGGTCGACGCCGACGTGCCGGTAGCCCAGGCGGGCGGCGTGCGGGGCCATGAGCCCGCCGCCGCAGGCGAGGTCGACCAGCAGGGCGCCGGGGCCCGGCGCCGGGGGGATGTACCGGGCCCGGTGGGCGGCCAGCCAGTGCAGCATGGCGAAGCCGCCCGAGACCTCCCACCACTGGTCGGCCAGGTCGTCGTACTGGGCCGGGTCGTTGCGGCGGGGGTCGTCGATGCGCACGGGCGGGGTCAGCCCTTCTTCAGCGGGTCGTGGCCCCAGTTCATCAGCGAGTACCGCCACCTGGAGTCCTCGACGTCCTCCTTCGCCGGCTCCTGGGCCAGGTGCCGCTGGACGTAGCCGTGGACCTTCCGCATGTGCGCGTAGTCGTCGTCGGTGAGGTCGCCCTGCTCCTTGCGCAGGAGCTCGACGATCCGCCGTCCGGACTCGTGCCCGGTGGACTCCCCCGACCCGCCGCTCTTCTGCCCCACCGACTGCGACTCGTCGGTGGCCAGCCACCGCTCCAGCTCCGAGGCGCTCATGTTGACCGCCCCGTCGAAGTCCTTCCTGATCGCGTCCCGGTCGTCGTCGGCCACGGCCCCTCCTCGGTCGGTCTCCCCCGGGCGGTACCGCGGCGCCGACCTCGGGAAACGGCGCGCGGGCACGGGCCGGGTAGGCGGGCGCCGTCCCGGGTACCCGGGGGCCGTGGTGCCGGGTGGGGACGGCGACGGGAGGACGACGACGCGCGGGCGCGCCGGCGGCATCGACGTCGCCACCGCGACCCAGAACGCCGAGGCCCGCGGGGAGAGCCTCGACCAGGTCCTCGACCGGAACCTCGCCGAGCTGCTGCAGGAGCTGCGGGTCGCGATCACCGGCGTGCAGGTGCTGTTCGCCTTCCTGCTCGGCCTGGCCTTCACCCAGCGGTTCACCGAGCTCGACGGCTTCCAGCTCACCGTGTACACCGTCACGCTGCTGGCCTCGGCGCTGGCGACGGTCGCCCTCATCGCCCCGGTCGCCTTCCACCGGCTGGTGTTCCGCCGGCGGCGCAAGGCGGTGCTCGTCGTGGTCGGCGACCGGCTGCTCCTGGTGGGCCTGGCCCTGCTGGTGCTGGCGATCAGCTCCGGCGTGCTGCTCGTCCTCGACGTCGCCCTGGGCCGCGGACCGGGCGTCGTCGCCGGGGTGGGCGTCCTGCTCGTCGGGACGGCGACCTGGTACGGGCTGCCGCTGTGGGCGCGGCGCGCGGACACCGCCCACCGGCCCGGCCCGCCGGACGACGGGGTGCGGCCCGCAGACTGAGCGCCGTCGTCACCGCGCTCCCGGAGGTCGCCCGTGTCCGTCACCGTCGTCGGCAGCCTCAACGAGGACGTGCTGGTCGCGGTCGGGCGGCTGCCCGGCCGCGGCGAGACCGTCGTCGGGCGGGCGGCGGTGCTCGCCCCCGGCGGCAAGGGCGCCAACCAGGCGGCGGCCGCCGGGCGGCTGGCCGGGTCCGGGGTGGCGATGGTCGGCCGGGTGGGCGACGACCCGGCCGGGGAGCGGCAGCGGGCGGCGCTGGCCGACGCCGGGGTGGACACCGCGCTGGTCCTCCCGACGCCGGGGCACCCGACCGGCTCGGCGACGATCCCGGTCGAGGACGGCAGCGGGGAGAACCTCATCGTCGTCGTCCCCGGGGCCAACGGGGAGCTGACGCCGGAGGACGTCGACGTGCCGGCCGTGCGGCGGGCCGCGGTGGTGCTCCTGCAGCTCGAGGTGCCCCTGCCGACCGTGCGGGCGGCCGCGGACGCGGCGTCGGGCACCGTCGTGCTCACCCCCGCGCCGCCGCAGCCGCTACCGCCGGAGCTGCTGCGGCGGGTGGCGGTGCTGGTGCCCAACGAGCACGAGCTGGTGCAGCTGGCCGGCGCGGACCCGGGGCCGCGGGCGCCCACGGAGCTGGCCGCCCTCGCCCGCACCCTCGGCGCCGCGGCCACCGTGGTGACCCTGGGCGCCCGGGGCGCGCTCGTGGTGCCGGCGGACGGTCCGGTGCTGCTGCAGGCGCCGCCGCCGGTCGAGCCGGTGGACACCACCGGCGCCGGCGACTGCCTGTGCGGCGCGCTCGGCGCCGCCCTCGCGCGGGGCGCGGACCTGGCGGGCGCGGTGCGGGAGGCGGTCGCGGCCGCGGCGCTGTCGACGACCGGGCCGGGCGCGCGGGGCGCCCTGCCCGACGCGGCCGCGGTCCGGGCGGTGCTGCCGCGGGTGCCCGCGGCGGTGCGCGTGGACTGACCCGGGGTTGGCGGGCGCGCAGGTGGGCAAGGCCTCCCCGACCGCACCGCCGCATCCCGAGGAGGACGCCGTGACCGAGCCCGAACGGCCGCCGCGCACGCCCGAGCGCGCGGAGGGCGACCCGCCCGGCGACGAGGGCGACGCCGGGCGCACCCCGCGCTCCGAGGAGCCCGCCGAGGGGCAGCCGCTGGGCGACGGCCCGGCCGAGAGCCCCGACGTCTGACCGGGACGGACCCGTCCCGGCCGGGGCCCGGCACGGCCCGGCCGTGCCGCGCCCCGGGGTGGCGGACGTCCCACCCCCGGGCGGGTGCGGTCCCCGCCGGGGGCCGTTCCCCCGGGCCGAGCGGGGCAGGCCGGCCCGCATGGCCGAGGTGCGGCCCGAGGACCGGATCCGCGACGACGCCACCGGCACCCCGCCGGCCCCGGGGTCCGGTGCCGCCCAGGCGGCCGCCGAGCGCGTCGTCCAGCTGCCGGCCAACCCGCGCCGCACCCGCCGCGCCTGACGCGCCCGCCGCGTCGTCACAGCGGTCCCACGCTTCACCACCGCCCCGACCTGCGCGTTCGCCCCTCGGCACCCACGAGCGCGCAGCCGTGCCGGGCACCCGGCGTGCCGCGAACTGATCCGTCACGGCAGGCGGCACGATCCACCGCGTGACCGCCGCCGCCCTCTCCTTCGCCGACGCCGACGCCGACAGCCCCGCCCCGGTCCGCCGCAGCCGCGCGGAGCGGGAGGCGATCGTCCTCGACACCGCGGAGCGGCTGTTCTCCGCCCGCAGCTCGCGCAGCGTCGGCATGGACGAGCTCGTCCGCGAGACGGGCCTGGGCAAGATGACCGTCTACCGGCTGTTCAAGAGCAAGGACGAGCTGGTCGGCGCCTACCTGGCCCGCAAGGCGGCCACGGTGCTCGGGCACGTCGACGAGCTCCTGCTGCTGCACGAGCACGACCCGCGCGCCGCGCTGCTCGCCGTCGTCGAGTACGTCGACGCCGACGTCACCCGCGCCGGCTTCCGCGGCTGCCCGTTCACCAACGTCAGCAGCGAGTACGACGACCCGGCGCACCCGGCCCGCAGCGCGGCCGCCGACTACAAGTTCGAGCTGCACGCCCGCCTCGAGCGGCTGGCCGAGCAGGTCGCGCCCGGCTTCGGGGAGGACCTCGCCGCCCAGGTCCACCTGATCATCGACGGCATGTACCTCTCCGGCGGCCTGCTCGGCCCCGACGGCCCGGCCGCCCACGGGCGCGCGCTGGCCGAGCAGCTCACCGACCTCGCGGTCGCCGCCTCCGCCGCGGTTCCCGCCGGGCCGGTCGCCGTCCCCGCCTGACCCGGCGCCCGGCGGGGAGCCGCACCGCTCGCCGGGCGGGCCCGGCCCCGGGCCCGCAGGATGGGCCGGTGACCGTGGACCGCAGCCGCCCCGACCTGGACGACACGACCGTCGAGGGCCTCGGCAAGCTCTCCGAGGCGCTGGAGACGATCGAGCAGGCCCGGGGCCAGCTCTACGGCTTCCACCAGCACTCCGGCAAGGCGGACCTGCTCCTGCAGGAGGCGGTGGAGCTGTTCCGGAAGGCCGGGCACACCGAGCTCGCCGACGACCTCGACCGCGACCTCGTGGGCCGCAACGTCATCGCCGACCGGTGGACCTTCCAGATCGTCGAGGACTACGACGCGAACTACTGGTCGGTGTTCCGCGCCTTCGACGAGCGGGCCCGCGAGGAGCTGGCCGACGGCGACCGGCACGTGTTCGAGGCGCGCATGAAGCAGCGCGAGCGCACCGCCGGGCACCCCGCGCACGAGGCCGGCCCCGCGCTCGACGACTGACGCCGTCCGGTCGCCGCCCGCCCGCCGGGGCCGCAGACTCGGGCGGGTGAGCACCCGCGAGCAGAAGATGCCCGAGCCGGACGAGCCCCGCTCCGTCGGCCCGCTGGGCAGCAGCACGTCCGGCCCGCCGGCGCCCGACTCCGACGGCCCCGAGGCGACCGGCCCGGCCGACGGCGCCGCCGGCCCGTCCTGGCCGCCGGCGGAGACCGAGCCGGCCGCGCACCGGGACTGAGGCCCCGCTCCCCGAGCGGAACCCCGGGGTCCGCGGTTTGAGGGAGCCGTCCCGCGGACAGTCCGTGATCATGACTGCTCCCGGTTCGCCCGCCGACCCCCGGTACCCCACGTCCGGCACGTCCGCGCCCGGCAGCGACCCGCTCGCCGGCGGCTACGGCACCCCGTCGACGTCCGCCGGCGGCTACGGCACCCCGTCGACGTCCGCCGGCGGCTCCCCCGCCGGCACCTCCCCCGCGACGCCCCGCCCCTCCGGGCCGTCGCGCGCCGGGGCGGCCGGCCGCACCGTCGGCCGCGGCCTCGCCCTCGGCCTGCTGCTGTTCGTCACCGTCCTGCTGGTGCTGTTCGTCGTGTTCAACGGCCAGACGGTGCAGATCAGCCTCGTCTTCGGTGACGTGCAGGCGCCGCTGGTGGTGGCGCTGCTCATCGCCGCGGCGCTCGGGGCGCTCGTCGCGTCGCTGGCCGGCCTCGTGCTGCGCGCCCGCCGCCGCAACCGCTGACCCCTGCCCGGGACGCGCCTGACCCCTGCGGGCGTGTCCCGGGCCGCGGCCTTGCTCCTGGTTACCCGCCGGTAATAACGTTCGTTACCGGCGAGTAGGCACCCCTGCCCGCCGTCCCCCCGGTACGGAGCAACGGAGCCAGACCGCATGAGCCACTACACCGCGAACCTGCGGGACCTCGAGTTCAACCTGTTCGAGTTCCTCGACACCAAGGACCGGTTCGGCACCGGCCCGTTCGCGCAGATGGACGCCGAGACCGCGCGCGGCGTGCTCGCCGAGATCCGGCGGCTGGCCGAGGGTCCGATCGCCGAGAGCTTCGCCGACGCCGACCGCAACCCGCCGGTGTTCGACCCGGCCACGCACTCGGTGACGCTGCCGGAGAGCTTCAAGCGCTCGGTGCGGGCCATCGAGGACGGCGAGTGGTACCGCCTGGACCTGCCCGAGGAGCTCGGCGGCTTCGGCGCCCCGCACGCGCTGACCTGGGGCGCGTTCGAGATGGTGCTCGGCGCCAACCCCGCCGTGTTCATGTACGGCGCGTGGGCCGCCTTCGCCGCCGTCCTGCACGAGCTCGGCAACGCCGAGCAGAAGCGGCTCGCCGAGCTGATGATCGAGCACCGGTGGGGCGCCACCATGGTGCTCACCGAGCCGGACGCCGGCTCCGACGTGGGCGCCGGCCGGACGAAGGCCGTGCAGCAGCCCGACGGCTCGTGGCACGTCACCGGCGTGAAGCGGTTCATCACCTCCGCCGAGCACGACCTGTCCGACAACATCGTCCACCTGGTGCTCGCCCGCCCCGAGGGCGCGAAGCCCGGCACCAAGGGCCTGTCGCTGTTCGTCGTCCCGAAGTTCCACGTCGACCTCGGGACCGGCGCGCTCGGTGAGCGCAACGGCGTGTACGTGACCAACGTCGAGAAGAAGATGGGCCTCAAGGTCTCCACGACCTGCGAGCTCACCTTCGGCGACGGGCCGGTCCCGGCCAGGGGCTGGCTGGTCGGCGACGTGCACGACGGCATCGCGCAGATGTTCAAGGTCATCGAGCACGCCCGCATGTTCGTGGGCACCAAGGCGATCGCCACCCTGTCGGCGGGCTACCAGCAGGCGCTGGCCTTCGCCAAGGAGCGGGTGCAGGGCGCCGACCTCACCGCGACGTCGAAGGACGCCCCCCGGGTGACCATCACCCACCACCCCGACGTGCGCCGCTCGCTGATGCTGCAGAAGGCCTACGCCGAGGGCATGCGGGCGCTGTACCTGTACACGGCGAGCTTCCGCGACCGGGTCACCGAGGCCGAGGCCGCCGGCACCGCCGACGGCGAGGAGGCGAGGCTCGCCGCGCGCGTCAACGACCTGCTGCTGCCGGTGGTCAAGGGCTTCGGCTCCGAGCGGGCCACCCAGCTGCTCACGCAGGAGTCGCTGCAGACCCTGGGCGGCTCGGGCTACCTGCAGGACTACCCGATCGAGCAGTACATCCGGGACTCCAAGATCGACACCCTCTACGAGGGCACGACGGCGATCCAGGGCCAGGACTTCTTCTTCCGGAAGGTCGTCAAGGACGGCGGCGTCGCGCTGACCTGGCTGGCCTCGCAGATCCAGGCCACCATCGACGCCGAGGCCGGCAACGGCCGGCTCAAGGAGGAGCGGGCGCACCTCGCGACCGCCCTCGGCGAGGTCCAGGCGATGCTCGCCGCCATGTTCGGGCAGCTCACCGGCGCCCAGGAGGACGTGACCAGGCTCTACGAGGTCGGCCAGAACACCAGCCGGCTGCTGCTGGCCGTCGGCGACCTGGTCACCGCGTGGCTGCTGGTCCGCCAGTCCGAGGTGGCGCTGGCCGCCCTGGCCGGCGAGGTGAGCGGGAAGGACCGCCTGTTCTACGAGGGCAAGCTCGCCGCCACCCGCTTCTTCACCACCCAGGTGCTGCCGCGCCTGGCCGGCGAGCGCGCCATCGTCCAGGCCACCGACAACGCGCTCATGGAGGTCCCCGAGGGCGCGTTCTAGGAGGACCCCCTTCCCCCCACGCCCCGCACGCCCGGCGCCGGGCCCGGCGGGGTGGCCGTTCCAGGACCTCACCGCGGCCCGCGGCCGTCGTCCGTTTCGCGGGGGCGACGGCGGGCATGGCCTCCCGCGACAGCGCCGTCGGACAGGAGGCACCATGACCGACCCGCAGGGCAGCGACCGCATCCAGCAGGGCGTCCCGACCGCGTCGGGCTCGGGCGACAACAGCAGCACCGGGACCGGCTTCGACGACGTCCCCCTCACCCGCGACGAGGCCCTCGAGCGGGACGCCGCCTCCGGCGACGACCTGCCGGCACGCGCCGACAGCGACGTCGCCCGGGCCCGGACGGACGGCCCGTCCGGCGAGGTCCCGGGACCCACGTCCCGTTCCGGAGGGAGATCGGACTGATGAGCGAGACCGAGCACACCGGCTACCGCGAGTCCCCGGACACCACCGACGGCCCGACCGCGAGCAACATGGTCGACGGCGTCCCCGGCGAGGACCGGTCCGACGGCGGCGAGCAGGACACGACCCTCACCACCGACGACGACGCCCAGCGGGACGACTCCGTGGTGCGCGGCGGCAACGAGGCCAGCTGATCCCGGCCGCGGCGGCGGGCTAGATCCAGCCGTGGCGGCGGGCGACCTCCACGGCGGCGTGCCGGTTGGCCGCGCCGAGCTTGCCCGCGGCCGACGACAGGTGGTTGCGCACCGTCCCGGGTGACAGGTGGGCGCGGGCGGCGATCTCCTCGACGGGAGCGCCGCCCGCGGCCAGCTCCAGGACGTCGGCCTCGCGCGGCGTGAGCGGGCTGTCGCCGGCGCTGATGGCCTCGGCGGCCAGCTCCGGGTCGACGTAGCGGCCGCCGCGCGCCACCGTCCGGACGACGTCGGTGAGCACCGGCGCCGCCACGGTCTTGGGCAGGAAGCCGCGCACGCCCGCCGCCAACGCCCGCTTGAGGTGCCCCGCGCGCCCGTGCCCGGTGACGATGACCGACGCGCAGCCGGGCACCAGCGATCCCAGCCGGGCGGCGACGGTGATGCCGTCGAGGTCGGGCATCTGCAGGTCCAGGACGGCGACGTCGGGGGCGTGCGCCCGCGCCATGGCCAGCGCCTCGTCGCCGGAGGCGGCCTGCGCGACCACCTCCAGGTCGTCCTCCAGCGCCAGCAGCGCCGCCAGCGCCGAGCGGATGAGGTTCTCGTCGTCGGCGAGCAGCACCCGGATCACCGCACCTCCTCCACCGCCCGGGCGGGCACCCGGGCCTCGACGACGAACCGGTCCCCGTGCCGCCCCGCGGACAGCCGGCCGGAGGCGGCCGCCAGCCGCTCGGACAGCCCGCGCAGTCCGTTGCCCCAGCCGGCGCCGGCCCGGCCGGCGCCGTCGTTCTCCACCCTCAGCCGCACCGGGTCCCCGGCCGTCAGCGTGACCGTGCACTCGGCCGCGGAGCTGTGTCGCAGGACGTTGGTGACCGCCTCGCGCACCACCCAGCCCAGCGCCGCCTGCACCGGCTCGGGCAGGGCGGCGCCGTGCTCCTCGCCGTGCACCGTGCAGGCGATGCCGGCCGCCCGCAGCACCGAGCGGGCGCCGGCCAGCTCGCCGGCCAGGTCGGTGCTACGGTAGCCGCGGACGACGTCGCGGACCTCGCGCAGCGACCGCTCGGCGATCCGGCTGATGTCCGCGACCTCGTCGGCCGCCTCGGGCCGCTGCCGCCGCACCAGCTCCCCGGCCAGCTGGCTCTTCACCGCGATCGCCGAGAGGTCGCGGCCCATGACGTCGTGCAGGTCGCGGGCGAAGCGCAGCCGCTCCTCGGCGACGGCGAGCTGCAGCTGCACGCCGCGGCTGCGCTCCATCGCGACGACGACGTCGAGCACCCACACGGAGAAGCGGAAGGCGAGCACGAGGCCCGTGACGGCGACCGCGAACGTCACCGCGAGCACCAGCGCGGCCGGCCAGACCTCCCCCGACGCCAGCGCCAGCGCGCCGACGCCCAGCCCGACGACGGCCGCGGCGCGGGCCAGCGCCCGCGACGTCCACACCGGGGAGACCGCGGTGAGCAGCATCGCCGGGGGCAGCACCACCAGCCACCGGCCCTCGGGGTCGGCGCCCGCGCCGACGGTCGCGGCCACGCCGAGGGCGGTGGCGAGCGCCGCGGCCGCCGCGGCGGCGACCAGCGGGCGGCCGGGCAGCGGGCGCTGCGTCGCGCGGGCGGCCAGCCCGGCCCGCGCGAGCAGCACCGTGGTGACGGCGACGAGCACCGAGCCGGCCAGGTACAGCCGCGCGGTCCCGGTGTCGCCGAGACCCGCACCGGCGACGACCAGCAGCGCCCACGCCGGCGTCAGGCCGAGCCAGGCGTAGAACGACCAGCGGGTGTAGAGGTCCAGGCGCTGGGGGTCCGAGCGGTCCCGCCACCAGCGCGCGACGGTCGGCACGGCGCCCATGCTGCCGTACCGACCGCCGGGGGCCGCGTCACTCACCTGCGGGGCGCCCACCGGAAGACCCGGGGCGCCACGGCGGCGGCGACGGCGATCCAGGCCGCGAGGACCAGCAGCGGCTGGGGCGCGGCGGCCCAGGCGCCGGCCCAGTCGACCGACCGGCCGTCCCACGTCTGCCCGGCCAGGCCCAGCCGGGCGAGCTCGACGACCGGCTCGATCGGGGTCAGCCGCACCACCTGCGCGACCTGCTCGGGGAAGGCGGTCAGCGGCACGACGATGCCGGAGGTGATCGAGGCGAGCACCACCAGCGGCAGCGTGGTGATCTGCGCGCTCTCGGCGGTGCGGGTGAACGAGGTGCTCGCCGCGGCCAGCAGCGTCATCAGGAGCATCCCGCCGAGCAGGGCCACCAGGGGCAGGACGACGTCGGTCGGAGCCGACCACTCCCCGATCACGGCGGTGCCGGCCAGCACGAGGACCACCTGCGCGAGGGTCACCAGCAGGGTGGGGACGGCGGTCCCCAGCAGCACCTCGCCGGGGGTGAGCTCGCCGCTGCGCATCCGCTGCAGCACCAGCTCCTCGCGGCGGGCGACGTAGGTGGTCACCAGGTTGTGGTAGGTGAGGAAGACCAGGGTCACGGCGAACGCGGTGACGACCAGGCGCGGGCCCAGCGGCCCGTCGCCGCCGAGCCCGGCCACGGGCACGAACGCGACGAGGAACAGCGGCAGCAGCAGCGAGTTGACGACGGCGGTGCGGTTGCGCAGCAGCAGCCGGGTCTCGGCGCCGGCGAGCGCGGCGACCCGCTGCAGGCGGGACGGGGCGGGCGCGGTGGTGGCGGTCATCGGGGGCTCCTCCCGGATCGTGCGGTCAGGACGGGTCGGCGCCGTCGGCGACGGCGAGGAAGGCCTGCTCGAGCGAGGCGGCGCGGGCCTGCAGGTCGCCGAGGACCAGCCCGTGCTCGTCGGCCCAGGCCAGCAGGCGGGTGAGGACGGGCTGCAGCGCGCGGGTGTGCAGCACGACCCGCGGCGTCGTGGCCACGACCTCGGCGCCGGGGACGGCCGGCAGCCCGGGGGCCGCCGCCGGCAGGGTGAAGCGGACCGTGGCGGGCCGGGTGGCGGCGATCTCGGCCGCGGTGCCGGAGAGGACGATCCGGCCGGCCCGCATGACCGCGATCCGATCGGCGAGCTCCTCGGCCTCCTCGAGGTGGTGCGTGGTGAGCACGACCGCGGCGCCGCCGGCCACGCGGCGGCGGACCAGCTCCCACACCGCGCGGCGGCTCTCGGGGTCCAGCCCCGTGGTGGGCTCGTCGAGGACGACGACGCGCGGCGAGCCGAGCAGCGCCAGCGTGAGGTCGAGCCGGCGCCGCTCGCCGCCGGAGAGGCTGCGCACGCGGACGTCGGCGCGGCCGGTCAGGTCGACCTGCTCCAGGGCCTCGGCCACCGGCCGGGGTCCGGTGAGCGTGGCCGCCCAGGTCGCCACCGTCTCGCGGACGGTGAGGTCGGCGGGCAGGCCGCTGGACTGCAGCAGCACGCCGAGGTGCGGGCGGACGGCGGCGCGGTCGGCCACCGGGTCGGCGCCGAGCACGCGGACGGTGCCGCCCGAGGCCGGGGCCAGGCCCTCGAGCACCTCCAGCGCGGAGGTCTTGCCGGCGCCGTTGACGCCGAGCAGGGCGAACACCTCGCCGGGGTGGACCTCGAAGCTGATGCCGCGGACGGCCTCGACGGCGCCGTGACGGCGGCGCAGGTCGGTGACCTCGACGGCGGGAGCGCCGGCGTCCCCGCGGGTGCGGACGTCGGCGCGCGGGTGGGTGAGCTGCACGGGGCCTCCTCCTCGCGCCCCGCCGGCTCCTGGTCGGCCGGTCCTCCGGGGCACGTCCCCACGCTGCCGCCGGTCCGGGCCCGGCACAGGTGCCGTCCCTCACGACCTGGGCCCGCAGACGCACGGGGCACCCCTGACACGTGTCAGGGGTGCCCCGTGGCGGGAGCGGGTGCGGCTACACCCGGGCGCCCGCCCGGTCCGCCGTCGTCCCGACGGCGTCGTCCGCGGCGAGGTCGCGGACGCGGGTCTCGCCGTAGGCGAGGACCGCCACGAGCGTGACGACGGCGCAGGCGGCCAGGTAGACGGCCACGCGGGTCGGGCTCGGGTCGTCGAAGCTGCCGAGCAGGGCGACCGCGATCAGTGGCGCGGGCGCGCCGGCGACCAGGGACGCCAGCTGGGCGCCGATGGAGACGCCGGTGTAGCGGGCCTTGGTGCCGAACAGCTCGGCGAAGAACGCCGCCTGCGGGCCGTACATGGCGCCGTGGAACAGCAGGCCGACGATCAGCGCCAGCACGACGAGGGCGAAGCTCCCGGTGTCGAACAGGCCGAACAGGACGAAGCCCCAGATGCCGGTGCCGGCGGCGCCGAGGAGGTAGACCGGCCGCCGGCCGACGCGGTCGGACAGCGCGCCCCACATCGGGATCGTCACCAGGTGCACCGCGGACGCGACGAGCAGCGCGTTCAGGGCGAACGAGGCGTCCAGGCCGAGCGCCTTGGTGAGGTAGGCCGTGGTGAACGCCGTGAGGATGTAGAAGGCGACGTTCTCGGCGATGCGGGCGCCCATGGCGACGAGCACCTCGCGCTTGTAGCGCTGGAGGACGACGGTGATCGGCGCCTGCTCGGCCGCGCCGGTCTCCCGGGCCTTCTCCTCGGCGGCGCGCTGGGCCTCGAGGAACACCGGCGACTCGCTGACCGCCAGCCGCACCCACAGGCCGACCAGGATGAGCACGGCCGAGAGCAGGAACGGGATGCGCCAGCCCCAGGACTCGAAGGCCGCGTCGGACTGGACGGCAGCCAGCACCGCGAGCACGGCGGTGGAGAGGAGCTGGCCGGCGGGCGCCCCGGCCTGCGGCCAGGAGGCCCAGAAGCCGCGGTTCTCGGGCCGGCCGTGCTCGGAGACGATGAGGACCGCACCGCCCCACTCGCCGCCGAGGGCGAAGCCCTGCACCAGGCGGAGGAACACCAGCAGCAGCGGGGCGAGCGCGCCGACGGTCGCGTAGGTCGGGAGCAGGCCGATGGCGAAGGTGGCGCCGCCCATCATGAGCAGCGAGACGACCAGCAGCTTCTTGCGCCCGACGCGGTCGCCGAAGTGGCCGAAGACCAGCGCGCCGATGGGGCGGGCCGCGAAGCCGATGGCGTAGGTGCCGAAGGCCAGCAGCACGCCGGCGAAGTCCGACGAGTCGGGGAAGAACAGCGGGCCGAAGACGAGCGCGGCGGCCGAGCCGTAGAGGAAGAAGTCGTACCACTCGACGGTGGTGCCGATGATGCTCGCACCGACGACGCGGCCGAAGCTCCGTCTCCGGTGGGTCTGGGCGGGTGCGGACACGCGGTTCTCCTCGGTGGACGGATCCGGACCCGACCGACGCTAGGAAGCGCGCGGGGGCCTGCCCATGTGCCGGAGGCCAGTTCTGTGAACCAGGTCATGTGGTCCGCGGACATGTCCCGCGGCGGGACCGTGCCCCGACCGGCCGGGACACCCGGTGTGGGCGGCACCCACCACCGGCGCCGCAGGTGTGTGTGCCGCCGCCGTGGGAGGGGTCGCACCCGCGGCCTAGCGTCGCCGCCATGAGCGCGAAGGACCTCGAGGGACGGCGGGCGATGGTGACCGGCGGGGGGTCGGGCATCGGCCGTGCGGTCGCCGCCCGGCTGGCCGAGGCCGGTGCCGCGGTGGTCGTCGTCGACCGGGACGGCGCGGCGGCCGAGGAGGCGGCCCGCACCGTGGGCGGCACCGCCGTCGCCGTCGACCTCTCCGACCTGGCCGCCGTCGACGCGCTCGACCTCGACGTCGACGTGCTGGTCAACAACGCCGGGTTCCAGCACGTCGCGCCGCTGCACGAGTTCCCCGTCGAGGTCTTCTCCACCATCCAGCGGCTGATGGTCGAGGCGCCGTTCCGGCTGGTGCGCGGCGCGCTGCCGCACATGTACCGGCGCGGCTGGGGCCGGGTGGTCAACGTCAGCTCGGTGCACGGGCACCGGGCGTCGCCGTTCAAGTCCGCCTACGTCACCGCCAAGCACGCGCTCGAGGGCCTGTCGAAGGTGGTGGCGCTCGAGGGTGCCCCGCACGGGGTCACCTCCAACTGCGTCGCCCCGGCCTACGTGCGGACGCCGCTGGTCGAGGGGCAGATCGCCGACCAGGCCCGCAGCCACGGGATCTCCGAGGACGAGGTCGTCGAGCGGGTCATGCTCGCGCCGGCGGCGCTCAAGCGGCTGATCGAGCCGGCCGAGGTCGCCGACGCCGTCGCCTGGCTCTGCTCCCCCGCCGCGGCCTCGGTCACCGGCACCTCGCTGCTCATGGACGGCGGGTGGACCGCCCACTGATCGCCCGGCCGGTGACAATGCCGGTCGTGGCCCGGACCGCAGCACCGCCCGCCGACGGCCCCGGCCGCACGTCCCGGGTCCCCTCGGCGGCCGCCGAGTACCTGCAGATGGTCCTCGACGACGCCGCGGCCATCGAGTACGAGGGCCCGCTGGTGCGCGCCCGGGCCGCGGGCGCGGACCCCGCCACGCTGGCCGAGCTGGAACGGGTCCGGCTCCTGGCGCTGCAGGTGCGCGCCGCCTTCGCCGCCCGCCGCCGCCGGGAGTCGGAGCTGTCGGCGCTGTTCGACACCGCGAGCGACCTCGCCACGCTGCGCGGCGTCGACTCGGTGCTCACCGCGATCGTCCGCCGCGCCCGCCAGCTGCTGGGCACCGACGTCTCGTACCTGACGCTCAACGACGACGCCCACGGCGACACCTACATGCGGGTGACCGACGGCTCGGTGTCCGCGCGCTTCCAGGCGCTGCGGCTGCCGATGGGCGAGGGGCTGGGCGGGCTCGTGGCCCAGACGGCCGCGCCCTACGCGACGGCGAGCTACTTCGACGACGCCCGGTTCCACCACACCGACGACATCAACGGCGGCGTCCGCGAGGAGGGCCTGGTCGCCATCCTCGGCGTGCCGCTGATCCGCGGGTCGCAGGTGATCGGGGTGCTCTACGCCGCCGACCGCGCCGAGCGGACCTTCGACCGGTCCGAGGTGGCGCTGCTCGGCTCGCTGGCCGCGCACGCGGCGATCGCGCTGGACAACGCGCGGCTGCTGGAGGAGACCCGGGCCGCCCTGGAGGAGCTGTCGGCGGCCACCCGGGAGCTGCGGGAGCACACCGAGTCGGTGGAGCGGGCCGCGGGAGCGCACGACCGGTTCATCGACGTCGTGCTCCGCGGGGGCGGCGTCGAGGGCGTGGCCGCGGCGGTGACCGAGGCGCTGGGCGGCCGGATCACCGTGCTCGACGAGGAGGGCCGCCCGTCGCCCGCGGCCGACGGGGGCGCCCTCCCGCCCGACCCCGCCGGCGCGCTGGCGCTGGCCCGCTCCACCGGCCGCACGGTGCGCGACGGCGACTGGTGGACCGCGGCGGTGACCGTGGACAGCGACCTGCTCGGCGGGCTGGTGCTGCAGCGCGAGGGCGACCTGTCCGACGCCGACCAGCGCATCCTCGAGCGCGCCGCGCTGGTCACCGCGCTGCTGCTGCTCATCCGGCGGACCGCCGGCGAGGCCGAGAGCCGGGTGCGCGGCGAGCTGCTCGACGAGCTGCTGACCGTGCCGCTGCGCGACCCCGACGGCCTGCGCGAGCGCGCCCGCCGGCTGGGCACCGACCTGGACCGGCCGGCGTCGGTCGTCGTCGTCCGGGTGGAGGAGCGCTGCCGCGGCCGGGCGCTGGCCGCCGCCGCGCACCTCGCCGCCACCCGCGGCGGGCTCGCCGGGGCCCGCGACGGCCGCGTCGTCCTGTGCCTGCCCGACCTCGCGCCGGGGGCGGCGGCCGCGCTCGTGCGCCGGGAGGTGGCCGCGGCGGTCGGGCGGCCGGTCACCGCCGGCGGCGCCGGGCCCGCACCCGGCCCGGCCGCCGTGGCCGGCGCCTGGGCCGAGGCCGGGCGGTGCGCCTCGACGCTGGAGGCGCTGGGCCGCACCGGGGAGTCGGCGAGCGCGGACGAGCTGGGCTTCGTCGGCCTGCTGGTGGGCGAGGGCCGCGACGTGCCCGGCTTCGTGCAGGCGACGCTGGCACCGGTGCTCGACTACGACGCCCGCCGCGGCACCGACCTGGTGGCCACGCTGCGGGCGTGGTTCGACACCGGCGGCTCCCCCGCGCGGGCGGCCGAGGTGCTCAACGTGCACGTCAACACGGTCACCCAGCGGCTGGACCGGGTGGGCCGGCTGCTGGGCCGCGACTGGTCCGCACCGGAGCGGGCGCTGGAGGTGCAGCTGGCGCTGCGGCTGCACCGGCTGACCACCGCCGAGGGCGCAGCGGTCAGCCCATGACGCCCGGCGGGACGATGCTGTCGATCCCGACGTCCCGGCGCCGGCCGCAGCGCCGGCAGACCTCGTGGCCGGGGCCGCGCAGCCGCTCGTCGTCGGGGTGCCGCTGCACGTAGGCGTGCAGCCCCAGGCGGCAGAGCAGGGGCTTCGGGGTGGTCCGCGCGTCGCCGGCCATGGCGATCGCCTCCCTCGTCGCAGACCCCCAGGCTGGCACCGTCGCGTCCCCGGCCGGTGGGTCCGAGGTCCCTCCTACCCTGGTCCGGTGACCGCCGTCCTCCCCTGCCTGCCGGCGGCCGAGTGGACGGCGCGGGCGGCCGCGCACGCCGCGCGCGTGGAGCGGTGGACGGCGCCGCACCGCGAGCGCCGCCGTCGGGGCGAGGAGCACCCGGTGCTGGACTTCCTGTTCACCTACTACTCGGAGACGCCGTCGCGGCTGCGCCGGTGGCACCCGGGCCCGGGCGTCGCGCTGGCGCCGTCGGCGGAGGGACCGGCGCCGCACGCCGCCTGGCGCTGGTACGCGACCGGCGGCGACGGCGCGGTGCGGCTCGACGTCGCCGCCTGGCTGGCCGACCGGGCGCCGACCGTCCGCTTCGTGCGGGACCTGCTCGCCGCCACCGCGTCCCGGCCGGCGCAGACCGGCTGCTTCGGGCTGCACGAGTGGGCGATGGTGCACCGCGCCGACGAGCGGCGGCACGCGGTCCCGCTGCGGCTGGGGCAGGCGGGCACCGACGCCGTCGTGGAGGCGCACGCGATCCGGTGCAGCCACTTCGACGCGTTCCGGTTCTTCACGCCGTCCGCCGTCGGGCTCAACCGGTTGCAGCCGACGCGGGAGACGCAGGTCGCGATGGAGCAGCCGGGCTGCCTGCACGCGACGATGGACCTCTACAAGTGGGCCTACAAGCTCTCCCCCGCGGTGCCCGGCGAGCTGGTGGCCGACTGCTTCGAGCTCGCCGTCGAGGTGCGCGAGCTGGACATGCGGGCCTCGCCCTACGACCTGGCCGACCGCGGCTACGCGCCGGTGCGGATCGAGACGGCCGAGGGCAAGGCGGCGTACGTGGCCGCGCAGCGGGGGTTCGCCGGGCGCGCGACCCCGCTGCGGCGGCGGCTGGTCGAGGTCTGCGACGCGCTGCTGGCGTCCTAGCTCACCGCAGCGCGTCCTGGCTCACGGTCGACGGTGAGCCAGGACGCGGCATGATCAGGTCAGCTGATCGTGCTGCGGATCCCGCGTCAGACGCCGTCGCGGGGACCGGCCGCGCCGACGCCCACCCCGCGGGACGCCGTCTCGCGCAGCTGCTCGACCACCCGGCCCGGCGGCGGGGTCTCCCCACCGGTGGGCGCCGAAGGACGGCGGCCCGAGCGGCGCTCGCGCAGCCGGGCGACCAGGCCCGCGATGCCGCCCGGCACGAAGAACACGACCACCACGAACAGCGCCCCGAGCAGGAACAGCGGCTCCGACAGCGGCACCCGCAGCCAGGCCGGCAGGTCCTGCACGGCGGGCGAGGAGGCGAGGTCGGTGAGCCGGCTGTCGAGGTAGGTGTAGAGGACGCCACCGAGCACCGCGCCCCACCGGCTGCCCGCCCCGCCGAGCACCACCATGACCAGCAGGCCGAGGGTGAAGTCGGCGGTCGTCGTCCGGGGCGTGGAGCCGCCGAGCAGCAGCAGGTGCACCACCCCGCCGAGCGCGGCCAGCAGGCCGGCGAGGACGAAGACGACCAGCTTGAACGAGTAGGGCCGCAGGCCCAGCACCTCGACCCGGCGCTCGTTCTCCCGGATCGCCTGCCACACCCGCCCGGCCCGCGAGCCGGTCACCCACGCGACGACGACGTAGACGACGGCGAGGTAGGCCAGCGCCAGCCAGTACAGGTTGACGGTGTTGAGGACGCCGACGAACGCGTCGGGCACGTTCGAGCGGTCCAGCGCCAGGCCCTCCTCGCCGCCGGTCAGGCCGCCGGGGTCGCGCAGGACGACGATCGACCCGACCTGCGCCATGGCCAGCGTGACCATGGAGAAGGCGATGCCCGACACCCGCAGCGCCACCCCGCCGACCAGCAGCGGCAGCGCGATGCCGACCACGGTGGTCAGCGCGAGCGCCGCGCCCAGGCCCCAGCCGAGCTCGGTCAGCGCCAGGTTGGCCACGTACGTGCCGGCCGCGAAGTAGAGCGCGTGCCCGAACGACAGCAGCCCGGTGAACCCGAACAGCAGGTCGTAGGACAGCGCCACCCCGCCGAAGACAAGGCACAGCGCCAGCAGCTGGAGGGTGCCGGGGCTGTTGAGGACGCCGTCGAAGAGGCCCGGGACCTGCAACGTGGAGTACGGCAGGACCGCCAGGACGACGAGGACGACCAGCGGCGCCAGCCGCGTCAGGTTCCGGCTCATGCCACCCTCGCAGTCAGCCCGCCGGGGCGGGTCAGCAGGACGACGGCGAGCAGCAGGACGACCGACAGGTCCCCCACCCCGCTGGCCGCGTAGTAGTTGGCGAACTGCTGCACCAGCCCGACGAGGACCGCCGCCACCGCGGCGCCGGTGATCGAGCTCATCCCGCCGATGACGACGACGATGAAGGCGAAGATCAGCAGCGAGGTGCCCTGGCCCGGCGAGATCGAGCCGAGGTAGACGCCGCCGAGGGCGCCGGCCAGCGCGGCGAACGCGCCGCCGATGGCGAAGACCAGGGTGAACGCCCGCCGCACGTCGATGCCGAGCGCGGTCACCATCGACCGGTTCTCCACGCCGGCGCGGATGACCAGGCCGAAGCGGGTGTAGCGGAGGAAGGCCAGCACGGCGAGCAGCACGACGACGGCGCTGCCGATGAGCAGGAAGCGGTCGTTGGGCACGCTGGCGCCGAGCACCGACGTCGTGTCCTTGGCCCAGGCCGGCGCGGGGAAGGGCCGCGGGTCGGCGCCCCAGATCGCCCGCACCAGCGCGACCAGCGCCAGGCTCAGCCCCACGGTGACCAGCACCTGCTCGATGTGCCGCTCGTAGAGCGGGCGGATCAGCAACAGCTCGATCAGCGCCGCGACGACCGTGCCGACGGCGACCCCGAAGGCGACGGCGAACGCGAAGCCCCACCCGCCGGACCCGGCGCCGGGCAGGTTCTCCGAGGCCCACCAGGTGCCGTAGGCGCCGATGGTGAGGAAGGCGCCGTGGGCGAAGTTGAGCACGCCCATCAGCCCGAAGATCAGCGAGAGCCCGGAGGCGACGAGGAAGTACAGCGCCGCGAGCCCGAGGCCCGTGACGGTCAGCAGCACGATGGTGCTCATGCGCCGGCCTCGCCGGCGCTCGTCCGGTGCACGCGCACCCGTGGCTCTGTCCCCGGTGGGCTCGCGAGCTCGCCCACTGCGTGCGCACCCCCGCTCGAGGCGACGCCGAGCAGCTCGCGGGTGCGGTCGGCGTCGGCCAGCAGCTCCGGCGCCGACCCGCTCCACACCGCGCGCCCCTGGTCGACGACGACGGCGTCGGTGGCCATGCGGCGCACCACGGACAGGTTCTGCTCGACGAGCAGCACCGTCACCTCCTCGGCGGCGCGGGCGAGCACGTCGGCGACCTCGGCGACCAGCAGCGGCGCCAGGCCCTTGGTCGGCTCGTCGACGAGCAGCAGCTGGTTGTCGTTGAGCAGCAGCCGGGCGATGGCCACCATCTGCTGCTGGCCGCCCGAGAGGGTCCCGGCCAGCTGGCGGCTGCGCTTCGCGAGCTCGGGGAACAGCTCGTACACGCGGTCGTGGTGGTGCGCGGAGTCGCGCCGCTCGGCCAGCGTGAGGTTCTCGGCCACGGTCAGCCCGCCGAAGACCTCGCGGTCCTCGGGCGCGTAGCCGACGCCGAGCCGGACGACGTCGTGGGTGCGCCGGCCCGACAGCCGGTGCACGCGGCCGGCGGCGTCGGTGAGCTCGATGCGGCCGGTCGAGGGCACCAGGCCGAGCACCGACTTCACCGTCGTCGTCTTGCCCGCGCCGTTGCGGCCGAGCAGGGCCGTCACCCCGCCGCGGCGGACGGTGAGGTCGACCCCCTGCAGGATGTGCGATCCCGACAGCCGGACGTGCACGTCGGAGAGCCGGAGCAGCACCGGCCGGTCGGCGGTCACAGCTGGTCCCCCAGGTAGGCCTCCTGGACGACGGGGTCGGCGGTGACCCGTGCCGGGGTGTCCAGGGCGAGCAGCGCGCCGTGGTGCATGACGGCGACCCGGTCGGCGAGGCCGAGCAGGACGTCCATGTGGTGCTCGACCATGAGCACCGTCCGGCCCTCCTCGCGGTGCACGTCGGCGATGACCTGGGTGAGGCCGGCGACCTCCCCGGTGCTGACGCCGGCCATCGGCTCGTCGAGCAGCACGACGGCGGGGTCGGTGGCCAGCAGGATCGCCAGTTCCAGCTTGCGCTTGTCGCCGTGGGAGAGGGACCCGGCGAGCGCGTCGCCGCGGGCGGCGAGGCCCACCCGGCCCAGCGCCCGCTCGGCCACCTCGAACGCCCGGTCCGAGGGGCGCACCCGCTGCCAGGGCCGCAGGCTGCCGCCGAGCCGGGCCTGCGCCGCCAGGCGCACGTTCTCCCGGACGCCGAGGCCCGCGAACACCGACGAGGACTGGAAGGTCCGGCCCAGCCCCAGGCGGGCCCGCGCGGCCGGGCCGGCGCGGGTGATGTCGGTACCGTCCAGGGTGATCGTGCCGGCGGTGACCGGCAGCAGCCCGGAGAGCAGGTTGAACAGGGAGGTCTTGCCCGCCCCGTTGGGCCCGATGACGGCGACGAACTCACCGGGGGCGACCTCGAGGGAGACGTCGGAGACGATGACCGCGCCGCCGATCGCGCAGGTCAGGCCGGCCACCCGGAGCACCGGCTCGCCCGCGGGGCGGGCGGCCGGTGCCGGGGCGGGGAGGGAGGTGGTCACTGCCCGGTCCTCGGGAGGAGCGCCCGGGTCAGGAGGTGGCGACCGGCGGCGCGGTGGCCTCCGGGTCGAGGGTCTCGACGAGCACCGGGACCAGCTCGTCGCCCTGCTGCTCCAGGCGGGCCTGGAACATCGGCTGCAGGAGCGCGTGGTCCTCCTCGCGGATGGTCAGCTCGCCCTTGACGCCGTCGAACTGCCAGCCCTCGAGTGCGTCCACCATGGCGCCGACGTCGTCGCCGCCCTCCTGGAGCGCGTGCACGACCATCTGCGCGGCGGTGAAGCCGTCCGGGGTGAACAGGTCGACCGTGCCGCCGGCCTCCTCGACCCGCTCGGTCATCGCCTGGCTGACCTCGTTGTCGACGGCCTCGGCGAAGAAGTGCGACAGGTAGTCGATCTGCGTGGCCTGCGCGCCGTAGGTGGCGTAGCTGGCGCGGATGTCCAGGCCGGTGACGACGGTGGTGGAGTCGAGCACGCCCTGCTGGCCCATCGCCTGCCACATGGCCGGCGCGGTCTCCCCGGCCCAGGCGACGAAGACCAGGTCGGCGCCGGCGTCGCGGGCCTGGGAGGCGAACGGCGTGAAGTCGGTGGCGCTGGCCGGCACCAGCAGCGGGGTGACCGTGGCCCCGGCCTCGCCGAGGACGGCGGTGACGGCGCCGACGTTGGCCTGGCCGAAGGCGCTGTCCTGGGCGAAGACCAGCACGGTCTTGCCCTGCGCGTCGCCGATGAACGACTGCGCGGTGAGGATGTCCTGGTAGGTCTGCCGGCCCGACCGGAAGGTGTTGTTGTTGACGCCGGTCACCGCGTCGGTGGCGGCCGGCCCGGAGATGAACAGGACGTCGTTCTGCTCGGCCAGCGGCGCGACCTGGGTGGCCACGCCCGAGGCGGTGGACCCGGCGAGCACCTGCACGCCCTGGCCGATGAGGTCGGTGGCCTCGGCGACGGCCTTGGCGGGGTCGCCGGCGTCGTCGCGCTCGACGATCTCGATCGGCCGGCCGTCGACCTCGCCGGTGCCGTCGGTGGCGTAGTCCAGGCCGGCCTCGAAGCCCTGCAGGTACTGCTCGCCGTAGGTGGCCAGCGGCCCGGTGGAGGAGAAGACGAGCCCGACCCGGATCGGCTCGCCCTCGCCGCCGCCGTCCCCGCCGCTCCCTCCCGACGAGGCGGCGGTGGGGCTGCCGCAGGCGGCGACCGACAGGGCCAGCGCGGCGCCCGTGGCGAGGACGGCGGTCCGGGACCGGTGGCGGGGACGCGACATGGCGAGCTCCTCGGTGTGTGCGGCGGTGCACGGTTGCTGCTCCGGACGGTCCCGTCCGGCGTGGTCTGGACCACACCGTAGGGAGCCCGTCACGGACTGCCCATGTCGGTGACCTCCACAGCCACACCCGTCCCTGTGGTGAGCGAGCACACCTCTCCGGGCGGCACGGGACGTTCACCACGGGCCCGTACCGTCGGACGGGTGACCTCGACCTCCGATGACGTGCGCACCGACCGCTGGCTGCGGCTCGACGGGACGACGAACACGCGCGACCTGGGCGGCCTGCCCACCACCGACGGCGGCGTGACGGCGTTCGGCCGCGTGCTGCGCAGCGACAACCTGCAGACCCTCAGCGACGAGGACGTGCGGCGGCTGCTCGAGGACCTGCGCCTGAGCGACGTGATCGACCTGCGCACCACCGCCGAGGTGCTGCTCGAGGGCCGCGGCCCGCTGCGCGCGGTCGCCGAGGTCACGCACCGGCACCTCAGCCTGCTGCCCGAGCGGGGCCACCACACCGACGTGTTCGCCGTCGAGGAGGACGAGGTCCCCGACCTGCCGGCCGACTGGGCCGAGACGGTGCTGCCGCGGCAGACCACCGAGGCCGACGAGGTCGAGCCGCCGGCGGTGCGCTCCTACCTCGGCTACCTGCACCACCGCCCGGAGAACGTGCTGGCGGCGCTGCGGGCGATCGTGGCCAGCGACGGCGCGGCGGTCGTGCACTGCGCCGCGGGCAAGGACCGCACCGGCGTCGTCGCCATGTTCTGCCTGGCCGTGGCCGGGGTGCCCGACGAGGAGATCGTCGCCGACTACGCGCTGACCGCCGAGGTCATCGAGGCACTGGTGGCGAAGCTGCGCCGGTCGCCGACGTACGCCGACGACATGACCCGCCGCGACGTCGCCAGCCACACGCCGCGGGCGGCGACCATGCGCCGGCTGCTGGAGATCCTGGGCGAGCGGCACGGCGGGCCGCTGGGCTGGCTCGACGAGCACGGCTTCGGCGCCGCCGAGCAGGCCGCGCTGCGCGCGAAGCTCCGCGACTGAGGGAGGCCCCGCCGCCCCCGCGGAGGGGCCGAGGTGCTCGCCGGACGAGGCCGCCTAGTTGTAGTGACCACGAGCGTTGTTGACGGCCTAGCTGTAGTGACCACGAGCGTTGTTGACGGCCTAGCGGGCTGAGACAGCGAGGAGACCTCCGGGTGAGGGTGTGGGTGCTGACGCCTCACCGACGACCCGGAGGTCTCGTGTCCCACG